>DASUWP010000030.1:0-8798 GCA_036378335.1 Acidobacteriaceae bacterium | reverse complement strand
GCAAAGCCGCCCTTCTCGATCTCGTATCCCTCACGCTTGCCCTCGGCAATGCGCTCCTGCTTCGCCTGTGCGTAGCCGCCCCACGGGGAGAGCCACACGCCCGGCGCCGTGCCGTATTTCGCCGCCGCCGCCTTCAGCGGCAGGAAGCCATCGTGGAAGTCCTTGCGGATCGCCCACATGCCGTGAAGGTCGTCCCACCCGTCGTCGAACATGAACGAGTCCAGCGTCACCCCACGCTTGTCATGCAGCTCACGGCCGAAGGTGTTGATGCGGTCCAGCGCCTGCTCCTGCGTGTATGGGTTCTCGTAGCCGATGTCATACCAGCTGTTGTAGTGCAGGAAAGTGCGGTACGGATGCGCCCGCTCGCGCTCGATGTACGCGAGAAAATCGCGGCGCATCTGGCCCGGTGCGGCCACGCCCACAACCGAGGAGTAGGTCACCGTCTGTCCCGAGCGCAGCGGCAGCACACGCTCCATCTCCGCTACGCCATGCTCATGGACGACGCTTGAGGTAGAGAGCGGATGCTCAAAACCGAGGAAGAATTCGCCCGCAGTCAGCGGCGAGCCTTTCACCGTTCCTGTCAGCTTCATCTCCGGGGCGGTTGCATCGATCAGGCCAACTCGCGTGATCGGGACGTCTTCTTTTCCCGCCGTGATGGTCAGCACTTGCCGTACGTAGTGGGCATCCTGCCGCATCACAACAGCCCAATCCACTACGAAGCGTCCTGCCGGATCGCCCAGCCGGTAGTGGATGGCAGTGCCCGGCAGTTGCTCTGCCGCGACCGTGGCCCGGGGTTCAGGAGCCAGCTTTTCGACATGGCCGGGCTCGAGCAGCGCCATCGTTGCCGGCTCAAGAATGTTGTCCTTCTCCAGCGCAATCCGGAATGGCCCGTTCAGCCGGATGGTGCGGCCATCGCGCAGGTCACGCACGTCGAGAGCTGTCGGCTTGCCGTCAGTGAGAGGCCAGGAAGCTGCGATGACCTGGTCCTCAATACGCCCTTCATTGGAGTTCGCGACAGAAGCCGCGGGGCTTCCTGCGGAGGCGCTGTTCTGCGCGTTCGCGCGAGGCTGTTCACTCCAGCCATTCCAGCCGATCGCAGAGGTGGCCAGCAAAAGAGATAGAGACGTGACAACGGAGTAGGGCAATGGGCGCTTGGATCGGATCACTTGTGCTCCGGAACAGGATGAGCGCTATGGATTTTTACCTGCGATACCACGCGCGAGATGGCGCCTGAGGGGCTGGGCGTGTCCGGCTTCAGATCCGCTTCGAGCGAAAAGAACAATCCCAGCAATTGGCCGAAGATCACGTCCAGCGGCGGTCGCAGCGTGTCCGGCGGGGCGCTCCGTGGGTCATTGCCGAGTCCGAGCGATACATCTGCGGCGTCCGATACCTCGCGCGTCAACGCGAATCCAGTGGCCGCAACCGTCGCTCCCAGTTTCTTGCCGCGCAGATCCTCCAGCAGGTCGGTTTCATACGCGCGGGTCAGTGCATCCGACGAGAGATAAGCGACAACCAGCGTCTGCTGATCGATAAACGAGAGCGGCCCGTGGCGCAGCCCGAGGAAGGATTGCGACATGGTGAAGATCCGGCCTGCGGTCAGCTCTTGCACCTTCAGGGCGGACTCCGCCGCCGTCGCCATCAGAGCGCCCGAGCCGAGAAAGCACACCCGCATAAAGCCGCTCTTCGCGAGCTTTGCCGCAGCGTCGGCTGCCCGTGGAAGCAGCGACTGCGCGCTCGCAGCCAGCCGCTCGAGGATCGCTGCATACCCATCAAGATCGTCAAGATACGCGAACGCCTGGCCCGCCACCACCATGTTAGAAAACGAGCTGGTCATCGCCAGGCCGCGATCGTTGGTCGCCGGATCGAGCACCAGCGCGTACGATTGCGGGTGATCGTGCGCCAGCCGGGCCATCGCGCCGTCAGCATTGCAGGTGACGACCAGATGCGCTATCCGGCCAAAGCGGCGCATCATCTCTTCAATGACCGCCACCCCCTCCGAACTGTCGCCGGACCTTGAGAACGAGACGCACAGAGCCGCCTCTTCGGGACGGAGCCGCTCATCCATGCCCGTCAGCAACTCGGTGCTCGCTACGGCGCACACCGGCCTGCGCCAGCGCTGCTCCAGCAGCCGCTCCAGGCACCTGCCAACAAAGTCCGAGGTCCCCGCGCCCACCAGCAGCACCGGCCCCCGTGTCTCTGCAACGAACCGCCGAAGATCGTCCTGCTGCCGCCGGCACAGGCTCAGCGTGCCCGGCCAGGTCTTCGGCTGCTGGGCAATCTCCGCGGCGGTATGCTCAGCTCCCCGATCCGGCGCTTTCAATAAGGCACTCAATGCATCCACAAACATCTCTCCTGACCGAATCGGTGTCGCAAAAGGGGTGTTTTGGTGCGTTCTGGAGCGCGATTTGGTATCAACGTTAACGATTACCGAACGCTCCGAATTGGCATCGAGACAACCCGAATCTGCAGCTCCCAACCGTCGAGGATTGTATTACACTCGCTGGAATGAATCGAAACAAAAAGTAAGGAAACGATGATGCGGGTCGGGTCGGATATGTGATCGCTTGCACTGAGAGGAATGTGAACGCGTGTTGCCTGCTGTGCTGGTTGTCGGCGAGTTGAATGTAGACATCGTGCTCTCGGGACTTGCCTCGCCGCCCGTGCTTGGGAGTGAAGTGCTCGCCCAGCAGATGCGGATGGTGTTGGGTAGCGCTTCGGCGATCTTCGCGAGCGGCATGGCGCGTCTCGGTCACCCCGTCGGCTTCGTCAGCAAGACCGGCGATGATGATTTTGGCCGCTTCTGCCGCGAGGAACTAGAGAATCTGGGCATCTCGACCGGACGCCTTCTTCTGTCATCGCGACCGACAGGGGCGACGGTGGTATTGAGTACCAGTGATGATCGTGCACTTGTGACTCACCTCGGCGCGATTGCAGATCTCGGATATGGCGATCTGCCTGCAAACCTCATCGATGGATTCCGGCATTTGCATCTGACCTCGTACTTCCTGCAGGAGCGGCTGCGGCCGGACTTTCTTCGGCTGATCTCCGACGCGAAGACCTCTGGACTTACGGTCTCTTTCGATCCCAACTCCGATCCATCGCAGGGCTGGTCGCCGGAGATATGGGAGGTGATGCGCTCCGCCGACGTCGTGTTCGTGAACGCGCAGGAGGCACAGGCTCTGACCGGCAAATCGAAGACGGCCGACGCTCTCACGGTGCTTGGCGACCGCACAGCTTGTGCTGTGGTGAAACAGGGCAGCAAGGGCGCCACCGCGGTGCGTGGTGCGGAGAGGGTTCACCTTGAGGCATTTCGAATCGATGCGGTGGATACAACCGGCGCGGGCGACTCCTTTGCAGCGGGTTTCGTGCATGGCTTGCTGACACAGCGGCCGCTACGTGAGTGCCTGATGCTGGCGAATGCGACTGGAGCGCTCTCCGCGACGGGCGTGGGCGGCACGGCCGCTCAGCCCGATCGGGAGACTCTTTCGGCATTTCTCCGCTCGCACGAAATCTCCATTGCCGAGCACAAGGCATGAATGCTATTGCGTCAGATCAGACCATGTTAGCCAAGGATGGGAGCCAAGATGCCGGGCGATGAGCGCGATCCGTTCGTCTCGATGATGACTGCCGAGAGCGAGGTCAGCTTGAACCTGAGCGACTTCAAACCGCAATCGATGCTTCGAGTTGCGGAACACTCGATCGAACGGCCACGATTTCCCGCGATCGATTTCCATAACCACATTGATGGGCTGCAGCCGGCGGAGGTGTTGCGCATCATGGACAGCTGCGGCATCGAGCACCTGGTGAACATCACGATGAAGCCGGGCACGGATGGACTGGAGAGCCTGGCGCGACTCCGCGCAGCGTCTCCCGGCCGCTTCTCTACGATTGCGTGGATGGACTGGCGCGACCTGGGTGAAGAGGGCTTCTTCGATCGGTCGGTGCGCCGGCTGGAGGAGTGCGTCGCTGCCGGGGCGATCGGAATGAAGATCTGGAAGGACCTGGGCCTGCGCTTACATGACCGCGATGGCTCGCTGCTGCGCATCGATGATCCGCGACTGGACCCACTTTTCGCGCGAGCGGCTGAGCTGGGCGTCTTCATCATGTTCCATACTGCCGATCCTGCGGCATTCTTTCTGCCTACCGATGCGCACAATGAGCGTTTCGAAGAACTGTCAGCGCATCCGGACTGGAGCTTCTATGGCTCTGCATTCAGCAGGGAAGAACTTCTCGCGCAGCGAAACACGGTCTTCGTGCGGCACCCTGAAACCCGCTTCGTTGCTGCTCACATGGGCGAGCAGCCGGAGGACCTTGCGGCACTGGCTGCGCTGCTGGAGGCGCACCCGAATGTGCAACTCGACATGTCGGCTCGCGTCGCTGAGCTGGGGCGCCAGCCCTTCACCGCGCGGTGCTTCTTCCTCCGCTTCGCTGACCGCATACTTTTCGGCGCGGACCTGCTGCCGGACGAGGTGATGTACCGGGCACACTACAGGTTCTTTGAAACCGAGGACGAATATTTCGACTATCCGTCGCATGCTTCCCGTCAGGGACGATGGCAGATTTATGGCCTGGCATTGCCGGATACCGTTCTTGAGCGCATCTATCGCGGAAACGCGGCGGCCCTTCTCGCTCGCTGAGAGCATGCCAATTCAGCCTGCAAATACCACACGGTTCTTGTTCGACCCCACAGTGGTCTTCACCGGTCCCGACGAGGCGCGCCGAATCAGTTCGGGTTCGACGATGATTTCGGGGCTATATTCAGCCGTTTTTTCGATCTGTTCGATGATTGTCTTTGCGGCAATCTGACCCATGCGTCGCAGCGGCTGAGAGACGGTTGTCAGTTCGGGCTTGAAAACGACCGCCAGCGGTATGTCATCGAAGCCAACCAGGGAAACATCCTCGGGCACGCGGAGGCCGGCTTCCTGGAAGGCCTGGATGGCGCCGATCGCCGAGATGTCGTTGTACGCGAACAAAGCAGTGAACGGATGGTTCCGGGCAATCAATTCCTTTGCGGCAGGATATCCAAGCTCAGGGGTTGGGAGATCGGTCTCGATTTGCACCGTAAGTTCCGGCCGCACGCGGACTCCCAGCTCCTTCGCCACTTCGCAGATCGCGGCCCAGCGTGTCTTCGAGTCAGAGCTATCCTTTTGGCCCTTCAGGAACGCGATATCTCGATGTCCGTTCTCCAGAAGATGCACGAGCGCCAGACGCGCCGCAACCTTGTGATCGATGGTGATGTTGGTGACTCCGGGCACATGCCGGTGTCCTGCAACCGCCACTGTCGGCAGCGCGGGCTGCTCTTTGATCGATGTGTCGACCGTGATGAATCCCTCGACGCCGCGCGCCAGCAACATCTGCGAATAATTCTGCAGAACACGCTGGTCGTGACGATGAATGACGGTCAGAAAAAAGTATTCCGAATCGCGCAGATATTCTTCGATGCCGCTGATGATGGCGGCTCCGTAGGGATCTCCAATCTGTTGAGCGATGACACCGATGGTATAGGTGCGCTGCAGGCGCAGCGAGCGCGCGAAATAGTTGGGCTTGTAGTTGAGCTTCTGTGCGGCCTCAATAATCCGGCGCTTTGTGTGTTCAGGAATGGCACGTGCGGCCGCCGAATCGTTCAAAGCTGCTGAAATCGTGCCTGCAGTCAGGTGCAGATGCTCGGCAAGCGTCTTCAGTGTGACTCTGGGCTCTGCGCCATCTGGTGTCGTTTTTCGCATCAAGTTGAATGAATCCTGCAGGCTATGCGCGCCAATCCTTGTTGGTCAATCGATAATTTAGTAAACACTGACTCGGGCTTAGGGGTGCTAAGACTTTACCTGAACCCGAGTGGTATCGATAACTGAATTTTACGGACCCGTGGCGAAATTCCCGAATACCTGAGCCTGCCGGTGACATCAGGAAGGTAAGCCAGCTTGCGGCTACGGTCGCGATCGTTTGCCGGCGAGAGGCGGAGGACGATAACCGAACTCAGACTCGATTGCGGCAGCCACGGCCAGCACGCGCTCATCTTCAAACGGGCGGCCGGCTACTTGCACTCCGATCGGCATCCCCTCAGCAGAAAAGCCGACCGGAACGACTGCGGCGGGGGATGCAAGCACGTTGAACCATTGGGTATAGCGCATCGCATCGAGATAGCTAACAGTGGCTCCGTCGATCTGCCACTCGCGCTCCCTATGCCGAAAGGCAGGCACGGCGCATGCGGGCGTCAATAGGATCGGGACCTCCCGCATTTCCGTCAATAGCTTGCCTCGGACCACATCGCAATCCGCCCAGGCCTGAAGTAAAGATTCTGCCGTTAAAGGTGGTTCGGCGCGCGCAATCTCAAGAAAGCCTTTGAAGATTGGGCTCAATTCATCTTCGCGTCCATGAATCGTTGGGGCGTAGAACATCGCTCCGCATTGTACGAAGAACTTCCACCACAACTCACGCGCGGCTTCCAGCCAGGCAGGACGGAACGGCCGAAGGTTGAAGCCCTGCCGCTCCAGCGCCCGCACAGCATCGCGCACGGCATTTCGCGTCTCCGCGGTAACCGGTGTGAGCCCGTCATCTTCAAACCAACCGATGGGAATGGCCTTCGCTTCCTCAACCGAGATGGGACGCAGTTGGACCGGCGGGCTCACCGGATCCAAGGGATCCGGCGCAGACAGCTGCTGAAACAGAAGGCTTACGTCGGCCACCGTGCGAGCCATGGGGCCAATCGCCCCGAGCGTGGAGAATGGCCCGACACACGGGGGATTATGGCCACGCCCGGGCACGCGTCCGGGAGTGGGCTTCAGCGAACAAATACCGCAGAAGTGTGCGGGCTCGCGCACGGATCCGCCACTATCGCTGCCCAACCCGCCGGCGGAGAGCCCCGCGGCAATGGCGGCCGCCTCGCCGCCACTCGATCCGCCGGCGGAGCGAGAAAGATCCCATGGATTGCTGGTTCTTCCGTAAAGGAAATTGTCCGTTTCGTACGCCATCAGGAACTCGGGGCAGTTCGTTGTGCCCAGAAGTACAGCGCCATCGCCGCGTAGGCGTGCAACTGCCTCGGCGTCGGAATCGGCAACCGTCCCCCGGTTCAGAACGCTGCCTATCTCGCAGCGATGCCCTTTGACTGCGATCGACGATTTGATGGTGAGGGGCAGTCCAGAAAGGGCGCCGACGCCAGCCCGCCGCGCCTGTGCGCGCACTCGCTCCGCATCGAAATCGACGATGGCATTCAGTACCGGATTGAGGCGCTCGATCTGACGGATATATTCATCCGCCAATTCGACCGGAGAGATCTTGCGTTGTTCAAGCAATGCAAGCTGAGCGACAGCCGGGAGAAGCGTGACGCTCATCCGGCGCTACCGGCGGCTGGCTGCGCTCCCTCGAAGTACCGCTCGATTTCCTCCAGCGTCTTTCCTTTCGTTTCCGGCAGGAAGAACGTGACCGTTACCAGATAAATAATGGTGAAGCCGGCGAAGAGAAAGAACATCGTGGAATAGCCATACTTACTGACGACGGGGAGAAAGACTCCGGCGAGCGTTGTAGAGACCAACTGGTTGATGACCAGAGCGATGCTCATGCCGTTGGAGCGAATGCGTGTCGGCATAAGTTCAGAGAGCGCGAGCCAGACGGCTACGCCGGGACCAACGGCATAGAAGGCCACAAAGAGATAGAGTCCGGCGGCCACCAGCCAGCCATGTCCCGCGTCTGGAATCCGCCCAATCGATGCCCGCTCGATCTTCAATGGAGCGGTGCGGGCAGCATCCAGGTTCCCGAGCGGATTTTTGAAGAACGCCTCTACCTTGGTATGTGGTACGCAGTTCTCACGAGTGACGTGGATCGGAGCGGCGCCCTGCTCGTCGGTACGGACGAAACTGGTGGCGGCAGTGAAGTCGCCATAGGAGTAGATGACGGCCAGCGACGCGCGATCGCTGCTGATCTCATTGCCGGTATAACCTTTCGCGGCAAGGAGCGTCTTCGCCTCCGCTGCATCGAAGGGGAGAGTCAAGGTCTGATCTGGCGCAACCATCGACTGCACCAGACTTCGGCAGTCCAGGTTCGCTCTCTCCGTTGTCAGGAACAAAAGCCCTACCAGGATCATCGAGGCGGTGACGCCGGCTGTGCCCAACATGAAGAGAAACTTGCGACCCTTGCGGTCGATCAGCATCATGCCACCGATCGTCATCAGAAAGTTGACGAAGGTGAACACGACATAGCCCCAATGCGCGTGCAAATCAGAGAGACCGCTTTGCAGCAGGATGTTGGTGTTGTAGGCGACGACCGAGTTGATGCCGGTTGCCGTGTTGCAGAAGAGGATCACACAGGCCAGCAGGAAGGGAATGACGTACTTGCGCCGCAGCAGAGAATCTTTGATCTGCTTTCCTGTGGTCGAGGTCGCCTTTGCCAGGGCCGTCTCGTCCATCTCCTTCAACTCAACGTCTGCCTGATCCAGGGTACGCGAGCGAAGCAGCGCTGCGTAGGCCTGCTCGCGTTTGCCACGCGCGAAGAGCCAGCGCGGAGATTCCGCTACAAACAGGCTGCCGAGAACAAACAGGATGCCAGGTGGGAGTGAGACCCAGAAGATGCGCCGCCATGCCTGATCCTTGAACGAGAAAACGCCGGCTGCATTGGCGATTCTGGTGACTGCCTCAACGCGATAGCTGTAATAGATCCCGATGAGTGCGGCGAGAACGATTCCCAGCGTCAGCAGCCATTGGAAGACGGCGGTGCCGCTGCCGCGCTTGGTTGCCGGGAGGCATTCGGCAAGGTAGAGAGGCACAACGATGCCAACCAGCCCGGCGCTGCATCCCTGCAGCAGGCGA
>DASUWP010000029.1:0-6797 GCA_036378335.1 Acidobacteriaceae bacterium | reverse complement strand
CCATTCTCTTGGGATCTGCTCGCTGCGCGGGGCGTGAAGGTCCTCTTCCTCGCCACGCCTCACGAACAATCGCGCAGGTGGGCGCCGGAAGCATTGGCGCGCGGCCTGCGTGTCATCGACCTGAGCGGCGCCTGGCGTTTGGAAGATTCAGCAAACCGCGCCGTCTACAAGTTTTCCGATGAGGACTCGGCCATTGCCGCGAAGACACAGTCCGAAAGTGTTTACGGCATGCCGGAGCTGCACCGCGATGACATCGCAAAGGCGCGCCTGGTCGCGAATCCCGGCTGCTACGCGACGACTATCATTCTCGCGCTGAAACCGCTGATCGCTGCTGGATGGGTGGACGTGCAGCGCGGCATCGTCTGCGATGCTAAGTCCGGCGTCTCCGGTGCCGGCAAGGAGCCGACCCCGAAGACGCACTTCATGCACGCGGCGGACAACCTCTCCGCCTATGGCCTCTTCGGGCATCGCCACACCGGCGAATTGCTGGAGCAGCTGGACGTCGCAGCGGATGACATCACCTTCACGCCGCACCTGCTGCCGATTCCCCGCGGGATTCTCGCGACCATCTACGTCACATTCCGCGAGAAACACACCGCCGATGAAATAGAAGCATGCCTCCGCGGGTTTTATGCAGATAGCCCCATGGTCCGCATTCAGCCAGCCGGCCTGCTGCCGCACATCCAGCACGTGGTACGCACCAATTTTTGCGATCTCGGCTTTCAACTCGCGCCCGACGGCCGACGATGCATCGTTATCAGTTGTCTGGATAACCTGCTGAAGGGCGCCGCCGGCCAGGCGGTACAGAACCTGAACGTAATGAATGGATGGCAGGAGACGGAAGGATTGCTATGAGATATGTAGTCAAGCTGGGAGGCACGGCGCTGGAGAATGCCGCGACGCTGCACGGCTGCGCTCAGGCGATCGTCGAGATGGTGCGCGATGGCCATCAGGTCGCGGTTGTCCACGGCGGAGGTGTGGCGCTGACCCGCACTTTGAAGGCGCTCGGCAAGCAGAGCGAATTTGTGGCCGGCCTGCGCATCACGGATGCCGAGACGCGTGATGCGGCGCTGATGGTGTTAGCCGGTCGCGTCAACAAGGATCTCGTGGCTGCATTGGGTGCGCATGGCCAGCCGGCGGTAGGGCTTTCCGGCGGCGACGGCCTGGTCTTCCGTGCGCGCAAAAAGCGCACAGCGCCCGATCTCGGCTTTGTCGGCGAGATTGTCAGCTCCGATCCGCGCTGGCTCGACGCGATCTGGAAGATGGGTGCGGTGCCCGTGCTGTCGAGCCTCGCCCTGGGCTTCGATGGCGAGTACTACAACATCAATGCGGACGAGATGGCCTCTGCCTGCGCGGTTGCCGCACATGCCGACGCGCTGGTCTTCCTCACAGATGTACCCGGAGTTCGCGGTGCGGATGGCGAGGTGATGCGCTGGCTCTCGGTCGATCAGATCGCCCCCCTCACTCGCGACGCGGTGATCAGCGGCGGCATGCTGCCGAAGCTCGGCGCCTGCCGCGAAGCCTTGCTGCATGGCGTAAAGCGTGTCCGCATTCTTCCCGCAGAGGAAGCGTCGTCAATGCCTGACTTGCTGCAAACGAAAGTTGCCCATGGAACGGAGGTGCTGGTCGCATGAGCAAGCCCCTGGAATTCTCAGCGGTCCAGTTGCCGGCCGTACAGGCAGCCGAGGCCAAGCTGCTGCTGCAAACTTACGAGCGCAATCCCATCCTCTTCGTGGATGGCGAAGGTGTGCACCTGATCGATGAGCAGGGCAACCGCTATCTGGATCTGCTGAGCGGCATCGGTGTGAACGCGCTTGGCTACGGACATCCGGCGATCGAAGACGCCATTGCTCAGCAGAGCAAGAAGCTGCTGCACATCTCAAATCTCTTCCTTCACACCGGTCAGGCAGAGTTAGCAGCACGACTCACCGAGATGACCGGTATGGACCGCGCCTTTTTCTCAAACAGCGGCACCGAAGCATGGGAGGCCGCGCTGAAGCTCGCACGCCTTTACGCCGGGGCACGGCGCAGTGCGGGTGCCCATATTGGCACGAAATTCCTCGCGCTCGATCACAGCTTTCACGGGCGCACGATGGGCTCGGTGGCAACCACTGAGAAAGAAAAATACCGCGAGCCATTCATGCCGGTGATGCCGGGCGTTGCGTTCGTTCCGTTCAACGATGCCGCTGCACTGCGTGCCGCATTCTCGGACGAATATTGCGCGATCTGCCTCGAGGCCATCCAGGGTGAAGGCGGCATCCGTCCGATCTCGCAGGAATTCCTCAACGCGGCGCGCGAGCTGACCCGCTCGACCGGTGCACTGCTCATCATCGACGAGATCCAGGCCGGTCTGGGCCGTACGGGAAAATGGTGTGCCTATCAGCACTACAACGTCCAACCGGACATTACCACGCTGGCCAAGCCGCTCGCCGGAGGCCTGCCGCTGGGCGCAATGCTCTGCACTGAAGAAGTCGCGAGCGCGATGCAGCCAGGTCTGCATGGCACCACCTTCGGCGGCGGCCCGCTGGCATGCGCTGTCGCCATCGCCGTCATCGACACGCTGAGGCGCGAGGACATGCTCGCGCACATTCAGGATGTTGGCGGCTACTTCCGCGGGCAGCTCGCTCGCCTCGCTGCACAGCACTCCGCCATCGTCACGGGCGCGCGCGGCCTGGGCCTGATGCTGGCGCTCGAGCTTCGCTCGGCCGACACTGCCAAATCCGTCGCCGCTGCCATGATGCAGCGTCGTATCCTCATCAACCGCACCAGCGAAACCGTGCTGCGTTTTCTTCCGCCCTACATCCTCGGCAAGTCGCACGTCGATCTTGCGATTGCTGCACTCGATGACATTCTGCACGAGCATGCGCCTGCTCAAACCGGCGTCGCCCACGGAGGCACTCAAATTGGCCACTAACGCTTACCTGCTGAAGGAAGCTGCACCTCGCCGCAACGCCGCGACGGGTCCCTTTGCGCTGGCCGCAAAATCGTTGGCCGGCAATGATCTCTGTTCCATCGCCGATCTCTCCACGGGAGAGATCGCCGCGCTCCTCAAGCTGGCGCACGCCGTGAAGGCCCGTCCCGGCGACTACCGCCGCGCGCTCGACGCCAAACAATTGGTCATGTTCTTCGAGAAGGCCTCGCTGCGCACCCGTCTCAGCTTCGAGGCGGGTATCAACACGTTGGGCGGCAATGCGATTTTCGTCGACCAGACGCAGTCCCCGCTGGGCGAGCGTGAATCGCTCGGCGACATCTCACGCAACGTCGAGCGCTGGTCTGACGCCATCGTGCTGCGCACCTATGCGCACGAGACGATCACGGAGATGGCGGCCTGTACGCGCGTGCCTGTGATCAATGCGCTCAGCGATCTCGAACATCCCTGCCAGGCGCTCGCCGATTTCATGACTCTTGAAGAGCGCTTCGGAACCGTGCGCGGTCTCAAGTTCGTCTACGTCGGCGATGGCAACAATGTTTGCCACTCGCTCATGCTTACCGCTGCGCTACTGGGTGCGAACTGCGTTGTCGCCACGCCGAAGAACTACGGCCCAAAGGCGGAGATCGTTGCCAAGGCCAACGCGATTCTTGGGGAGATCGGCGGATCCCTCACGCTGATGCAGGATGCGAACGCTGCCGTTGCCGGCGCGGACGCAATCTATACCGACGTGTGCACGAGCATGGGCTTCGAGCACGAAGCCACCAAGCGCGCTCCCATCTTCAAGCCTTACCAGGTGAACGAAGCACTGATGGCACGGGCTGCGCAGCATGCCGTGTTTATGCACTGCCTGCCGGCGCATCGCAATGCGGAAGTCACCGACCAGGTACTCGATGGGCCGCAGTCCATCGTCTTCGATCAGGCCGAGAACCGCATGCACGCACAGAAGGCCATTCTGCTGATGCTGCTCGGCGCGGCCGTAACGCCGGAACGCCGCAAGCCGCCCAAGTCGGCTCGCCGTCGCGCGCTCGCCCTCAAGTAATCATCCACACCTGATCATTGACACCAGCGCTCGCGGGCGCCCAACACTATAGGAGATTGGATTCATGGCTGACAAAGTTGTTCTTGCATATTCCGGTGGGCTCGACACCTCGATCATCATTCCGTGGCTGAACGAGAACTATGGCCTCGACGTGATCGCCATGGTCGCCGACGTAGGCCAGGGCGAAGACATTGACGCGGTCGTTGAGAAAGCGAAAAAGACCGGCGCGAAGAAGGTAGTCGTGCACGATCTGCGCGACGAGTTCCTGCGCGAGTACGTCTTCCCCACCGTGCAGGCAGGCGCGGTGTACGAGAACAAATATCTGCTCGGCACCTCGATCGCACGTCCGGTGATCGCGAAGCATCAGGTAGAGGTCGCAGTCGCGGAAGGCGCCACCGCGGTCGCGCACGGTTGCACCGGCAAAGGCAATGACCAGGTGCGCTTCGAACACGCGTATCAGGCGCTCGCGCCGGAGCTCAAGGTCATTGCGCCGTGGCGTGAGTGGACACTGACCAGTCGCGAAGAATGTCTCGATTACGCCGAGGCGCATGGCATTTCGGTCACGGCGAGCCGTGAGAAGATCCACTCGCGCGACCGCAACCTGTGGCACGTGAGCCACGAAGGCGGCGAGTTGGAGGACGCCGCCAATGCGCCCTTCCCAACAACCTGGACCATGACGCGCTCGCCCCAGGAAGCGCCCGATCGCGAGGAGCAGGTGACCATCGGCTTCGAGCAGGGCATCCCTGTCTCGGTCGGCGGCATGAAACTACCCCCTGTGCAACTGGTCGAATTGCTGAACGAGATCGCCGCGCGCAACGCCATCGGCCGCATCGACCTGGTGGAAAATCGCTTCGTCGGCATCAAGAGCCGCGGCTGCTACGAGACGCCGGGCGGCACACTGATCGTCGCTGCGCATCGCGAGCTCGAAGCGCTGACCCTCGATCGCGAGCTTTCCCATTACAAGCAGCACGTTGCTCTCCGCTACGCGGACCTGGTCTACAACGGCCTGTGGTTCACACCGCTGCGCGAGGCCTTCGATGCCTTCGTTCAGAAGACGCAGGAGAACGTCACCGGGATGGTCACGCTCTCGCTCTACAAGGGCAATCTCAACATCGTGAGCCGTGCCTCTGCGCTGTCGCTTTATTCGACGGATCTGTCGTCCTTCACCATGGGTGAGAGCTACGATCAGAAGGACGCCAAGGGCTTCATTCAGATCCTTGGCCTGCCCGCCCGCACCCGCGCGCGGCTGCTGCAGAAGCAGAAAGAGGTTGTGAAGTGAAGATGTGGTCTGGCCGCTTCCGCGAGCCGCTCGATGCGCGCTTCGAGGAGTGGCAACGGTCCTTCGGCTTTGACTGGCAGCTTCTCCCGCAGGAGATTGCTGCCAGCAAGGCGCATGCGAGCGTGCTCGCTGCCGCGGGAATACTTAGCGCCGCGGAGTGCACGCAGGTACGCGACGGCCTCGATGCGGTCCTCAAAGACTGCTGGGACGGTCCTCGCCGCGCTGCGCTTGCAGCGGACTCGCGCGCGGAGGACGTGCATCACTTTGTCGAGCTGGAACTCACCGAACACATCGGCGAGCTTGCACTGAAGCTCCACACCGGGCGCAGCCGCAACGAGCAGATCGCCACCGACCTTCGGCTCTACGTTCGCGATCAGGCCGCTGCCGCGCAGCAGTTGCTCCGCGGCTGGGCCGTTGCGCTCATCGGGCAGGCGGAGAATGCAAGCGATGCCATCATGCCCGCCTATACCCATCTGCAGCGCGCAGAGCCGGTGCTGGTCGCGCACTGGCTGCTTGCCTACGTTTCGATGATCGAACGCGACATCAGCCGTCTCGCCGATCTAAGCGCGCGGCTCAATTATTGCCCGCTGGGCTCAGGCGCGATTGCGGGCGCAACGCTCGCCCTCGATCGCACCATCGCGGCGTGCGAGCTTGGCTTCACAGCGCCGACGGTCAACAGTATGGACGCGACCAGCGACCGCGATTTCCTCGTAGAATTTCTTCAGGCGCTCTCGACGGTCGCGCTGCACACCAGCCGTTTCGCCGAAGAGATCACGCTGTTCGCCACTGCGGAATTTGGTTTTATCGCGCTGCCGGAAAGCTTCTCCACCGGGTCCAGCGCGATGCCGCAGAAGATGAACCCCGATCTCACCGAGTTGGTCCGTGGCCGTACCGGTCGCATCGTCAGTGCTGCCAACGGCGCTGCAATGCAGTTGAAGGGTCTGCCGCTCGCCTATAACAAGGATTTGCAGGAGATGCAGCCGGTTCTCTTCGACGCTGTAACCGGTCTGCTTCCTCTGATGGAGCTTCTGGCTCCCTTCACCCAAAAGTTGAGCTTTCGTCTGGAACACATGGAAAAGGCAGCACAATCCGGGTTTCTCAATGCGATGGCTGCCGCCACCTATCTCTCACATCGCGGCGTTCCCTTCCGCCGTGCGCACCACATCATCGGCCAGGCGGTGCGTCTCGCGATCGAAAAAGGCTGCGAACTCGACGGCCTGACACTGGATGAGCTGCAGCAGCTCTCTTCCACTTTTGCCGAGGACTTCTACGCGAGCATCACCCTCGACGCTACCGTCGACTGCCACGATGTCATCGGAGGCACAGCGCGCGCCCGCGTCCATGAAGCCGTTGCGAGCGCGAAGGCGCGGCTCGCCGCTGTGCTCGTTCCCGAACTGGAGGCTGCCGGTGCCCATTCGTAAGGCTCGCCTCCAGGACGCAGAGAAGGTGCACGCGCTGGTCAACAGCCTCTCCGGTGATGGCACGCTGCTCAGCCGCCCCTTTGCGGAAATCTGCGAGAACATTCGCGACTTCACGGTCGCCGAATC
>DASUWP010000028.1:0-12667 GCA_036378335.1 Acidobacteriaceae bacterium | reverse complement strand
TTGCCGGCAACCTCACGCTGGCCAGCCATGGGGACGCCGATGACCAGATCGCTCTGGCCGGTGAGGCGGCCTAGCAGCGCGGCGTAGGCGCTCAACAGTGTGACGAAGAGCGTGGTGCCGTTCTGCTGCGAACTTGTGCGCAGTCTAGCAAGGAATTCGCCGGAAAAGACATGACGGTGGGTAGCGCCGGCGTGGGAGCGCAGCGCAGCTCGCGGCCGGTCCGTGGGAAGCTGCAGCGGTTCCGGCAGGGTCGCGAATTGCGACTTCCAGAAATCGGCAACGCCAGCGCCATCAGCGCTGGAGCGGGCAGCGTGCTCCTCGCGGGCCTGCTGAAGCAGTGAGTGCGCGGGCAGAAGTTTCGCCTCTGTACTGGTGCGTGCGGCGGAGTAGAGCGCGCCGAGTTCCTCGAAGAGCACGTTGATCGACCAGCCGTCGAGCACGATGTGGTGCGCGGTCAGGATGAGTTCGTGTTGAGTGGGCGCAAGCTGCAGCAGGATCACACGGGCGAGCGGGCCGGCGAAGAGGTCGAAGGGTGTCGATGCTTCGTCCGCCAGCAGCGCAGTGCGGCGAGCCGACTGCTCGTCGATGGAAAGCAGGCTCCAGTCCTCTTCGCGCAGGGGCAGCGAAGAGGCCGTCGCAATGTGGATCCGCTCTCCGTCCCGCGTAACGGTGAGGCGCAGAGCCTCGTGCCGTTGCACGAGGGTGTCGAGGGAGTGGAGGAGCGCGTCGCGGTCGAGCGTTCCGTCAAGATGCAGGGTGACGGATTCGTTGAAAGCGCAGCTTGCCGTGGCATCCGTTTGGGAGGCGAGGAGCACTTCGCGCTGCGACTCTGTAATAGGAGCTTCGCCGGGCGCCTCGCCGGCACCGCTTTGCGGCTGTTGCCGATCTGTAACAGCATCGATTTCGTGAGTGCGTGCGGCGACCGGCATCTGTGTGCCGGGTATATGCAGCGCGTCACCGGCGCGCATGGCTTCGAATGCCGTGCGGAAGGAGGAACGTACCTCGGCGAGATCCGCATCGGTATGAGCTGTCGTGAGGAAGCAGGGGAAGCCTTCCTGCAGATGGATGCCCTGTTCGCGAAGATGGTAATAGACAAGCCGTGCCAGCCGGGACTCCATCGGCGAAGGGAAGAAGAACCAGGAGGAGAAGTGCTCGATGTGCGAGGGGAAGCCATACTCCGCGAAGAGCGCGCGCAGGTCGCCGGTGAGCGCCGCGGCCTTGTCGTTGAGCGACTCCTGCAGCGACGGGCCAGCCTCTTTCAAGTGAGTGAGGGCAGCGCGGGCCGCGGCCATGGTGAGCGGGTGACGCACGAAGGTTCCCGCAAAAAAGGTGACGCCGGCCTGCGGAATGGAATCGTCACCGAAGCGCCAGCTTCCGCCGTCCAGCGCGTCCATGTAGGCATGGCTCCCAGTGATGACTCCGATCGGCATGCCGCCGGCAACGACTTTGCCGTAGGTTGCCATGTCGGCGCGGATGCCGAAGAGAGCCTGCGCGCCGCCGGGATGGGTGCGGAAGCCAGTGACCACTTCATCGAAGACCAGCGCGGCGCCGGCTTGTTCGGTGATCGCGCGCAGCTCATGCAAAAATTCGCTCGGGCGCAGTCCAGGATGGCGGCTCTGCACTGGCTCGACCAGCACGGCAGCGATCTCGTCCTTGCGGCGGCGGATAACTTCCAGCGCAGCGGGAGAGCCGTACTCGAGCACCAGCATGTTGTGTACACTCTCGCGCGGGATGCCGGGCGCGGCGGGGATCGAGCGCTCGGAGCGCGTCGATTTGACGAGGACTTCGTCAATCATGCCGTGGTAGGCGCCGGAGAACAGAACCACTAGATCCCGGCCAGTGACAGTGCGGGCGAGGCGCATCGCCGCCATCACAGCTTCGGAGCCGGTGTTGCAGAACGAGACGCGCTCCATCCCGGTCATGCCGGCGATCAGCGCCGCGCATTCACCCGCCAGCTCCGTCTGGGGACCGATAGGGAAGCCGAGCTCGAGCTGTGCGCGGACAGCATCGGTTACGAATTGCGGAGAATGCCCGAAGAGGATGGAGCCATAGCCGTTCAGGATGTCGATGTATCGGTTGCCGTCCTTGTCCCACAGGTAGGCGCCCTGTGCGCGCTCGATGACGAGAGGGTAGACCAGCTCCTTCCATTCGGGATGAAAGCCGGACGCCACGCGCGGATCGGCCAGCAGATCGCGGTACTGCTGGACGTGCTGCTTTGATTCAATGGTGCGCGCGGTATAGCGCGCGGTGAGTGCGGCCAGATGCTCCTTCTGGGTACCCGAGAGCGGTGCTTCCTGATGCAGCTCGAGAGGCTTGAGCGGCACCGTAGTGCCGAGAGTAGCCTCCGCCGTGATCCTATCCGCGGCAACGCTCGGCGACGGTTTGGCAAGGTTTACCGCACTGGCAGAGGAGGATGGCGCTGCGGTTGCCGCAGAGGACGGCGAAGTAGCAGTCGCCGGCGCCGTGATGCCATTCGCAGCGAGAACCGCAAGCTGCCGCTGCATGAGGTCGGACATGGCCTGCATTTGCTGTGCAAACAGAGCAGCGTAGCCCTCGGCCGGGGCGGCGTTAATGGTTGTTTGCGACTGCGTGCCGTCAGCGTTTTTTTGCATCGATATCGCGGTGACGGTGGTCGCAGCTGGTGCGCTCGGTGAAGCAGCTGATGTGACGGGCTTCACGTGCGGTCGTAGATGCTCGGCCAGCGTGGCGAAGGTGCCGAACTCGCCCATGATCTGGCGGAAGGTCAGTTTCACACCGTAGCGGGCGCGAATGGATTGTGTGAGCTGGGTGAGAAAGAGAGAGTCGAGGCCGAGTTCCACGAACGAAGTCGTTGCGGGAACGGCAGCGAGGTCGAGGTCGGAGAGTTCGGCGACCATCACCTTCAGCTCGTTGAGAAGTGCGTCCGCCGAAGCGTTCATGTCACTGCCTGGAGATGGAGTGGAGTTTGGTGCCATATCAATTCCTTGGGGCCTGAGCGAAGCTGGGGTAAGGCCGGTGTCAGGATGTGCCGTCGCTGTGGAGACCGGGTCCTGCGTGACCTCGGCCGGCTTTGCGACCGCGCGCGGCGCATCGACCCAATACCGTTTGCGCTCAAAGGGATAGGTGGGCAGCAGCATTCGTCTCGGCTGGGTTTGGTTCCAAAACCGTTGCCAGTCTGGTTCTACGCCAAAACTGATTAGCCGCGCGAGCGCGGGCAGGATGCCATCGCTGTCGCGCTCTTGTGTAACTGCCGCGGTGACAGTCGTATTGCTCTCCGCTTCGCTGAGGCTGGCCAGCACGCGCTCCCCGTTGAGTGTGCCCGCTAATGTCTGGCGCATCGCGCCCTGCAGACTCGGGGAGGGCGCGACTTCGAGAAAGATGGCATCTCCGGTGAGCGTGGCATGCGCGGCGCGAATCGCGTCGGCAAAGCGCACCGGATCACGTGCCTGGCGCGGCCAGTCCCACGCCGAGAGATTCTCCTTAGTGAGCGGTTCGGCAGTGAGGCTGGAAATCCAGGGCAGCCGCGGCGCGACTGCGGCGATGGAGGGGAGTGCGGCACGGAGCGCGTCGGGAACAGGATCCATCGCGCGGCTGTGAAATCCGTGCGAAGTGACAAGCCGCCGGGCCGCAATGCCCTGTGCCGCGAGTGCAGCGGCGAAAGCATCGATCTCAGACGCCGGACCGGAGACGGTGACCGACTGCGGCGCGTTCACGGCAGCCAGATCAAGTGTGGCGGGGATCAGGCTGCGGACCCGCTCCTCCGAGGCGCGGATGGCGAGCATTGCCCCCGTTGGCTGCTCTTGCATGAGGCGGCCGCGCGCGGCAATCAGGGCAAGCGCGTCTTCGAGAGACAGCGATCCGGCAACCGTTGCTGCGACAAATTCGCCGATGCTGTGACCCACGACCATGGCAGGCGCGACGCCCCAGGACTCCCACAGACGCGCCAACGCATAGCAGACGGCGAAGATGGCGGGCTGCGCCAGTCTGGTCTGGTCTAATTCGCTCACATCACCGCTGCTGCCTTCGGCCGGATAAAGGGCAGCGAGCAAGCTCTCACCCAGGAGCGGTGCAAGGATGCGATCGCACGTTTCGAGCTCGCGGCGGAAGACCGGTTCGTTGTCGTAGAGTTCGCGACACATGTTGACGCGTTGAATGCCCTGGCCGGGAAAAACAAAGACCACCCGCGGAGTGGCAAGCGCGGTCACTCCTGCCGGACGCTTGCTGCGCAAGGCAGAGATGGCTGCGGAAGCAGCGCGAACGGCGATGGCGTCGCGGATGGGCAAGCGGGCACGACCTTGGGCGAGCGTAAAAGCGATATCGGCGAGATCGGCATCGGGGTTCGCTTTGAGGTTCGCTTCGAGAAAATCGGCGAGACGGACGCGCGCCTGCTCCAGAGTGGTGGGTGTGCGGGCAGATAGCAGTAGTATTTGTGGGCCAGAACTGCCGTTATTTCCGCGATGTGAGGTGTATTCATCAACGATTACATGAGCGTTTGTTCCGCCCACCCCGAAAGCGCTCACCCCGGCTCGCAGCGGCGCGCCGGGAGTTGGATTCCAGTCGGAAGCTTGCGCGGAAAAGCGGTAGTTAACCGGGCTGTCGCTGAGTTGGCGCACGATTTCAGGGTTGAGTTTTTCAAAATGTGCAAGACCGGTCATCTGCCGGTGCTGAAGCTGTAGCACCGTTTTGATGAGACCAGCGATGCCGCCGGCAACATCGAGGTGCCCGAGATGGCCTTTGACGGTGCCGACGTGGACAGTCGGACGCTTCGTTGCAGCCAGTCGCGTTCGATAGGCCTGGTCAAGGCCGGCCATTTCGATGGGGTCGCCGAGGGGAGTGGCCGTGCCGTGCGCTTCGATGTATGTGATGGTCTCGGGGGCGACGCCGGCCATCTCCTGCGCCGCGACAATCACATCGGCCTGGCCCTGGACGCTGGGCGCGGTGTAGGCACCCTTTGCCGAGCCATCGTTGTTGGTGGCGAAGCCGCGGATCACAGCCAGAATGGTGTCACCGTCCGCCTCGGCATCTTCCAGACGCTTGAGCACGACGACGCCGGCCCCGGAGCCGAAGACGGTGCCCTGCGCACGATGATCGAAGGGACGGACGACGCCGTCGAGTGAGACGATGCCGCCCTCTTCCGGAAGATATCCGCGACGTTGCGGGAAGGTGATGGAGACCCCGCCGGCGAGTGCCATGTCGCAGCCATAGGTGAGCAGACTCTGGCAGGCCTGGCACACCGCGACCAGCGAGGTGGAGCAGGCGGATTGCACCGTCACACTGGGTCCGCGCAGATTGAGCTTCCAACTGACGCGCGTGGGCAGGAAATCCTTGTCATTGCCCATCATGGTCACATAGGAGCCGGCTTGGTAATCGGCAGTGAAGCGCTCGAGGAAAGCACGGTCGTGCGCGAGATTGTGCAGCAGATACGTGTTCAGCGCGGAGCCGGCAAAGACCCCGATGGAGGCTTCCGTGCGCTGAGGATCGTGTCCTGCGCGTTCGAGTGCCTCCCAGCAGATCTCGAGAAAGATGCGATGCTGTGGATCCATCTGCTCGGCTTCGCGAGGATAGATGTGAAAGAACGCAGCATCGAACAGATCGACATCGTCGAGCACCGAGCGTGCCGGGACATAGCCGGGCTGCGCAGCGATTTCCGGGGAAACTTCCAGTTCCTCGGAAGTGAAGCGGCGAACGGCCTGCTTGCCGGCCAGCAGGTTCTCCCACAACGCCTCGGGTGATACCGCGCCGGGAAAGCGGCCTGCCATGGCGATGATGGCGATTGCCGGCCCGCTCGCGTCGTGCTCCGTTGCTGAGCGTGATGCGTCGCTCATCGCACTTCCTCATGGGGGGAGGGGGCAGGACGCAACCGGGCAAATGCGGCGCGCTGGCGGGCACCGCGGTCGGCGGCTGGCGAGCGTCTGGCTACGGATCGGTCGGTGTCGGATTGCTGGGATCCACGTGTTTCGGCATAACATGCCAGGGCGCGCGCGGTAGGGGCGGCAAAGATGGCGGACGTGGGCACGTCTAAGATACCCGAGGTGCGCAGCCGCGCTGCAAGCCGTGCCGCGAGCAGGGAGCTGCCGCCTGATTCGAAGAAATTCTGTTCCGGTCCGAGTTGCGGAACGCCCAGAAGCTGACGGAAGATTGCCAGCACCTCAAATTCACGCTTCGTCTCATCAACTGCCATGGGGGACTCCTGCTCTACAGCGGCTCCTGCTAGAGTTCGCCAGAAGGCGCGGGGAATGGCAGCGCGCCACTCCTCGCCGATATTCTCGACTCAACCGTGAGCTGACTCCGCCCTGCCGCCGACTGCTTCGGCAGGGTGTGCGTTCCGCTCGGCTCGCTGAGAAGCGGAGGTCACCAGTGTCGTGCCGCGCTGCTTCCTCAGTTGCCGCTGGAATTCCTCGACATCGCGCACCAGCGCCGGATCGACGCGATGGCGGCTGACGCGGTTCAGAGTCACTGCAACACCGGGCACGTCGAGCCGCTCCAGCAGGTTGGCGGCGCGGTTCAGCTGTGCACGCGTGGTGCGGCCCGATTGCACGATCAGCACCGTGCCATCGGCGACGCGCGCCAGATACTCGGTGTCCGCAGAGATGAGAATAGGAGAAGCGTCGATGAGCACGACATCGTAATCGTCCTTTACCTCATTGAGGATCTGGGAGACGAAGGTGCCGCTGTAAATCGGACTGCTGGTGCCTGAGCCACTTTGCACGGCGAGGTCGGCGCCCGCACGCCGCAACTTGTCGGAGTAGCGCGTCGCACCCGGCTCGGATGAGGTCACTGGACCCTCGTTGCGAACGTACGCGATCTTGCCATCGATGTTGGTTGCGGCAACGGTGAGCGTATTCAACCCGAGATTGCGCAATTGGCGCCCCAGCTTCTCGACCACCGTGGTGGTGCCACTCTCCGAGGCAGTGGCCGTGAATAGGAACGTCCGCGCGCCAGCCGAGCTGCGCGCATGCTGAATCCCGCCGGCCAGGCGCAACAGGTACTGACCGCTGGCCTCGCTCGAGAAGTCATCATGATCGAGCAGTACGCCGATGGGTGGAAAGCCGATGACCTGCTCGACATCGCGCGAGGTGTAGACGTACGGATCGAGCGCATCGGCGAGCAGCGCAGAGCCAATGCCGGCTAACAGCGAGAAGACCAATGCTCCGAGGGCATAAAGCCAGGTGCGATTCTTGCCCGGGGTGAGCGGCACCATGGCCGGCGAGGAGAGATGGATCGTTCCAGGCGAGCTGCTTTCTAATTCGAGATCGCGGATGCGCGCAGCCACAGCGGAATAGCTATCTTGTAGCCGCTGGATATCCTTGCCGACTTCCTTGGCCTGTTGGAACTTCGGCGCGGCGGTGGTGGCCATATGGGTCTGGGCGAGGAGCTGGCCCTCGATCTGCTGCTCCACCGAACGGGTGCGGTTGACTTCAGCCTGGTATTGGAGACGCTTGCGATCGGCGATCTTGCTCTCCACCGTCGAAAGATTTTGATTGAGCTGCTTGTCGATATCGGCGATCTCCGCCTGGTTCTGCAGATAGAGCGGATTGGTCGGAGTGAGTCCGTTCATCGCAGTCATGAGTTGCGCGCGGCGCACTTCGAGGTTCTGGCGCAGCGTGGAGAGGCCAACGTCAGTGGTGGCCGAATCCGTCGCGAGCGCGTTCAGCGCGTTGCCCCGATAGGCACTCAACTGCGCCTCGGCTGCCATACGCTGCTCCTTGGCCTGTGCCAGCAGATCGTTCAGGCGCTTCACGTTCGAGTCGTACGTATTGTCGGTGTTGTCCTGTGCACCGACCTGCGCGACACCGAGATCGTCCATCAGCTTGGCCTGTTCGGCCAACCGCTGATCAAGCTGGGTCTGCAGATGAGTGCGCTCATCGCGAAGAGTGGCGAGACGCTGATCGCGCCCGTAGAACTCCTCGCTATGCGCCTTGGCCACAAAGGCGTCGGTCACCGCATTGACCACCGAGGCGGCCTTCTGCGGATCATTCATGGTCAGAGCGATTGTGATCTGGAAGGTGGTGCCGACACGGTCGGTATCGAGCGCATGCTGCAGCCGATTCACAGCGGAGCCGATGCTCTCGCCCGGCTCCTGCCAGGTGCCCGGCGCAAGCTTCTGCAACGCGGCCGCCAGGATGTCGTAGCGGGTCACGGTCTGGGCTTCGTCGGCGATGTACTCCTCGTACGGACGGTCCTGCTCCTTGTTCTCGTCAGAGGAGAGCGTCGACGGGAAGGTCGGAGAGACGTATACGTAGCTGGTGGCGGTGTAAGTCGTGCCGGCACGCAGCACCACGAAGGTGCCCGTGGCGAGCAGGGCGAGCAGCGTCACCCAGGTGACGAGCGCGCGATGACGGCGCACAGTGTTTGGTACATCGAGCGGCCGCTTGCGCTGCTCCTGGTCAGGCGGGGGCAGGGACGGCCGCGTCGGAAATACAACCGGGCTGAGGGCGGTCTCGGTGTTAACTCGGTCAGTTTTCATGGCAGCTCTCTGTGTTCTCTCCTGGTCCTCGCTCGCGGATCAATGGAAAGCCGCGCCGAAGGTAAGGGCCGTGGTGAGCGGACTCAACTGCTGCAACACATAACCGGTTTTGGCCATGCCGCCGCGGGGAACGTAGACGACCTCGCCGGGCTTCAGGGAAACTTCCAGAGCGCCGGTAGGGGTAAGCAGATCTTTGTAGCGAATCGGCCGCTTGGTGCCGTTCGTCGGGTCGATGATCATGATCTGCGGATTATTGCCGGCCTTCTCCGTGATGCCGCCAGCTTCCGCGATCATCGACGGCAAGGTGGAGTTGTGCTTCAACTGGATCGCTCCCGGATGATTGACCTCGCCCAGGATAGAAACGAAACGGTCCTGGTCGTTCGGCACAAAGACGGTATCGTTGCGGCGTAGACGCATATCAGCCATCGCGCTTCCCTGACTGAGAAGCCCTTTGACGTCAACCCAGATGGCTTCATCGTTGCCGCGATAGATGGCGACGCGTTCCGGAATGGGATCGTCGATGGTGTGGCCAGTGCCGGTGGGCTGCAGCAGGCCGGCGCGCGTGATGGCTTCGAGCAACGTCGGCGTCTGGTCGAAGTACATGATGCCGGGATGCTCGACATAGCCGGTGACCAGCACGCGGTTGGATCCGTATTTCTCCACGCCGACGATGCAGGTGATGTTGGTGTAGTACTTCGACATGGCCTGGTCGATTGCCTGGGCAGCCTGCTCGCGGGTCAGTCCGGCCACAGTAATACCGCCGGCCATCGGCAGGGTGATCCGTCCGTCGGGTCCGACGGTGTGCTTGCCGGAGATATCCGGCCGTCCAGCAAACTCCAACGTGATATCGTCGCCGCCGCCGAGCTGATATTCCTCGTTGGCCGGCGGCTCCATCGACTTCAGTTGCGACATGGGATTCGGATGCAGGACGGGAGCTGCCTGGCTCCTAGCTCCAGGAGTGTTGTCGGGTGCGGTGCCTTGCAGCTGTTGCTGCCCAAGTGCCCCCGCCGCCGTCTGAAGCGCGGGCGTCTGACTCGGCGGATTCTGCTCAGCCGGAGTTTGGGTCGCCGCATTCTGGGCCAGCGCCGTCAACGGGAGCAGCGAGCCGAGCAACAGGATAGGGCCCAGCCGAGTCGGCGTGCGGTGAATGGAGGAGGTCAGGCGCATACGTTGTTACTCCTGATTGTGCACGATCTTTGTTAATTTATTGCCGTGTATGGCGTTTACCGCCACGCGGGCGGTAGGATGCGCGGCAACGCAGCGGCGGCTCATCGGCGGCGACCCTTGCCCGATCCGCCGGCGACCCGGCCGCCTACGGCATCCTTCAACGGCCACTGACCGCGGTCGATGGGGGTGACGGTCGCCGGAGCAGCCGGAGCTGCGTCCCGGGCCGTGCGCACCCAGGCCGCATTACGTTGCGATGATGCGAGGGTGCGGGGCAGGATACCAAGCTTCCAGACGATGTAGCGGGGCACCGAGAGCAGTGTACGGGCCGCGCTCCACCAGCCGTCACCCTCCGCGGCAGCCGTCGCCACATGCGCCAGGATGACCAGAAACCCCGCAGCCGCGTAGATGCGAAGCCAGGGAACGGGGAGCAGCAGACAGATTCCCAGCAGGACCACTTCGCTGGCCAGGGGGAGACATGCCAGCTCGAGCGCCGGTTCGAACAGAATCGGGCGCCGAGCCAAAGCACGCCGGAGCAGCCGCAACAGCCAGGCCTGAGCCATGCGCAGACGGCCACCCTCCCAGCGCGCTCGCTGCGACGAGGCGGCAGCCGAGTTCTGCGGCATCTCGCTCAGTACGGTTGCGTTCTCGAGGAACGCAACGCGAATGCCGGCGTCGACCAGGCGGAGATGATATTCGAGATCCTCGACCACGGAGCTCGCCTCATAGGGCACCCGCTCGAGCACCGTGCTGTGAAAGCCGAAACCATTGCCGAAGATGCCGGCAGACATACCCAGCCGTGCGCGGCCGCGCGGCCGGATCACATTGAAGCCCAGAAAGCCGAGCGCTGTCAGCTGCGCAGTCGTCTGGCTCCCGGTAGTTGCTGCGATATACCTTGCTTGGAAGGCCTCCGCCCCGTCTGCCAGAGCCTCGGCGATGGCAGCGGAAAAACCGGGGGCAACCACCGAGTCGGCGTCCACGACGGCCAGCACCTTCGCGCCGCGGGCGGCGGCATGATTGAACCCAGCGCGCAGCGCTGCGCCTTTGCCCTGCCGCCCATCGTCTCGCAGCACCAGTACCTCCGCGCCGGCGCCGGCCGCCTCCCGCGCGGTGGCATCGGTGCAGTTGTGTGCAACCACCAGGACCGAGCTACTCGGCGGCAGATCGGCGAGCAAGCTCGCGACGCAGCGGCGCAGTAAAAGCTCTTCATTGTGTGCGGGAACCACCACGGTCAGTCCCAGTGGCGCGATCGGAACTACCGGATGAATCCGCTTCTCACGGCTTCGTTTGGGCAGCAGCGAACCCGCGGTCAGAACAAGCAGCTCCAGTGCCAACGGGGCCGTCGCGGCCACGAGCACGCAGGAGGCAGTGCCCAGCAGGAGGCTGGCGGAATCGGTGCTCAGAAATGAAGCGAATGAGGGAAACAGCATCATGGTTAACTCCAGACGCGACGGAACGCGAACCGGGCGGGGGCGTACACGACCGCGGGTTCGCTCGCCGGTGCGAGGGCCCTTGCGGGCTGCAGTTCCTGGGACCAGCCAGTGATCAGGAAGAAGAGCGTGAAGGTCTGGAAGCCGAGATAGACCGTAGTGATGCTGAGCACGATCGTGACGAAGACGGCAAGCAGACAGAGCGCGAAGGAGGTCTCGGTCCGGTCACGCGAGGTCACGATCGTACGGACCAGACGCGCACCGGTAAGAAGAATGAGCAGAGAGAAGATGCCGAGCCCCAGATAGCCCTGCGTCAGTGCGAGATTGAGGTATTCGTTGTCGATCGAGACTTGTCCATCGACCTTGGGGAAGTGCAGACCGTAGCCGAGCATACCGCCGCGTTTCACCACGGGCGTGTAGTTGATGATCAGCATGCGGCGGTACTGCGCGTTCTCCTGGTCGATGTCCGACGGCATACGGTTGATGTTGGTGTACCGGTTGAGGACGGCATAGAAAACACTCATCAGCAGCACGCTGGCGATGATCACCCTCCGCAACGCCCGCTTCTGGTTGCGCGCGCGCGCTGCGAGAATCAGCAGAATGCCGAACGCGCCGCTCAGCCATGGGCCGCGCGACTGCGTCATCCACACCCCCACCATCAGACCGAGAACGATATACATCGATTTCCGGCCGGGAAGAAACTCGAGGCGGCGGAACTTCCGGTCCCACAGGCCTTCGCTGGCCAGCCAGATGGCAAACAGCAGAGCGCTGAGAAGAATGCAGCCGGCAAGAATTGCATGACCGTAAGGGCCGGCGATGCGGCCGTATCCCCAGCGCAATTGGAGGATGAGGTGGCTCGTGTTGTGAAATATCTTGTCTGACCAGATGCGGAAGAAGTTCCGTTCCATGCGGTATTCATAGAGCGACAGGACAGAGATCACGAAGGCGAGAAAGGCAAACCGCTTCACGAGAGCGACGCGAAAACCGGGCCGCTCCACGGCGACCCGCCCGATGATGTAAGGAGGGAAGCAGGAGAAGGCCATCGCTGTCCCCAGGGCGAGGCCGGCAGATTGACCGTCCGCATTCCAGTTCGACAGCAGGGTACTGAAGCAATAAAAGAAGACCAGCAGGTCTGCCAGGCTATATCGCCAGCGCCGCGCGTACTTGAAGACCAGAGCTACGGCAACGGGCAGCATCACCGCGTCCATGATGTCGAGTTCGACACCTTTGAACTTCCATCCTGTGCCGTAGGGCCAGAGCATCATCACCGGCAACACCACGGCTACCACCGCGCGCTCCGGACCAACTCTCCAGATGGCGATCAGAGTAACGAGAAGGGCCGAGATGAGGAGCAATGCCAGCATAATTCTTGGATGTCAGTTCGCTGTTCAGTAGTTAGTCTAGGCGCCGGATTGAGACTCGGGGCTTCTCCCCCGCCGATAGAGATGGCGGAAGTACCCAGATCCATGGTTTCTAAGGGAATCAATAACCGTTATGGTAACCGGCATGGGCTGAGACTCCAGCACACGGTGAGGTTCTCTGGGCTGGCAGCGACGGCATATCCGGTCCGCAGCCGAACGGACGCCCCCGTCGCTGGACCATGACCGGAGCCGCGCAGTATGGAGCC
>DASUWP010000027.1:0-3093 GCA_036378335.1 Acidobacteriaceae bacterium | reverse complement strand
ATTCTCGTAGGGGTCGCCCAGCGTGCCGTTCGCTCTCACTGCCGCCATCACCGTTAGGCCGTCGAGCTTTTGTCCGTCCCAGCTTCCGCTGCGAACGTGCCACGCCAGGAGCGCCTGGTCTCCGGTGAGACCGACCTCGCTGTTGGCGAAGCATTGCGCGACGTACACGTCGGCACTGCGGCTCTCGAGATAGTCTCCGCTGATCTGCTGTGCCTGGGTGGCAATGGATAAAGCGGCGAACAGGAAAAACGAAAATAGAAACTTGGAAATGAATCGCATACTGCCGGCTCCCGATGCTTTACAACTTATATTTTACGCGCTCGCCGCTCAACCGCACTTTCCGGTTCCGTGACATTCCCGTCCTTTGGAGCAGCAATTTCCCGGCTCCGCAAGTTTGCCGTCGGGACCGATGCAGGTCTGCGTGTGCACGCACCAGAAGTTGCCATCGTTGCTCGGCGGAACTGTCGGATCGCGTTCGGCGTTTACATACATCCCCTTCCAGCGCAGAGACGGGCAGAGGCCGGGATGGTGAATATTGAAACGGTCAGCTTCGTTGACGATCATGCTGTACCTCCTCTGCTCGCCTGCAGGATCGCGCGTTTGACGGCCACTCGCGCGAGTTTGATTTTGTGCTGGTTGCGTCCCAGGCTCCTGGCATTCGCGACCGCCGCCATTCCGGCGGCATCGGCAGACTCTTCAGAAATCTCTTTTCCCGACAATGCCTGGCTGGCTTCGTTGGATACCCATGGGACCGGCGCCACATGGCCCATCACAACCCGCGCTGAGCGGACCGTCTTGCCATCCATCACCAGGGCGACCGAAGCGGTTGCGTATGGCCAATCAAAGGCCTCCTTCTGCCGGACTTCGTAATGCGCGGCGCGCAGGCCTGCGGCTGGTGGTGGCACGATCAGATCGGTCACAATCTCACTCGGCCGCAGGTCGTGCTCGCGTTCTCCTTCCTTTTTTGGGATTACGAAGAACTTCTCCAGCGGCAACTCGCGAGCTCCATTTGGACCGAGAAGCCGGATCATAGCGTTGTAGGCGATCAAGCCGGGCGCCACGCTGGAGGGGCTCACAAAGTATGCCGGTCCTTCATTGCCCAGAATGGCGTGGTGACGGTTGTCACCTTTTGTGACCAGCGATGTTCCATCCGGTGCCATCGCCAGCAGGCCGAAGCCGTTGCGGAAATACCAGCAGCGCGGACGCTGACACATGTTGCCGGCAACAGTCGCCACATTGCGAATCTGCGGGCTGGCCGCATCGCCCGCCGAGGCCGCCAACATGGGGTAGAGGCGGTGCACAGCGGCATTTTCGGAAAGTTCATCGAGAGTCGTCAGAGCTCCAATGCGCAGCCCACGCTGCGAACTGAAGGAGACCCCGCGCAGCTCGGGAATTTCTTTCACGTTGACCAGGCGCTTGGGATGGACGATGTCGTCTTTCATCAACGAGAGCAGATCGCTGCCTCCGGCGAGGACTTCAGAATCGCTCCACTGCCGGCCCAATAGGCCGACGGCCTGCTCCTTCTGCTTGGGACTGGCGTACTGGAAAGCTCTCATGCGCGGCCTCCTTCGGCAGACTCGAGCGCCGCCAGCACTTTGTCGGGAGTGAGCGGCAGCGTCGGAACGCGCACGCCAATGGCATTGGCCACCGCATTCGAGATTGCGGCGCCGGGAGAGACAACGGGAGGCTCGCCCAGGCCCACAACCCCGCGCTCGTCATATCCCGGCCCGGTCATCATGTGTACTACCAGTTCACCGACGTCGCCGATGCCGGCCAGTCGATAGAAATCCATATTGGGATTCAGCATTACGCCGGTGGTCTGGTCCATGACCTTCTCTTCGTAAAGCGCGTAACTCACACCCATGATCAGTGCGCCAAGGACCTGGCTCTCGGCGGTCTTCTGGTTGATGACCAGGCCACAGTCCTGGACTGCGACCATCTTGTTGATTTTGACAATTCCCGTTTCGACATCGACGGAGACGTCGGCCATCTGTACTCCATCGACGCCACTGCTGGTCAGATCGCCCTCTCCGGGATTGGTGCCGCGCACCGTGAGCGAATGCGGCGCCAGCTTCGCGCAAGCCTCACGCCAGGTGATGCTGCGGCTGGGATCGCTGGCGATACGCACCTTGCCGTCTATGGCTTCGAGGTCGCCTGGCTGCGCCTTCAACGCCGGCGCAGCCTTGGCAAAGAGCTTTGTGCGGGCGTCGACGGCAGCGCGGAAGGTGGAGGCACTTACGCCGCCAATGGTGCTGCTGCCGCCGGAAGCGCTGTCCGGCGGATATTCGTTGTCGCCGATCAGCAGTTTAATCGAGTCCATAGGAATGCCGAGAGTGTCGGAGGCGACCATCAGGATCACAGTGCGGGTGCCGGTCCCGATGTCCTGCGTGCCGATTTTGATCTCAACCGAGCCGTCGGGATGAATGGTGAGATCGCAGTTGCTCTCGTGACCGCGGCCGCCCCAGGTATGAAGAGCCAGGCCCATGCCGCGCTTGACGAAACCTGTGCCTTTATCTCCGCGGGGATGCCAGCGCGATTTCCAGTTCATGAGCTTGTCGGCGATATCGAGCTCTTCGGAATAGACCTTGGCTCGTGGCTCCAGCAGTTCGATGTTCTTCTTCACGAAGTCGAACGGGTCCAAGTTCAGCCTGGCGGCAAGATCGTCGAGAGCGCCCATGGTGATCATGCACGCCTGCGGATGATTGGGCGCGCGCCACGCGCGGGCCGGACCGATGTTGTTGACGACATTCACATGCTGCTTCTGCTGGTTCGGAATTTTCCACACGTACGGAAGCGGCGGGGAGCCTCCGCCGCCGACTCCGCCTGAACCCCAGGAGTAAGAATTCCAAGCAGTGAGCGTGCCATCTTTCTTCGCGCCAACCCTCACACGCGCATAAGCCGACGGGCGGCAGCCCGCGAGTTCCAATTCGGGAGCGCGGTCGAGCATCATCTTCACCGGCTTTCCGCCAACCTTTTTAGAAAGCTGTGCCGAGGCGATGCCCCAGGGATCGAGTCCCAGCTTGCTGCCGAAGCCTCCGCCCACATGATCCTGATGTACATGAATGTTGGCGGCAGGGAAGTCGATCGCCTTAC
>DASUWP010000026.1:0-2446 GCA_036378335.1 Acidobacteriaceae bacterium | reverse complement strand
GGTGTGCATGGCCGCATTGACCTGCGCGAGAACCTCGGGGAACCGCCCCAGCAACTCACCATCGCGCTTACGACGCCGGGGCTGGTGGCCGGGGATCTCATTGTCGTCGGTTGCCGAGTGCCTGAGACGCATCCCGCGGCGCGGGGCGACATTCGCGCCTACGACGTGCACACGGGAGCGTTGCGTTGGAGCTTCCATACGATTCCGCATCCGGGCGAGCCGGGCTATGAAAGCTGGCCGGCAGATGCATGGAAGACCGCGGGTTCGGCGAACAACTGGACCGGCATGGCGCTGGACGCGAAACGCGGCATTCTGTTTGTGCCGACTGGATCGGCTGTCGATGACTTCTACGGTGCGGACCGATTAGGCAAAGATCTATACGCCAACTGCTTGCTCGCGCTCGACGTTCGTACGGGCAAGCTGTTGTGGTACTTCCAGGGAGTTCATCACGATATATGGGACCGCGATTTCCCAGCCCCGCCGGTGCTGCTTACCGTACGCCGCGGCAAACAGCGCATCGATGCAGTCGCGCAAACATCCAAGCAGGGCTTTGTTTTCGTCTTCGACCGGCTTACAGGTAAGCCCCTCTTTCCGATTGAAGAGCACGCCTATCCCGCGAGCGATGTTGCTGGCGAGCACGCCTGGCCCACACAGCCGCTTCCGGTGATCCCTGCGCCGTACTCCGCGCAGCGGGTCACAGAAGATACGCTGACGAACCGCACGCCCGAGGCGCATGCGTGGGCGGTTGACCAGCTTCGCCGCATGCGCAGTGACGGCCCTTTCGTGCCGTTCAATTCGCGCGTGCAAACCATGGTGATGCCGGGGTTTGACGGAGGTGCGGAGTGGGGCGGAGCCGCAGCGGACCCGCGCAGTGGTGTGCTGTACCTGAACGCCATCAACATTGCGTACACCGGTGGGCTGCAGGATGGAACGCATGCGCATGGGCTGGGCGCGAGACTGTACCAGTCACAGTGCGCTCTGTGCCATGGATCGGAGCTCAAGGGATCGCCGCCGGATTTTCCTGGGCTGGTAGACGTCAGCCATCGCCTGAGTGACCAGCAGATTGCCGCCACGGTGCACGAGGGCAAGGGCCGGATGCCATCGTTTCCGAACGTTACCGGAATGCGTCTTCATGCGTTGCTGGCATACCTGCGCAACGGTATCGATGTGCCGACGGGAGACGATGCTGAAACGGCGGTGCTGCCCGTGCACACCGGCGGTCGCGGCATGCCCGGGGAAGACAAGGCAGGAGCGGCAACCTACGCCGCGGACTGCGCGATTTGCCACGGAGAAGATGCGAGCGGAATCCAGCCGGGGTTCCCTTCACTCATCGGGGTAGGGCAGCGGCTCAACACGACGCAGGTGGTTGATATTGTGCGGCATGGCCGTGGCCGCATGCCTGGCTTCCGCGCGCTTCCCGCAAGCGAGTTGCAGTCGCTGCTGCGCTTCCTCTCCGCAGACGATCTGCCGGCGCAAACCGCGCCGTCGAAAGAACTTGTCGCGGCTGATCCGCCGACGAAGACCGCGCAGTTCCAGTTCACCGGCTACAGGAAATTTCTTGACCCGCAGGGCTACCCCGCAACCGCAACTCCTTGGGGCACCCTCAACGCTATAGACCTGAACACCGGCCGTTATCTGTGGACGATTCCGTTTGGTGAATATCCTGAGCTTGCGGCCGCCGGGATGGGCAACACGGGCACAGAGAGCTATGGCGGCCCCATCGTGACCGCGGCGGGAGTGGTGTTTATCGGTGCGACGATCTTCGACCGCAGGATGCATGCGTATGACAGCCGAACCGGAAAACTGCTGTGGCAATACGAGCTTCCTGCCGCCGGCCTTGCCACACCTGCAACCTACATGGTCGACGGCCGGCAGTACGTGGTGATCGCAGCAGGCGGCGGCAAAGACCCGAAGCTCTCCTATGGCCGCACCTATATCGCTTTTGCGCTTCCACACAACAACTCGCGAAAGCTGGGCGACTCGAGCGTCAGGTGACGCTGCTTTTCAACTGGCCTCGAAACGTATGTCGCCACCCACTTTGTGCCGGCCGGCTGATTGCTTCGGCGGACGATGTGATTTGATTAGACGAATAGAGCTTTAGTCCTGTCACGAGCCATCTCGCAACGACATGGATTCACGGGGTATCATGCTCACGTGAGATCAATGCGAGACGAAACATTCCAGGTGTTTCGTGGACGGCAGGCAATCCTCGAACGGGCAGATTTGTTGCTCGATCTCGCGGATCGCTCCGGACAAAGTGATCTGCTTCGAGATCTTCCATACTACCTTGCGAAGCCAGGCCTTTTCCGGCGAACGCCAGTGCTCCTGGCTTTGCTTGGCCGAAACGCTTCGGCGAGGTTGTCACCCAGCGGATCGGTGGGCCTGCTTGGAGCTGTTCTGTTGTTTGAGTACCAGATGGTGGGAGTGTCTCCGGGCATGTTTACGT
>DASUWP010000025.1:0-4284 GCA_036378335.1 Acidobacteriaceae bacterium | reverse complement strand
AATCCGGAAGCGCTGGGCTCGCTGAAGTCGCTCGGTGCGGATGCGGTGATCGGGCTCGAGCAATCGCGCGATGCGCTGGTGGCAGCGTTTCGCAGCGAGATTGTGGAGCATGGCGTGGATGTGGTGCTCGACTATTTGTGGGGCGAGCCGGCCGAGACTGTGCTGGCGGCGATTGCGCAGAAGGGCTTGAGTCATGCGGCGCCGCGGATTCGATTTGTGCAGATCGGGCAGAGCGCAGGGGCGACGATCACGCTTGCGGCCGCGACTCTGCGCAGCTCCGGCCTGGAGATTCTTGGTAGCGGATTCGGCAGCGCGTCGATGAAGGAGATCTTCGCGGCGCTCGCGGAATTCTTCCACGCGGCGGCGAAGGTTCCGTTTGCGACAAAAGTACAGGCGGCGGTACTGCGCGATGTGGAGGCGCTGTGGAATGCGCCGGAGCGCGAGGGACGATTGGTGTTTCGGCCGCAACTATGACGTTGTTGGCTGCATTCGTTTTGACGAAACGATTCTATCTATATAAATTCGTGTTATCCGGCGGCTCGCGCCTAGCTGGTCTTTTTTTCGGCCGACGCGGCTGAGGGACTTCTTCCGGCGCAGCTCCGAGTGAACTCTTTTCGCTGGAGAGCACGATGCGCCGCGCGATTCTTCTGTTGCTGTCCCTCCTCATCACTGCAGATGCATGGGCGCAGATTGCCGGTACGCTGCAGGGGCGGGTGAGCGATCCCTCGGGCGCGTCCATTGTGCGCGCGCAGGTGACGCTGACGCGAACGAGCACGGGCGTGGAGCGGAAGACGGAATCGACAACCGACGGCTACTACACATTCGCGCAGGTGCTGCCGGGCAGCTACTCGGTGGAGGTTGTAGCGCCGGGGTTCGCAAAGGTGTTGCGGCAAAGTGTGACGGTGACGACGGGTGGGGCAGTACGAGTTGATGTGCCGCTTCAACCGGGCGGTGGACAGCAAACAGTCACGGTTACAGAAGACGCGCCGCTGCTGCAGTCGGAGCTGAGCAACATCCAGACCAACATTCCGGGGCGCACGGTGCAGGCGATCCCGCTGAATACGCGCAATTTCATTCAGCTGTCGACGCTTGCGCCGGGTGTGGAGCTGCCCCCTGGCACGCTACTGCCGCGCATTAACGGCGGGCGGCCGCGGACGAATGAGTACCTGTTCGATGGCATCTCCGCGCTGCAACCCGAGCCGGGACAGGTGGTCTTCTTCCCGATTCTCGATGATATCCAGGAGTTCACGATCGAAGCGGACAATGTACCGGCGGAGTTTGGGCGCTTCAACGGGGGCGTGGTGAATGTGACGACGCGCTCGGGAACGAATAGCTTTCACGGAAGTCTCTTCGAGTATTTGCGGAATGAAGACCTGAACGCGCGCAACTACTTTGCGCGGCTGCCGGCGCGGAAGCCGGAGTACCGGCGCAATCTATACGGCGCGACTATCGGCGGTCCGGTGCTGCATGACCGGCTGTTCTTCTTCGGCGACTACCAGGGGATACGGCAGGCGATTGGGGTGGTGCGCACCTCGACGATTCCGACCATGGCAGAGCGGCAGGGCGTATTCACGGGTGTGGCGAAGATCTATGACCCGGCGACGACCGCGTTCAACGGGACAACGTATACGCGGACGGAGTTTCCGAACGATGTGATCGACACAGCGCTCGATCCCGCAGCGGTGGCGCTGCTGGCTCGGCTGCCGGCGCCGACGTCGCGCGGGACGGCGAACAACTACACGCGCATCGCGAATGACGCCGACCATGAGAACCAGTTTGATGTTCGCGTAGACGGCGCGCTGGGCGCGAGCGATCGCGCGTTCGGGCGGTATTCGTACTACAGCCAGGTGGCGCAGCCGGTATCGCCGCTGCCGGATGGAAGCGGGTTGATCTCGGGATCGGTGCTGGGCTCGTTCAACTATGCCGGGCTGACCAACGTGCTGGGGCAGCAGGCGGTCTTCAACGAGACACATACCTTCACGGCACATTTGCTGAACGATCTGCGGCTGGGCTATACCCGGCGCGCGAATACGACCGATGGAGTATCGCTGAGTGAGCCGGCATCGCAGGCGCTGGGGATTCCGGGGATCCCGTCGAATGCGACGTTCAACAATGCGCTGCCGTTGTTCACCTTTACCGGGTATCAGCAGATTGGCGTTTCGGCGAGCACGAGTTCCCAGTACCAGACGGGCGTGTGGCAACTTGTGGACACGGTGAACTGGGTGCATGGGGCGCATTCGTTGAAGGCGGGGCTGGATGCGCGCTGGTACCAACTGAATACGGTGTCGCCGCCGAACCCGACGGGCTCATTTGCGTTTACGACGACGGGGACGAACCTGCCGAGCGCGACCAACAGCGGCAATTCGTTTGCGAGCTTTCTGCTGGGGCAGGTGGATACCTTCCAGATCGATCTGCAACAGCAGAAGTTACGACCACGCGACCATATTGAAGAATTTTTCGTGCAGGATGACTGGAAGGCAAGGCCGAATTTGACGTTGAATATCGGGGCGCGGTGGACGTTGCATCATCCTTCGACGGAGAAGAACAACCAGGGCGCGGTTTTCAATCTGGCGACGCAGCAACTGGATTACCTGGGCGTGAACGGGTATCCGAATACCGCGCGCGAGCTGCACTGGGACAACGTTGCGCCGCGCGTCGGCTTCGCGTACTTGGCGACGCCAAAGACCGTGGTGCGGGGCGGGTTCGGCATTGTGTTTATCGATCAGTCGGGAATCACGACACCATTCACCACACCGCAGTTCCCTTTTATCCAGAATGTGCAGCAGAAGACGCAGGACAGCGTGAATGCAGCGTTCGAGCTTGCGCATGGGCCGACAGTGACGCCGATCCCGCTGTCGCCGGATGCCGGCCTGGGGCAGAGCGTATATACCGCTGACCGGCAGGCCGGGTCAGGCTACGTAGAACAGTGGAACCTGGCGGTGCAACGCGCCATCACGCAAAATGTATCGTTCGATGTTGCGTATGTGGGATCGCACATCGTGCATGTGGGGATTCCGGATTCAAATTTGAATCAGCTGACGACGGACCAGCTGGCGCAGGGCGTGTCGCTGCTGCAGCAGGTGCCGAATCCGTACTACGGGCAGTTGCCGGTGTCGAGTCCCATTGGCGGGAAGACGGTGGCGGCCGCGCAGTTGCTGAAGCCGTATCCGCGCTTCCAGAACGTGGCGATTTACCGGCACAACAGCGGCACGACAAATTACAACGCGTTGGAAGCGAAGGTGGAGCAGCGCACCAGCCATGGGCTGACGTTGTTGTTCAGCTATACGTACTCGAAGCTGATTGACGATGCGTCGTCGGTGTTTTCATCGACGGTGCTGTCGTCGCCGAACTCGAGCAGCCTGGTGGCGGCGGATACATTTCATCCGGGACTGGAGCGGGATGCGTCGAATGGCGATATGCCGAATGTGGTAGCGCTGAGCGCGGTGTACAGCTTGCCCGCTGGGCATGGACACAGCTTTGCGTCGAGCGGCATTGCAAATACGCTGCTGGGGGGATGGGACCTGAATGCGATCATGTCGCTGCAATCGGGAATGCCGGTGACGGTGACGCAGGCGACGAACAACAATGCGTTCGCCGGCTTTGCGCTGCAGCGGCCGTTTGTACAGGGCAAGACGGCGCTGCCGGCGGGTGAGCGGACACCGGCGCGGTTCTTCAACACCGACGCCTTCAGCACGGCGCCGCGTTTTGTGCTGGGGAATGCATCGCGCAATCCGGTACGCGGGCCGGCGTATCGCGATTTGGACCTCGCGCTTGTGAAGCACTTCTCGCTGGCGGAGAAGGCGCAGGTGGAGTTTCGCGCGGAGCTGTTCGACGTGACGAATACGCCGGAGTTCTCGCAGCCGAATGGGAGTTTCGGCTCGCCCGCGTTTGGGAGTATTACGAGCACGACTACCGATCCGCGGGTGGCTCAGTTTGCTTTACGAATCAGTCGCTAGCAAGTCGCTGCAGTAGGTACAAACTGCAGGTCCTTCGCTCCGCTCAGGATGGCATCTTTTTTATTGCCCGCTTGTCTTACGCGAAGGTTAGCTGCCGTTGGACTACTTTCGAGTCGGTTTGCTTTGCGTGTGCGCGCTCGTGGGCGAGCAGCCACTCTTTGCGATGGAGGCCGCCGCCGTAGCCGGTGAGCGAGCCGTTCGCTCCGATGACGCGATGGCAGGGCACGACGATGCCGATGGGGTTTGAACCATTGGCGAGGCCGACGGCGCGGACGGCGCGCGGACGATTGATGCGCTGGGCGAGTTGGCCGTAGCTGATGGTCTGGGC
>DASUWP010000024.1:0-7699 GCA_036378335.1 Acidobacteriaceae bacterium | reverse complement strand
CGAGATACGTGTGCTCGAAATACGCAGAGTTGAAGACGCCCGGCGTCAGCACCACGATAGTTGGCTCCGGCCGACCCTCCGGTGCCAGCGAGCGCAGCGTTGACAGCAGCAATTGAGGGTAGTGCTCGATGGGTCGCACATCGTAGGCGCGGAAGAGCTGCGGAAAAATACGCTTCATTACGCGCCGGCTGGTCAGCATATAACTCACGCCGCTCGGCACCCGCAGGTTGTCTTCCAACACCACGAACTCGCCCGACTGCACGCGCAGCAGGTCAGTGCCGCTCACCGCGATATAAATGTTGCGCGGTACCTGCAGCCCGCGCATTTCGCGCCGGAAGTGCCGGCACGTGTACACCACCTCGCGCGGCACCTTGCCGTCGGCCAGGATGCGGCCATCGTTATACACATCGTGCAGAAACATGTTCAGCGCGGCGATCCGCTGCACCAGCCCGCGCTCAATGTGCGTCCACTCCGTGTTGCTGATCACGCGCGGCAGCACGTCGTACGGAAACACCCGCTCCGTCCCCTGCTCCTCCCCGTACACCGTAAACGTGATGCCCTGGGTCAGAAACGAAAGATCCGCCGCCTTCTTGCAGCGCTCAATCTCCTCCTGCGGCATCTGAGCGAACATGTCCAGCAGCCGCCGGTACTGCGGCCGCGTCTCGCCCTCGCGAGAGAACATCTCGTCATAGGCGCCGTCCAGCACATACTTGCGCAGCATGGAGTTGCGAAACTCCTCCGTTTCGCTGAACAGACGGCTCTGGCCGGTTTCCATTTCCATGCCGGTGTTCTGGCTCATTCCGCCACCTCATCGCTGATCACCAGAAACTTCTTCAGGTTCGCCGAACCGAATGCCGTCGTCAGCGCAACGTCGGCAGCGTCCCGCCCCGTCGCCATCAGCACGCGGCCAACCCGCGGATAATTGTGCCGCGCATCCAGCGTCCACCAGCGGTCGCCCAGATACACCTCGAACCATGCGCTAAAGTCCATGGGGGTCGGCGCTGCCGGCACGCGAATGTCCCCCAGATACCCGGTGGCATACCGCGCTGGAATATTCATCGCCCGGCAGAAGGTGATCGCCAGGTGCTGAAAATCGCGGCACACGCCCCGCCGCTCGGTGTAGACATCGAGCGCTGTCTTCGTCGAGCGCGCGTACTGGTAGCCGAACTCGATCTTCCAATGCACCCACCCACAAATCGCCTGCACGCGCGGCCAGCCAGGCTCGATGCCCCCAAACAGGTCGTGCGCAGCCGGCGATAACAGATCCACTTCGCAGTAGCGGCTTGCCAGCAGAAACTGCAGCGTCTCGGTCGGCAGGGCCGCCACGGGATGCTCCGCTGCGCCCACGCCTGCGGCATCCGGCTCGCCGCTGTCCACAATCAACGTGCTTCCGTGCAACTCGAGCTCCCCGGCCGGGGCCACCAGCCGAGTGCAGCGATTGCCAAAGCTGTCGACGTACTCGTCCTTCGTCACGCCTGCGTTTGTTTCCAGCACGTCCGGCTCGCGCAGGTCGCCCACACGCGATGGATGCACGTGCAGCATCGCTACCATGGCAACCTCATGAGGCGTCTCAAACGCGATGTCGTATCCCAGGCGAATCTTCATCGGCGAAGCTGTGGTCCTCCTGTGGAGTTCAGCTCGCTTCGAGCGACGCGGGTCGGAGCGGGTACTTTTGCTTTCGTACCGAAAATCCGGGGAGCGGCAGGGCTCCGGGGAGACTAGGGTAGCATTTCTGGCCCACCTGGGAGAGGATGGAGCCCATGACCTATTGCCTCGGCATCATGACCCGCGAGGGGCTCGTCATGGCCTCGGACTCGCGCACCAACGCAGGCTATGACCAGGTCAACGTCTGCCGCAAGATGCACACCTTCGTCCTTCCCGGCGAGCGCGCCTTTGTGCTGCTTACCAGCGGCAGCCTATCGCTCACGCAATCGACCATCACTTTGATGCAGGACGACTTCCAGCAGGGCAGGGGACTCGCCCGGGCTGAATCCATGTATGCCGCCGCCCGTGTCGTTGGCGATGCGGTGCGCCGCGTCTCCGATCTCGATCGCGCGGCGCTCGAGCGCGATGACTACAACTTCAACATCCACCTGCTGCTTGGTGGCCAGGTGAAGGGCGGACCACCCGCGCTCTACTGCATCTATCCCCAGGGCAACCCGCTCAGCGCTACTCAGGACTCGCCATACCTGCAGATCGGCGAAGCCAAATACGGCCGTCCCATCCTCGACCGCGGTGTCGTCTATGACAAGACGCCGCTCGATGTCGCCGCGCTCTACGCCATGCTCTCCTTCGATGCCACCATTCGCTCGAATGTCACCGTAGGGCCGCCGCTCGAGCTGCTTGTCTATCGCGATGGCTCGCTCGACTTCACCGAGTACCGCCGTTTCGCAGCCGACGATCCCGAGCTGCTTGAGTTACACGCCCGATGGGAGACCGCGCTGCGCCGCGCGGTAGAGGATCTGCCTCGCCTGACATACAAGGATCGGCCATCACCTGTGCAGCAGCTGCTCATGGAAACGGCTGCTCGCCCTTAAGCCACCGCATCTTGAACGTATTTCCTGTCTGTCGATAGGTTCGCTCGACGAGATCCTTCACTTCCGGCGACTCGCCCAGCGTCAGCGCCAGCAGCGATGGTCCGGCGCCGCTCAGGCACACACCCAGCAGCTTCGGATGCTCCAGTTCCAGCAACTCCGAGAGCCCCGGCACAATGTCCTTGCGATACGGCTGGTGGAGCTTGTCCACCATGGCCTCGCGCAAACTCTGTGTATGCTCGTTCTCGAGCGCGCATAGCAGCAGCGCGACCCGCTGCATATTGCTCACTGCATCGCGAAAGGGCACCTGCGTCGGCAGCACCTCGCGAGCGCGTGTTGTGGTCAGCGCGTAATCCGGTGTCAGCACCAGCAGCCGTATCGAAGACGGCCACGGCAGACTCACCGCTGTTACGCCGCCATCCTCGGTCTGACAACTCACGGTGAGCCCACCCAGCAGCGCGGCCGCGACGTTATCCGCATGTCCTTCGAGCGCGGCCGCCACGGCCAGCAACGGCGTTGGCCCCAGCGAAACCCCGCTTACTACTTCGAACAACCGCAATCCCGCAACTGTTGCCGCTGCGCTCGATCCCAGTCCGGAGCGCGGTGGAATCTGGCTCCGCACCTCGACGTGAATCGACGGCAACGGCCGCGCATACTCCTCACGCAGTTGCGCATACGCCGCATGGATCAGGTTTTCTCCCATCGGCTCGCAACCTACGAATTCAAACGTGACCCCATCCAGTCCCTCGCGCCGCTCCACCAGCAGACTGAGATACAGATTCACCGCCACGGCAAGCGTGTCAAAGCCCGGCCCCAGGTTCGCAATCGATCCCGGGACGTGGATCTCCGCAGGCTCAGCGCCGATCGGCAGGGAATCAGTAAGCGGGTCTTCTGGCATCGTGATCCTCAGTGGCCCTCTTGTTGACCCTGGTTGCGAGCACCGTGCCGCTCCAGGATGTATGCCGTGTCCTTCAGCCCATGGCCGGTCAGCATCGCCACCACTTCCGCACCGCGCTCCACCACGCCCGCTTCGCGCAGCTTCTTCAAGCCCGCAAGCGTCGTCGCGGAAGCCGGCTCGCACCCAATCCCATCGCGTCCAATCGCCGCCTTGGCCTCGCCAATCTCCTCATCGGTCACGTCGATCACAGCGCCGCCCGTCGACCCCACCCCATGCAGCGCTTTCCGCCATGAGCGAGGATTGCCAATCCGTATCGCTGTCGCGCGCGTCTCCGGATCGAGCGGCTGCAGCACCGCTTCAGGGTTCTTCGCACGCTCGCGCCATAACCGCGCAAACGGATTCGCCCCCGCGGCCTGCACCACGATCAGCTTCGGCGCACGCTCGATCAGTCCCCATTGCAGCAGCTCATCGAATGCCTTTCCGAAGGATGCGCTGTTGCCCAGGTTCCCGCCCGGCACAACCAGATAGTCCGGCGCGCGCCAGCCGCGCTCCTCCATCACTTCGTACATGCACGTCTTCTGCCCCTCGATGCGGAAGGGGTTCACCGAGTTCAGGAAGTAAACTTCCTCTGGCGGAAGCGCCAGCAACGTATTCAGCGCATCGTCGAAGCTGCCGTTCACCTCGACAATCTCCGCGCCAAAGTCCAGCGCCTGCGCCAGCTTGTTCATCGACACCTGTCCTGCCGGCAGATACACGCGCCCCACCACGCCTGCACGCGCCGCATATGCCGCCAGCGACGCCGCAGTGTTTCCCGTCGACGCGCAGGCCACCACCTTCGCGCCCAGGTGGCGCGCCTCGGTCATGCCAGTCGTCATCCCCAGGTCCTTGAAGCAGCCCGTTGGATTCCATCCCAGATGCTTGAAGTGCAGCCGCGTCAGGCCGGCAAACTCTGCCGCCCGCTGTGCGCGCACCATTGGCACATTGCCCTCGCGCAGCGTCACCACTGTTTCTGCCGCATACTGCGGCAGCGCTTCGCGGAATCGCCACACCCCGCTGGCATCCACCGCCGCAAAGGAGCGCCGCCGCTCGGACCAAAGCTGTTTCAGCACAGTCGCATCGACATCTGGCCGATCGACCACCGCCTCCAGCAGCTCGCCGCACTTCGGGCACGCCATCAGCGGCGTATGCAGGTCGAAGGTTGCGCCGCACGCGGCGCCAATGCAATGCAGATGGGTCACGCGCGCTTCCTCAGGATGGGCAGGCACAGCGGTGGTTGAGCCAGGAAATGCAGCTTGCCTATCTCCGCCAGCGCCGCGTCCAGCGCCTGCTGGCTGCATGGCTCCAGCGTGATGGCAAACGGCAGCGCCTCACGCGAATGCCCCGGCAGCTGCAGCACCGCATCCACATTGATTGCATACGTCGCCAGCACCTGCGAGATCGCCGCCAGAATCCCCGGCCGGTCGCGCACCAGGTAACGCGTGTAATGCGGCATCACGAACTGGCTCGACGCCAGCATCTTTTTCAACGTCGGACCCATCGACTCCGACGATGTCGTCCCCAGCCGCGCCAGCGCCACCAGATCACTCACCACGGCAACCGCCGTGGGATTGCCGCCCGCGCCGTTGCCGGAGAAGGTCGTCTCGCCACCGTAACGTCCCGTGCTCACCACAATGTTCTGCGCGCCGACCACGCGCGCATGCGGCAGCGTGCGCTCCACCAGCATCGGCTGCACCGCAATGTGCAGCGCGTCCTCCTGCACCTCCGCATGCGAGATCTGCCGGATGGTGCAGCCCAGCTCCGCCGCATAGCGCAGGTCCACCGCGGTGATCGGCCGGATCGACCGGCACAGCACCGTGTCCAGGTCGACATCCGCGCCCAGTGCCACCCGGCTCAGGATGGTGATCTTCGCCCGCGCATCGTAGCCATCCACATCGGCGCTAGGGTCAGCCTCGGCAAAACCGGCGCGCTGCGCCTCGACTAGCGCATCGGCAAACGACAATCCTGCCTGCTCCATGCGCGTCAGGATGTAGTTGCATGTCCCATTCAGGATGCCGCTCACGCGTATCAGTTGGTCGCCCGCGAGCCCCTCCTGCAATCCGGAGAGCACCGGCACACCACCTGCTACCGACGCGCCATACGCCAGGTGCTGCCGATGCCGGCACGCCAGCTCGCTCAGCGCCACGCCTTCCGCCGCAATCAGTGCTTTGTTCGCCGTCACCACGGATTTGCCGCTCGCCAGCGCGCGCCTCACCCACGTCCCTGCCGGGTCGAGCCCGCCCACCAGCTCCACGAACACATCAATGTCCGAATCCAGCACCTCGTCGATGTCGTCCGTCCACCGCACGGAGCCGGGCATCCACTCGACGCGCTTCTTGGCAATGCGCCGGTTCAGAAGGTAGGCCAGCTCAAACGAGGACGCCGCGCCTTGCTCGATCAGGATGCGCGCCACCGCCGATCCCACCGTGCCAAAGCCTGCGATCGCCACACGCAACCGCCGGTTCGTCTCTTTTCCGATCGCAACCATCTCCACTCGAGCGACAAAGAGTAGGCGAAGCCGCCGGAAGCGTCTTTGAGCCTGTGTCGTGCCTTTGTTGTATCAGGGACCGCGCAGCACTCCAACCCGCGCCCGGAGACCAGGGAAATGCACGGCCGCCGCACCTTGTATTTCCCTGGTCTCGGGCGAGCTGTTACTGCACGGTAAGCGTGTAGCTCGCCGTCGAAGTCGTCGAGCCGGAGGTCGCAACGACGTTGAAGGTGTAACTTCCCGGCGCAGTTTTGGTTGCGCTCGAATGCCCGCCACCGCCGCAGCCCGTCAAGCCACCCGCCGCGACAAATAACGCGAAGCCCACGCAAAACAGCAGCCGTCGCCCACGACTGACCGGCACCAGCGTCAACAGCCCCAGCAGCGGCAGCCCGCATGCCAGCACAGTTATTGCGCGCACTGACCCGTCACCCCGCTCGCTCGCCGTCATGGTCGTAGCGGTCGATACCGTCAATGTGGTGCTTGCCGCTGTCGTGCCGGAGACGGCCATCGATGCCGGGTTGAAGCTGCAGGACGCATTCGCCGGCAAGCCGGTGCAGGACAAGTTCACTGTCCCGCTGAACCCACCCGCGCCCGCCACGCTTACATTCGTCGTGACCGACTGGCCGGAAGGCACAGTCAGCGCCGTGGAGCCGCCGCTACCGGCCCCAATCGTGACTGGTGCTTCCACCGCCTGGTTCACCGTACCGCTCGAAGCGGCATCGTTAGCGTCCCCGCTATAGGCAGCGGTGATGGTCTGATTCCCCGTGCTGGACAACGTCGTCGCGTAGGTAGCGCTCCCATTGCTCACCGACGCGGTGCCCAGCGCCGTCGATCCATTGGAGAACGTCACCGTTCCACCTGCACCAGGCGCCAGGCCCGCAATCGTCGCGGTAAAGGTGACGCTCTGTCCCGCATAGCTGGGATTCGCTGAGGACGTGAGAGTCATCGTGGTCGCGGCAGGCGCAACAGTGACGGTGACCTCCGGCGAAACAGCGGCCGCATACGTGCTATCGCCCGAATAATGAGCTGTGAGCGTGTGCGCTCCCGCGCTTAGCGCTACGTTCGTGCTCGCGCTGCTGCTCACCTGCGGCGTGAACACCGCATTCGCGCCGCTCGGCACGTCAAGGTAGATCAGCGACGGCCACGAATGAGCAAAAAGATTGGCTTGCAACAGTACATAGCTCAAAGGGGGTAGCGGGACCGCAGGTTGCGGGAACAGCGGCGTCGAGAGAGTGAACGTGCCATCGCCATTGCCCAGCGCCAGCTCGCCCGATCCGAGAACCGCGTCGAGTTTGCCATCCGCATTGAAGTCGATGAGTTGTACCTGCGGGTTAGCAATGCCCGTTGTTATGAAATTGATGAGTTTCAGTTGAGAGAAAGCCCCGAAGGTTCCATCGCCATTGCCCAAAGCAGCGCCCACAAAGTTAGCGCCTGTGTTCATAGCAAACGCCACAACCAGATCCTGTTTGCCGTCACCGTTGATATCCCCAAACGCTACTCCATCACTACCGATATCAACGTTAGCCGAGTTGTCGACCGGCTTGACCGGTCTAAATGTCCCGTCCCCATTGTTGAGCATCACGTTCAGGTGAAGCGGTGCAATGTCGCCCTGGGTGTCTGGAACGAAATTACTCTGCGAAAGCACGTCGAGCTTGCCATCGCCATTCAGGTCCGCAAAGCTCAATCCGATAATGTTGTAGAACGCGCAGCACAAATTGCCCGTCTGGAAGGAAGCAGCCAGCG
>DASUWP010000023.1:0-26094 GCA_036378335.1 Acidobacteriaceae bacterium | reverse complement strand
CTCCCCAGCCCGGGGTCGAACTGCTGAATTCACTGGTCGGCAAACCGAGTGGTGTCATTGTTACCGATCTGGCCGGCAACCCGCTATGGACCTATAACAACCCCGGCAATCCCACTCTCAATTTCATCGACGGCGTCAAATTCCTACCTAACGGGAATTTCCTGATGACCATTGGACCCTCTTCCGGTATCACGCTCAGCGGCACTCTATCAGCCGATGCGATCAACGAGATCCGCGAGGTGAATCTGGCCGGCGATACCGTTCGGGAGATCTCTGTAACTGACCTGAACGACCGGCTGGCTTCGGCCACGTGCGCGGAATGTCATGTGAAGCTAGATGTCTTTCATCACGATGTTGAAGCTCTGCCGAACGGCCATTGGCTGGTGCTTGCCAGCACACGGATGAACCTGAGCAGTACGACGCAACCGGCCCTGACCAACCTGCCCGCGAGCACGGTACTGGGTGACGTCATCGTCGACCTGGATGAGAACCTGCAACCGGTGTGGGCATGGAACCAGTTCAACCACCTGGATCCCAACCGCCATCCTTACCTCTTCCCTGATTGGACGCACACCAATGCGGTCCTCTACTCGAAAGACGATGGAAACCTGATTGTCTCGATGCGTCACCAGAACTGGGTAGTGAAGGTGAAGTACGCGGACGGAACGGGGGACGGCAGTATCCTCTGGCGATTGGGCGAGGGTGGCGACCTGACTCTGAAGGGGGGCACCGATCCGACCGATTGGATTTACGCGCAGCATGATCCGACCTTTTTCAGTGCGGCAACTGCGGGAGTTTTCTCCCTGGGCATCATGGACAATGGGGATGACCGGCAGTTTCCAGCTGGTGTGACCTGCGGCGCTCCTGGATCTCCGGCTTGCCTTTACACAACTATCCCGGTGTACCAGATCGATGAAGGTGCAAAGACAGCGACGCTGACCTTTCATCAGATTCTTCCCACCACCCTGTACAACTTCTTCGGCGGCAGCACGGATCAGTTGGCGAATGGAGATGTTCACTATGCCCTCTGCGGGGTCGGAGCGAACTCCGCGATTTATGAGGTTACGCAGCAGAGCAATCCGCAGACGGTGTGGAGCATGCAGGTAAAAGGTACGAACACGTATCGTGCCTCTCGTCTCCCGAGTCTCTATCCAGGAGTGCAGTGGTAGAGCGCAGTGGTAGGCCGCGCCTGAACGCGCGGGCTCGGCTCTCGATGGACATTCAGGTACAGTGCCGAGTCAGCGATTCTAGAGATAGCTGCAACTGAGTGGTGCGAAAGGGGGGACTTGAACCCCCACGGGTTTCCCCGCTGGATCCTAAGTCCAGTGCGTCTGCCAATTCCGCCACTTTCGCATGATCATCAAGTCGATCCCTTTGCCCGGGAGTGCAGCGCCGAACTGTGCCTGCCTGCATCCCGTGGCTGATTGCAAGTTTACACCGGCATCCAAGGATGGGCCGCCGGAGTATCCTGCGGTGTTCCGAGCGAGAGACCCATCTCGCGGATGGAACAGCTATCGATGGGGCGCACTTAATGTCTCTGATGCAGTGACATACTGCGCCCGATCAGCACAGAACGCGACAGCCGCGATAATTCGCACGAGTTCGAGTGCAGGAGGCAAAGACCTTCAGCATGTGTCGAATTTCGCTCGCTTAGGTGCCAATTAACCGAATGAAGGGATGAGGCCCGGTTATTCCGGGACGGCACCGGCGTCTGGTCCCAGAAAGCGTGAGATGTTTGTGCCAGAATACAATGCTGATCGTGAAAGTCACCGCATCCACCTGGCAACGCGCGTTATTTGGATATGGACTCTCCATAGCCTTCTGGATGCCGCTCGCCGCTCTGATGGCCTGGCAGCAATATCGCATTTATCAAGAAGAGCACCTAAAAGTTTCTCTGGGAAGTCTACTGGTTCTTGGCGGTGTGCGTTTCTTTACCATCGCGCTGCTGACGCCGCCGATCTTCTGGATTGCCGCGAAAGCGCCGATCAGTGCCGGCAACGTGGTGCGCCGAATGGTTTACTACCTGGCTGGCTTTATTCCCTTCGTGCTGCTGTTTGCCGTGATTCGCTGGAGCCTGTTGCCCCCCTGGTATCCGGAGACGCAGCAGTGGGGGCATCGCAGCTTTGCCGCTTTAATCGGACTCACTTACACCACATTTGGCGATGAGCTGGTGTTCTATCTCGCGGTCGTCTTTGCGGCGCATGCTGCTGTTTATTTCCAGCGGCTGCAGCGGCAGGAACTGGAGCAGCTTGGATTGAAGGAGGCGCTGGCGCAAAGCGAGCTGCAGACGCTGCAGATGCAGATACAGCCGCACTTCCTATTCAATACGCTGAACGGCATCTCCTCGCTGGTGCATAGCGACGCAGATCGTGCGGAGCAGATGATTCTGCGGCTCTCCAGCCTGCTGCGACGCACATTACAGCGGGATGGGTCAGACCTGGTGCGGCTTTCCGATGAACTTCACCTTGCCGAAGACTATCTGGATATCGAAGGGATGCGGCTGGGCAGCCGCATGTCTGTACGATGGGATATTCAGCCGGAGACGCGCGATCTGCTGGTGCCGCAGTTCATGTTTCAGCTGCTGATCGAAAACGGTGTGAAGCATGGGGTGGCAAACTGCCGCGGCCAAGGCTGGATCGAGATCACCTCCAGACAAAGCCAGGAGGCGCTCAAGCTCGAAGTGAAAAACAGCGTGAACGGTGAGATACAGCACGGGATGGGAGTGGGCCACCAGAATATCCGGACGCGGCTCTCTCTGCTTTATGGGACGGATGCGCGTCTGCTGTTTCATCGAAGAGACAAGATTGCTGTGGCTACGCTTGTTTTGCCGATTTTTTCGAATACAAATACCGAGCGAAAGACAAGGACGGTTCACCAGTTGGAACCGGAAATGAGGGGATAGATACATGCGTATTCTCGTCGTGGATGATGAGCCGCTGGCTCGCGAATCGCTAACACGCGTTCTGGGTGAGCGTTCTGACATTGAGGTAGTGGACACGGCCGTGGACGCCGTCGAGGCGCTCGGACGCATGCGTGATCATGCGTACGACATCCTGCTGGTGGATATCCGGATGCCGGAAATGTCCGGGATGCAGATGGTGGATACTCTGCGCAGCCAGGGCAATGGGATGCCGGCGGTGATCTTTGTCACAGCATTTAACGAGCATGCCGTAGCCGCATTTGAGCGCCATGCGACGGACTACATCCTGAAGCCGTTCTCAGCGGAGCGCGTGCATCGCGCGATCGATTATGCGAAGCGGCACTCCGCGGAAGACCGGGAGCGCAGACTGACCGAAATTCTGCCTCACCTGCAGACGCTGGCAAAAGCTACTCCAAGGATCGCGATCAAGTCGAAAGGGAGAATCCTTTTTATCGACGTGGCGGAGATCCTGGTGGCGGAGGCGGAAGGCAATTACGTGCTGCTGCGGCAGGAATCCGGTTCTCATTTGCTCCGCGAGCAGATCTCCGTGCTCGCTGACCGACTGGCGCCTCATGGTTTTGTTCGCATCCATCGCTCGGTGCTGGTGAATGCGGCACAGGTAGAGGCGGTGAAGCCATTGCTGACGGGCGAATATCTGTTGCGCCTCAAAAATGGCAAAGAGTATAACGTCACGCGCACGTACAAGAAGAACCTGAAGCAGTTCGCTACCTTCTGGCTGGGCATGGACGCGATCGCCGGCTAATACAATCGCGGGGTGCGGCTATTTGTGCGCCGCCGCCGGTTGAGACGGCTCGTCTACCTGAACGATGCGATCGCCCTTCACGTTCGTGAGTGTCTGGACGATTCCGCTGGGCCAGTGAATCTCCACTTTGGCGGCAACGGCGTCCTTTCCCAGGCCGAAGTGCGCGCTCTTGTCATTCGCAGATAAATAGCTGCCCGCGGATGAGACGGTGACCAACTGGGTGCCGGCGCTCGTCGTGACGTGGACCTCCGCCCCGATCGCGTCGCGATTGCTGCGATGACCAACCAGCGACAGCGTGAGCCAGTGGTTGCTGGTCACTGTTTCATTGCGAAGGATGTAGGCAGGCCCATCATTTGTGGTGACAACCGCATCGATGCGACCATCGTTGTCCAGATCGCCGACTGCCATCCCCCGGCCCACCCACGCCTGCTGAAAGACTGCACCTGATTTTGCGGAGACATCCACAAAGCGCTTGCCCATGTTGCGCGCGAGCAGCATCGGCTCCTTGTAACGAAGCTGCGGGAAGTTGAGCTGAATGGTATCGAGATCGTGGCCCTGGGTGATGAGCAGATCCTTGAGGCCGTCATTGTCGTAGTCGAGAAAGTGAATTCCCCAGCCGGAGTGCAGCAGTGTCATGCCGCCGATACCGCTCATGTAGCTGTCGTAAGTAAAGCTGCCATCGCCATTGTTTTTGTAGAGGGCATATTTCTGATTCGCCAGATCGGTGATGACCAGGTCGGGGAGGCCATCGTTGTTGTAGTCCTGAAAATCGATACCCATGCCGGCGTAGGTGCGGCCGTCTCCATCGACCGCGATCTCCGCGTTCAGGCCCTCTTCGTCAAAGGTGCCGTCGCCTTTGTTGCGGTAAAGGAACTCGAGCATCGAGTCATTGGCCACCACGATGTCTGTCTTTCCATCGCGATCGAAATCGGCAAGCGCGATGCCGAGTCCTTTGCCGGGTTTGTTCAGCCCAGCTTTGGCGGCCTCTTCAGTGAAGTGTCCGTTGCCGTCGTTGTGATAGACCAGAGCGCTGATGGGCTGAAAGACATCGGGATGGCAGTAGGCCCGATGCCCCGCCTGATGCTCGCCGCAGAAGATGTCGTCGAAGTCCCACTGCACGTAACGCAGCACCACGAGGTCGAGCAGGCCATCATTGTCCAGGTCCACCCACGCCGCCGAGGTTGACCACCCGCTGCCGCCGGTGCCGGACTTTTCCGTGACATCGGTGAAGGTGCCGTTGCCGTTGTTGTGGTACAGACGGTTGCCTCCGTAGGCGGTGACATAGAGGTCCTCGTATCCGTCGTTGTCGTAATCGCCGACGGCGACGCCCATTCCGTAGCCGATGCCCTGGAGGCCAGCTTTCTCGGTCACGTCTTCGAAGGTGCCGTCTTTCTTCTGGTGGAAGAGACGGTTCCAGTATTCAGGCCCGGTCTTCTGCGGGACGGTGCCTTTTGGTGTGGGATCGGCGAGCGGCGCGCCGTTCACGAAGAAGATGTCGAGACGCCCATCGTTGTCGTAATCGAAGAGCGCCACGCCCGAGCCCATCGTTTCCAGCAGATATTTCTTTGTCGTATGCGATGCGCGGCCTTCGAAGTGCACTCCGGCCTTGGCGGTGATGTCGACAAAGTTGCCGGGCACGACGTCTGGTTGCGCTGAAGCGGTTGTGGGCTGCTGGGCGATGGCGGGAATTGCTGCCAGCAGCATGCAAAGGATGGAGGCTCGGAACGGCAAGGGCATAGGGTAAAGGGCGCCGCGATGCAATCTTGCGGACAGCCTTACGATACGTGAGTCTCGCGGCTTGCGGTACCCACCTTGTATGTTGCGATTTTTCGACTCAGCAGAATTCCGCCAATGAGGAAGTAGACCGCGCCAAAGATTGCATACCCTCCCATGTCCTTCGCGTGGAATTTTCCGCCAAGGCCCCCGAGGACAAATGCGACGCCTGCTGCGGTTGATTGCGCGCCGCTCAGGATCATCGCCCATTGTCCACCGAGTTGCTTGCGGCGAATGAGCCCGGCAACGAACTGAAGCAGGCCGGCTGCGAGTGCCCATGCACCGAAAATTGCGATGGAGTATGCCGGTTTACTAAAGACTGTCAAGGCGATGCCAAGAGCAGTAGCACTGCCCAGAAGTGCATTGAGAACCTGCGAAGTTCTTGCGCTCCCAATGGGGCTCGAAGTCCTGAGATCGTAAAGAGTGCAGGCGACATCCCATAGGGGATACAAGATCAGCAAGATGGCAGCGATACGTGGTTGGGTGAGTGCCGTCGCGAGCACAGCGGCAGCCCAGATCAACTGGAACACCGTTCGGACGAAGTACAGGTTCCGCAAGGAGCGGGCGGATTCAGAGAAGTTGGTTTGCATGAAGCCTCACTATCTTCTAGTTGGTAGGTGGTAGTAGACAGATGAAGGCCACATTTCGGCCTTAACGGTTTAATGTTTTGCTGCAGAGATACGCTTGAGCGCCGCCCCGGTAACGACTCTGAAGACATCAGAACTTCCAGTGGCGCGCGCGGAGAGCATTGCCCCATGCACGGCCGCCATCAACGTCTGAGCTTCCGTTGCTGCTGAGTGTCGCAGTTTGATCACGCCCATCTTCACGCCCGCTTTCAAGGTTCGTTCCAGCCATTCGCCCAGCGCCTTGAAATGCAGGCGCACTTCGGCCTGCACTTCCTCTGGCAATGATGGAAGCTCTGCTCCCATGAGTGCCGCAACGCAGAATGGAATTGTTTGCTCTCGAATGCAGCCTTCCCAGTACTGGACATAGGCCTGAAGACGTTTCCAGGGATTTTCGATCTGCCGGTCGAGTTGTTCGGTTCCTTCGACCAACCGTTCGCGATGCGCCCTGAGAACAGCCGCGGCAAGTCCAGCCTTGGTCGGGAAGTGATGATGAATGCTCGGTTTTCTGATCTCTACCGCTTCCGAAATGTCGGCGTAACTGAAGGCTGAGTATCCTCTCTCAATCATCAGGGCCTGCGCTGTCTTCAGAATGCGTTCTGCCATTTCCCCTTGCATGTTTAGGTAGACTACCAACTAGTCGGTTTGGGTACAGAAATTCTTTTTTCGTTGGCACTTGTGCCCTGGGGATTGAACTCGGAGAACGCGCATCAGCCTCCCGACACCCCTGAAGCGACAAATAATGTGATTCTTGACGGAGAATCTCTCGGGATCACGCTGTGGCTTTGGCAGGCGCCGGTGCGATGGCGAGGAAGTCCTCGGCAAATCGGCGGGCGTATTCCTCGGTGAGCGCTTCGACGCGCGCAGGATCGGCCGAGCGCACGATGAGGCCGGCATGTTGCCGCTTCTGCATGCGGTGGACGATCTCTGGCGCGTCGTAGTGGTCGGTGACGGGCACTGCGTCACGCGCCAGGCAGAGCACGCTGCCGGCGTACTCGGTACCCAGCTTGGGCAGAGTGTATTGCTCGCCCTGGGCGAGAGCGACTTCGATGCGGGCCCACTCCATCCACGGATTGAAGCCGTATGCCTGCTCGATGACATCGGCGATGAAGGCTCCGCCTACACGCGCTGCGGCTTCCAGGAAGTAGAAGCGGCCGTCCGCGGCGGAGCGGATCCACTCCGTGTGGGTGACGCCATTCGCCAGGCCGAGCGCCGCCATTAGCTTTTCGTGAAGCTGCGGAATTTCTTTTGCAGGGATCGAGGCGCGGTCCACGGTGCGGGTGGTGAAGACGCCGCCGTGATGCATGAGTTGAAACGGTGGCTTGCCGTATTGATGGACCGGAGCCGTAAGCGTGTGGCCGCTCCAGACAACTCCGTCGGCATGGAAGATGTCGCCGGGGACGAAGCGCTCCAGCAGATGGTATGACTGCCGGTCGCCGAGCTCGTCGAGGAGGGGCCAGAGCTCTTCCGGGCTGTTGAGCTTGCGAATGCCAATGGCGGACGCGTCGGTGCGCGGTTTCAGCATCCAGGGCGCGGGAACCTCCTGCATCCAGTGGTGCAGGTCGCTGTGGTGGAAGACGCCGATGAAATCCGGGACGAGCAATCCTGCGTCGCGCGCGCGGACGCGCATGGAGAGCTTGTCGCGGAAGAAGCGCGTTGCTGATTCGCCGAGGCCAGGCAGCCGCATGTGCTCGCGCAGCGTGGCTGCGATCTCCATATCGAATTCGTCGAGCGCGACGATGCGATCGATCTTCCGCGAGCGCGCGAGATACATTACGGTGTTGACGATCTGCGCGGAGCTCATGTCTTCCGGCATGAAGTGGATCTCATTCAAGATGTCGCGCGGCCAGTCCGCATCGCGATGCTTGTCGAGCGTGAGAAGCTCGACGCGGCAGCCGAGGCGCGCACATTCGCGCATGAAGGCCTGGCCTTTGACGTAGCTGGCAATGCAGAAGATCAGTGGTTGCGACTGGTTCGAATTGGTGTGCATTGCGCTCACGTCTCCTTCGGGCAAAATCCGGCTGAGGCCCCAACCCACTCCTGGTTGCGATTGTGATCGACACCCATCATCTTGCCGCGGCCCATGCGGATGAGGCTGATGACCGGTTCGAGTGTTGCACCGTCGGGCCAGACATACATGATGCGCACCTCCGCCTGGGTGAGTCCGTACGGCGTGTCGATGACCGGCTCGAATTTTACCCGTTGCTGCAGGAGAAAATTGTGCCGCTGGTTTTCAGGTACGGACGCAAGCTCGGCGTCCGTGGGCGCAAACTGCACGCCCTTACCGGCGAAGGAATAGAGCGGTTTGAAGACCCACTGCTCGCGATCTTCGGGCAGCAGCTCGCGGCCTTTGCCTTCGTACCAATCATTCAGGAAGACAGCGTTCGGCACTGCAGGGTCGTGCAGCCAGGGAATGGCGAACTTGCTGATGCGGAAGTACCAGTTGGGATGGCCTGCCCATTCGATGTCGAGTTCGTCGCGATAATCGAAGGGCAACGTGACGCCTTTTCGCTCGAGCTCGTCGACGATGGCGCGGTTGTAGATGCGCTCAATAGGCACTTCACGGTTGCCGCTGCGATAGAAGAGGCGGCGCCCTTCGCGTTTGAGCTTCGCAATGTCGACGGTGCGGATGCCGAGCCGGTCGTCGTGGACGTGAAAGTCGGGCAGGGTCTTCTGTGCTTCCGGTTCAATTTCGAGCAGGACGACATTCTCCGGAGCGTGATTGCCGACGATCACGTGGCGCAGCAGCGCCCAATAGCTGGCGTCATCGTGACCATTGAGGAAGCGGTCGAGATTCGCAGGCAGGTTGAACACACGCGCGTAGCTGTCGGAGAGCACAGCTTGAAACCCGAAGATAGAGGGGAAGGCCTGGAGTTCCACCAGGCGCGGGGCGAGCGAGCCATCGTCTTCGCGCACGAGGCCGAAGTCCGCGGTCATGAAGTGTGGATGCGCAGGGCAATGCGGGATGCGAAAACGCTCGGGAACGGCCTCCTCTGATGCTTCGAGGAAGGCTGCATTGCCGAGAAGCTGATGGGTGAGTTCGGCGCCAGTGTCGGCGATCTTCTGCATCAGTGCGTGCGGGAAGAAGCAGGGCGTCTCCGAGATGCGAAATTCCAGGGGTGCACGTGCTTGGCGGGCGCAGTCTTCAAGCAGGGCCTGGTAGCGCTCGGGCCGGTAGTCACGATTGAATGCCTGCCGCAGCTCTGGCAGCACGCTGCCTCCTCTCTTACCACTTCAATCAGGGATGGATCAGGAACTGGCCCTCGCGCATGATCTGCTCGTCGCCCGCGGGGCTTTCGAGCCAGATGTTGAAGTTAAGACCGACGACATCGATGTGTGTCGACGAGCTCCAGTTCGCGCCGGTGTGTTGGCCATACGGGTCGCCGAAGGCGATGTGGATGCCGGGGAACTTTTCATCCTGCAGAATGTTGCCGATCACTCGCGTGACCCCAATGTTGGTACCGATGGCGAACTCGCCCACGCGGTCGGAGTTTTCATCGCGATGCGTGTACTCCCAGAAATCTTCCTGCAACTGAGTGTTGCTGGAGGTGCAGGCGACGATGCGGTTCTTCACAATGGTGATGCTCATCGGAGTCGCAGCAAGCGAACCGTAGCGCTGACAGAGATAATCACCAACAACTCCGTCTACCACGAAGGTGCCGTTCACTTCGCCGGGCGCGGTGAAGACTTCGCCGCCGGGCAGATTGCCCCATTTGTCCGGGCTGATGATACCGCTGGTCTTCAGCCATTTGTAACCGGGATTGAGCTCTGCGCGAATGTCGGTGCCCGCGGCAGTGGTGGCCCGCACGGCCGTGGCCTTGTTGACTCGCTCGAGCACGCGCTGGCTCAGGCGGTCCACGGCGGCAAAGTCGGCACGCATGCCTTCCAGCATGATCTGCGGCGTGATGTTGACCATGTGGGCGTGGCGCATCCGCCGCCGGTTCACCACGTCGGTCATCTGTCTGCGGGAGAGCAGCTCGTTCTGCTGCACCTGCACGGCAAAGATGGATACCTGGCTGGTCTCCATGTCGGCGAGCACCTCGGCGGGCATACCGGTGAGCGGGCGGGATGCCAGCTCTTCGAGAACGAATCCGTTCCACGGACAGCCGATGGTCTCAAGCTCGCGGGCGAGCGAGGCGGCGATCTGGGTCGTCGCCTGGTCAGTGATCAGGGTCACTTTTTCCGAAGGCTGGATGCGCAGGCAGGTGGTAACGGCGCTGCGTGCGCCTGGGGTGAAATCGGACGGAAAGGCGACGTCAAGAAGCTGGGTGCGGGTGCTGGTCATGGTCATCGAGGGGAATGTGCAGTGTATCGCGTCGGCGACCGCGATAGCATTTTCGGTATTCAGATAGATCATCTAACGGCCGCTCGTGTGGCTTTTCCGTTAAGAAACCCACGCCTGACGAATCTCCGCAAAGCACGGTGTTACCGAAAATGCTTTAAAACAGCCCGGCCCGCGTCTCCTCCACCATGTAGTCGACGACGGCGTTCAAGTCCCCATTGGTCTCCTTGAATTTGCGGACCTGGCGTTGGGCGCCCGAGCCCGTATCGAGAATCGTGCGAACGGAGGCCACCGCCTCACGGCAGCCTAACTCATCGACGCAGTCGTCGACGAAGGCTAGGTATTCGAGGATCAGCTCGCGCTCGTCCACCTCTGTCTCCTTGCCGAAGTCGATCAGCTTGCCCTCCAGACCGTAGCGAACGGCACGCCATTTGTTTTCCATCAGCAATGCGCGACTGTACTGGCGCCAATCCTGATTGCTGGCGTGCAGCTTCCACAGCTTGCAGGCGGTGGCCTGGATGAGCGCCGCGATCGCGATGGTCTCCTCGGCGCGCATCGGTATGTCGCAGATGCGTACCTCGATGGTGTTGAAGAAGGGGTGCGGCCGGACGTCCCACCAGATCTTCTTCGCGTTGTCCATGCAGTTGGTTTTTATCAGCAGGTTGCAGAACTGCTCGAACTCGCCCCAACTGCCGAAGCTGTCTGGAATATTCGTGCGCGGGAACTTGTCGAAGACCTTGGCGCGGTAGCTCTTCAGCCCGGTGTTGTAGCCGCGCCAGAAGGGCGAGTTGGTGGAGAGCGCGAGGATATGCGGCAGGAAGTAGCGCATCGAGTTCATGACGCGGATCGCCGCTTCCTTGTCTTCAATGCCGACGTGCACGTGCAGGCCGAAGATCAGGTTGGCGCGCGCCACTTGTTGCAAGTCTTCGACGACACGCTCGTAGCGCTCGTCGGGATAGATGTCCTGGGCTCTCCAATCGGCAAACGGATGCGTGGCGCCAGCCACCAGCACCAGGCCATGTTCCTGCGTGATGTGGATCATCTGCCGGCGCAGATCGTACAGATCGTCGCGCGCTTCCGTGATGGTGCGGCAAATCCGCGTGCCCACCTCGATCACCGACTGATGCATCTCTGCCTTGACGCGCTCTTCCAGCCGGCGCTTGCCCATTGCCAGCAGCTCGGTTTTTATATGCGAGCGCAGGTCACGTGTTTCCGGATCAACGGTCTGGTACTCCTCTTCAATGCCGAGCGTGAAGGATGGGCGCATGGTATGAGGCTCCAGAGGCTGGTGTTCGTTACGCTGAGGTCCCCGAGGTCTTCGCAGATTTTGCGGCGGCTTTCTTTGCCGGCGCCTTCTTTGCGGCGGATTTCTTTGCGGCTGCCGCTCCTGCAGGCTTGGTAACCGGCTGGCCGGAGAGGAACGAGGACCAGACAAATCCGCCAGCGGGTGTTCCGGCGTGCTGATGCGCCTTTTCGACGGCCATCTCGGCTACGGCATCCACGATCCAGCGGAAATTTGCTTCGCCTACCGAGTGCACATCTGCGTCGGGTGCTGGATTCATGAAGTCAATGGCGTAAGGCACTCCGTCCTCGACAGCAAACTCGACCGTATTCAGGTCATAGCCGAGCGCGCGGCAAAGAGTCAGCGCATCGCGCTCTACGCGCGCGAGTAAGTCCGGCGCGTAGGCCGGCGGGTCTTTCACGTACCGCTCGTGAAAGGGACGCCGCGGATCGTACGGCATGATGTGGACCTTGTTTTGGTTGATCACGTAACAGCGGAAGTATTCCTGGAATTTGACCGCGCTCTGCAGCGTCATGCACAGATCGCCGGTTTGATCGTAGGCCTGAAAGAACTGCTCCCAGTTGTGCACGTGATACACGTCGCGCCATCCGCCGCCGTCGAAGGGTTTGAGGAAGGCAGGGAAGCCGACATAGTCGAAGATGCCCTTCCAGTCGAGTGGGTACTCGAGATTGCGCATCGAGCGATCGGTGGTGCCGGTGGGATATTGCTTGTGCGGCAGCAGGACGGTGCGCGGCACGGCGACGCCAAGCTTGCGGGCCAGAGCGTAATTAAAGAACTTGTCGTCCGCGGACCACCAGAATGGGTTGTTGATGACGATGGTCCCGGTGAGTGCCGCGTTCTTAAGAAAGCCGCGATAGAAGGGGATGTCGTGCGAAATGCGGTCGACGATGACCGCATAGCCGCTGGGGGCGGCCTCGCGGACGCCGCCGATCTGGACGGACTCGGCAGTGATATCGGGAAGCTTCATGGCGTTGATGCGTTCGACCAGAGCTCCGGGGAAGGTGTTCTCCATGCCGTACAACACGCCGATTTTCTTCATGACTGTTCCTTCCGTCGCGTTCGTCTTGTGTCGCTCGCTTCTAGTGTCTGACAGGATCATGCCCGTCAAAGATAAACATTCATCATGCGCTGCCAAGTGGGCCAGTCGTGGCTGTTCCAACTGTCCCATACAGCGAGCTGGTGGTGGACTCCGCGGCTGCCCAGCAGATGGGAGAGGCGCTGGTTCTGGGGCAGGCACTGGTCGTCCCAGCCGCTGGCCAGCACATAGGTATTTTGCCGATAGCGGTCCAGATACCAGGGATCGCTCATGTTCGCCAGGTAGTGCGGCGGCATGTTGAAGTAGACATCCTGATCATAGTAGCCGTGCAGAAAATTCGAGATATCGAATGCCCCGGACATGGAGAGAAAGCCGGTGAAGACGTCGGGGTGGCGGAGCGCGATGTTTACCGCGTGATAGCCGCCAAAGCTGCAGCCAAGGCTGATGAGATGCCGGCTTTGGTTCTTCAGCCGGACGAGCGGGAGGACCTCGTTGAGGATGTATTCCTGGTACTGGATCTGGCGCGCTATGCGCCAGCGCGGCGGCACGTTGCGGTTGTACCAGCTCTCGGAGTCCAGCGAGTCTACGCAATAGAGCTGGATTTCACCGTTGTCGATCTTGTGGCCGATGGAGCCAACCATGCCGCGATTTTCAAATTCGTAGAAGCGCGCCTGCGAGCTGGGGAAGACGATGGTGGGCACGCCCGCATGTCCGAAGACGAGCAGCTCCATGTCCCGGCCCAGACGCTCTGAATACCACTTGTGATATTCCCGATTCATACTTGCTTGCTCGATCGTTCTCCCGCTCCAAGCTCTCGCCGTTCAGCGGACACTAGCTCGACGCGGCTGACCTTGGTACGCTCTTTCAGAGCACCTACTGTAGCAGAGCCACCGTAGCTTACCCTTGAGCCATTGGATTTGAAAACACTCACCCGGAACGCCGCCGCTCCAGACGAGAACGATGGCCGCACTCCGGCATTGCTGGAGCCGATCAGCTTCGATGAGCCTGTGCTGGTCGGCGGCAATGACCGGCTGCGGCTGCACCGGCAGTTCGTCTCCGCGTTTCTTCCAGCGCGGCGCGACGTCATCGTCTCGCTGCCCCCGGATTATTTCCAGTCCAAAGGGCATTATCCCGTTCTCTATCTCCAGGATGGACAGAATCTTTTTGATGGAGCGACCAGCTTCGTCAAGGGAAGCTTCTGGGATGTGCAGACGACCCGCGACCGCTTGATCGGCGACGGCGTGATCGAGCCGGTCATCGTTGTGGGGATTTACAACACTGGGATCGAGCGCATGGAGGAGTACACGCCCATGCGCGATCGCAACCTGGGCGGAGGCAAGGCAAAGCTCTATGGCCGCCTCCTGGTGGAGGAACTGAAGCCCTGGGTGGACCGGAACTATCGGACGCTGGACGGGCCTGAGCACACGGGAGCCGGGGGTTCGTCACTAGGCGGTCTGGCGTCTCTCTATCTCGGACTTACCTGGCCGCATGTCTTTGGACGGCTGGCGGTGCTATCGCCTTCCGTGTGGTGGGCGCGCGGCGAAATGCTCGAGTACGTCCGCCGCACGCGGCCGGAACCGCGGCCACGCATCTGGCTGGACATTGGATTGGCCGAGGGGCCGGCGATGATCAAGAAATGCGATGAGCTGCATCGCCTGTTGCAGAGGCGAGGATGGCGCGATGGGACAGATATGAAGTATTTGCGCGTGCCCGGTGGGCGTCACAACGAGGACGCATGGGCGAAACGCGTCGATCCGTTTCTCCGCTTTCTATTACCTGCGAAGTAACAGAGCCGAGTCATTTCGCATTCGTCAGCTAGCATAGATGGATGACGAATGTTTCCGCAGAAGCCCTGCTGTTTGACATGGATGGTGTGCTCATCAACTCCATACCCGTGGTGGAGCGAGTATGGTCGCGCTGGGCTGCCGGCCGGGGCCTGAACGTGGAGGAGGTCCTGCAGCATGTGCATGGACGTCCCAGCATCACCAGTCTGCGCGATCTGCTGCCCGATATCGATCACGAGGCCGAGAATTGCCTGATCGAACAAGCTGAGATCGACGACGTGGAGGGCATTGTTCCACTGCCCGGCGTCAAGGAATTGCTTGCCGCGCTGCCGAAGGACCGGTGGGCCATCGTCACTTCATGCACGCGCCCGCTGGCAGAGGTGCGGATTCGCGCTGCAGGCCTGCCGCGGCCGGGTGTTGTCATCACCGCCGACGACATCACGCATGGCAAACCCAATGCCGAGCCGTATCTGAAAGGGGCTGCCGGGCTGGGCTTTGTGCCGGAGCGCTGCATCGTTGTAGAAGATGCTCTTGCCGGCATCGCTTCCGGCAGGAATGCCGGTGCGCGCGTGATCGCGTTCACAACCACCTCATCGATGACAGATTTGGTCGCGGCGAAACCTGACTGGATCGTGAAGGATTGCTCGGCGATCCGCTTGGATGCCAGCGTGCCCACTCTGAATCTGGGTCTTGAAGAGGTCACAGTAAGCGCCCTGTAGCGTGGCCGCGCTTCGCGGCTTCTCATCACGCGGAAGCATCCCAACGTTAGTATCTTCAGCGATGGGAACCACTGGCCTGACTCGCGAGCTCCGCCGTGTGAACTGGGACGCAGCAGAGTGGCACGCGAGCCTGCTCTGTCTTCCGGCAATCGCGATTGCTTTGATCGGCGCGCTGGCACTGGGCAATCGCAATGCAGCGCTTGTGATGGCCGGCAGTGCGCAGTCGGTGGGGTTTGGTGCCTTTCAAAGGCCGCTGTGGTTTCGCGGTGGCCCCATGGTGATTGCGACGCTCGGCATGGCGCTCTCCGCGGCCGTGGGCGAGCTGGCGGCGAATCGTCCATGGGTGCTGCTTTTTCTCGTGACGTTCTGGGCGTTCTGCTACGGGATGTCGAACGCCATCAGCTCGCCGGCATCGTGGGTGGGGCAGCAGTGCTGCATTTTTCTGGTGGTCTCGAGTGCGCTTCCAGGGACACCCTATGCAGCGGCTTTACGCGGGGCAGGCGTGCTGAGTGGAGGATTTCTGCAGTTCGTTTGCATCCTGCTGCTGTGGCGATTCTTTGCACCCGCGCGCACTACCTACTCCGACCCGGGAATCCACACGCCAGGCTGGCAGCGTCGAGCGGTTATCGAAAACCTCACGTTTCGCTCCAGCACCTTCCGTTATGCGCTGCTTCTTGCGCTCACGGGGTTGGTGGCTCAGGGCATCGCGCAGTGGCTGCATTTTCAGAATGCCTATTGGATTCCGATGACGGCGCTCATCATCATGAAGCCGGACCTGCTGCTGACCAATGCGCGCTCCATCGCCCGGCTTGGCGGGACGTTCGTAGGTGCAGGGCTGGCTACGCTGATTGCGACAACTCTTCGGCCTGACGGAATCTGGCTGAGCCTGCTCATCGTCGTCTCAATGTATGTCGCGTATGCGCTGCAGAACGTGAATTACGCGCTGTATGCTGTTCCGCTCACCGCATATATCGTCTTCATCCTGGCGGTGGCCCGAACGCCGGAGGCCAGCACGGCGGAGCATCGTGTGATCGCAACGGCGATTGCCGGCGTCGTCGCGATGCTGCTCCACGCCCTGTATGTGCGGGAGGAACTGCAACGTCTGGCGCGCACTCTACTGCCCGGGTGAGCTCAGGGGCATCTATTGCCCTGATCATCCATCGCAATCAGTAGCGATGAATCTCGCGCGGATAGAACGTGAGCTGCACCGCGATGCTGGTGTCGTTCTGCGCAGAGGTATTGCCGTCTAGGAGGAATGGGGCCTTCCAGCGTTCATACTGCACCCATGCGTTCACTTCCACGTCTTTGCCAAGCCGCTTCACCGCGTTCACCGTGTAGTCATTTTGGGTGGTGCCCATCGGCACGAAGTCTTTTGGCGTTTTCACATTTCGATATTGAAACTCCAGCCACTCGTTGCCGCTGAGGTGATACGTGAGCCAGCTCTGGCCGCCTTTGGCTTCGCGGCCGATCCAGTCGCCGAAGGTGAAGCCCTTGTTGGTATACGCCTGCCTCTGCTCCGCCTCCCAGTACATGAAGCTGCCGTGGATGCTGCGTCCGGTGGGTGGGTCACTCGAGACCGCTTCCGCGCGCAAGGATAGCTTTGGGGCACCCGGGAAATGCGAGAGATAAAGACCGGGCCGGAGCGCAGAGCGCCGTGGAGCGCTAATTGGCGTTACGTCGTCGTGGGCCTCGGAGTCGCTGTAAAACGTAAGCCAGTCGCGAACAAATGGGACGCGGTAAGAGAAGTTGAATGCGGAGAAGCGGGCGCCGGGATCATTGCGGCCCTGCTTTTCGGGTACGGTGGTGTCGTTGATGTCGAAGAAACCTTTGAGAAAAGTGTGCCAGGTAACTGGCTGGTGGCCTTTGCCGCCAAAGATGATGGTGCGCTCGAAGCCGAATTCAAAATTCGAAGTGGGTTTGAAGCTGAAGCCTTCCGAGTGGGTATAGACGGAGTTGTAAGCGGTATGCCCCTGCAGGCTGCCATACAGGATGTCGTATCGGATCGGTCCGAGAACGCGCGAGACGAACGGGATGTAGGCTGGTTCCACTCGATTGAGGCGAATGGAATAGATGTTCTCGGCGTTGTTGCTGTAGCCCATGGCGCCGCCGCGTCCAGGACCGAACCATTCGTCGCTCTTGCCGATTGAAATCTCATGACTCGCGAAGTTTGCTGCGAGATACGCCTCCTGCACCCGGAAGGTATCCACCCCGAGCAAGGTTTTTCCATATTGCAGCGTCGGGTTGTAGTAAGTCAGCGGGATGACTTCGTCCTGGAGGGAAAAATCAGCGGCTACGGCTGTCGAGTAACCCCAGAGAGCGGGCGCGTGCTGATACTCGCCGCGAAAGTAGCCGGAGTAGCGGCCCAGAGTTGTACGGACGCTGGCGCCCGTGATGTTGTTGAAGCCCTCGGCATAGGGACGCCCGTAATCGTTCACGATGGTCTGGCCCGCGTGGTAGGAATCGCGCAACGGCGCGCCGGTGATGCCCAGCAGGCGGGTGTAGACCGACTCTACCTCGGAGTGGCCGCGATGCGCATCTATGGGTATCTCGAGGTCGGGAGCGAGCTCGCGGCTGAGCGCGCTGTAAATTTCCTTGGCTTCGTCGCTGTTGCTGTTGTAGATTCTGCCCGCCGACTCATCGAGCATATGGGCGACGCTGGTGCGGGTGTAAGGCCGCATTCCGAGAAAGACCGTATCGAGGAAGCCAAGGGAGTAGAGGCGCATGATCTGGGGATACATCCAACTGTCGAGCGGAATGTATGTCGATCCCAGACTGCCGGAGTAGCGCACCGGCCGGGGCGGCGGCATAGTGCGGGTGAATTGAACGGGTGGCGCTGGCGCCGGCGCCTGATCGGGAGGGGCTTGCTGGGCGGCCGGGGCGGCCGGCGTATTTGCCGGAGCGGGGGGAACGCTCTGCGCAACGACAGTCAGCGAGAAGAGCAGGCCGAGAGCAAAGACTTGGTGGAGGCGAGGTACGGAATGCATGCGTTGCACGCATTGTCTCGTATTCAGGGCAGAAAGTGGCAGTTCTTGCGTGCGCCGTATCCTGATCGTACTGTCGCTATAACTCAAAAGCGAGATCGCGATGCCGTGGATTGTCATCCAACTCAAGGATCGAACGTCAAAGAGATAGAGGAAATGAGGCGAATGGGGCGTTGGGCCGAGATCAGACGCAGGCTGCGTTATACCGGGCATCTTCTGTGGCGATCGGCGGTGACACCCATGCTGGGCACGCACCACCACCCGCGGCTGGTGTCGCCGAATCAGCTGGGCGTCACCTTCATTGGCCATTCGTCCTTCCTGGTGCAGGCCGCGGGGCAGAACCTGCTCTTTGACCCGGTCTTCTCCACTTGGCTGATCCTGCTGCGGCGGCAACGGCGCGCTGGAGTGCGGGTGCGCGACCTTCCGCCGATTGACGTCGTTCTGCTCTCGCATGCCCATATGGACCATCTGGACCGCTCCTCGCTGCGGCGTGTGGTGCGGGTGACGCGTCGGCGCACTGGCCGCGCGCCCGTGGTCGTGGTGCCGATAGACGTGGGCGACATCGTGCGCGGACTCGGTTTCTCTCAGGTGATCGAGCTGCGCTGGTGGGAGCGCTATGAGTCGCGAGGCCTGACGATTACGCATACGCCGGCCAAGCACTGGGGCACTCGCTGGATCACGGACGGCCATCGCGGCTATGGCGGCTATTTCGTCGCGGGTGGAGTTCGCCGGCTGTATTACTCCGGCGACACGGCGTACTTTGCGGGTTTCCGCGAGATTGGCGCGCGCCTGCGCCCCGAAGTCGCGCTGCTGCCGATCGGGGCCTACAGCCCGGACAGCTACCGTGCCGTGCACACCAGTCCGGAAGATGCTCTGCGCGCGTTCGAGGATCTTGGTGCCGAGTCCATGGTGCCCATGCACTACGGGACGTTCTGGCTATCCGCGGAGCCGCTAGAGGAACCGCTGCCGCGACTGCTGGCTTCCGCCGGGAGGATGGGATTGACCGACCGGATTGCGGTGATTCGCGAGGGCGAGACGCGGATTTTTGCCAGGAACAAGCGATCCTTGCAGGAAGATGAACGGGAAAGCGCGGCGTCGGTCAGCTAGCTAGGGGCGAGCAGGGTCATTCTGGCATGACGCGCCGCTTGGCCTCCACTCCGGTTAGCCGTGGCCTTCCGCGCCACCATCTGATTCGGATTTGCCTTTGCGCGCGGCCCGGGCGAGGTCGCCTTCCTTGTCGATGAAATACAGATAGCCCTTCTCGCGAACCAAGTTCGTCTCCGCGACGACCTCTTCGGCGCCGTCGCCGCCTTTCTTTTTGCGCGCCACGTTGCCTTGCTTGTTGATGAAGTAGAGGTATTGCTTGTAGTCGCGCTCAAGACCCAGCTTCTGGACCTTATCTGCCATGATCACTGTCCTCCGCAGGTTGAATTGCCACCGCGTTACACAGCCTATAGCAGATGAAGACTTATTGGCTGGCGTGCAGAGCAGCACTGGCCCGCTGCTCATCTGCCTTCTTTGCCTGGTCTTCGAGGGCCTGTGCCTGCGGCAGAAAACTGATGGCCTGGCTGATCATCGGGTCCCATTCGGCGCGGACGTGGAGACCTTGAAGCTCGCCGAACTGGGTGGTGAAGATATCCGCCTTGATGTTCGCCTTGAGCCAGTCCGAGATGCCGTTCAGGTCCTGCTCCGTGAAGGCGATCTGCTGGCTCTTCAGGAACTGGCGGAACTCGTTCATCACCGAGTCGTCCACCTGGAAATCCTTATCGACCGTGTGATTGGCCAGGTAATGGCTGGCGAAGTTGAAGAAGGCGTAATGCTCCAGCAGCACATCCTGGAAATGGTTCGACTTCGGCGTGTCGATCTTGTCGTCCGGCGTGATGCCGCCGCCGCCGTAAACGGTGCGGCCCGAGTCCGTCAGCTTGACCTCACGGTTCTTCTCTTCCGAGGCGGAGGGCTGATCGTGGTTGTAGTAGTAGTCGTAGAGCGATACGCCGCTGTAGTTGCGCTGGATAAGCCGGCCGCTGGGCGTGTAGTAGTGATACGTGGTCAGCGCCAGGCCGGTATTGTCGGAGAGCGGATAGACCGTCTGCACCAGTCCTTTACCGAAGGTGGTCTCGCCCACAACGATGGCGCGATCGTGATCCTGCAGGGCGCCGCTGACGATCTCCGCGGCGGAAGCGGTGCCGTGGTTCACCAGCACGACGATGGGGAAGCTCCGGCCGCCATTGCCGTGGGTGGCGCGCTGGGTCTGTTCGGGATAGGCGCGTCCCCGCTGGGAGACGATGACCTGGCCCTTTTGTAGGAACTTGTCGCAGACCGAAACTGCTTCGGTCAGCAGGCCGCCGGGATTGCTGCGCAGATCCAGCACCAGACCCTTGAGGCTGGGGCCGAAGTTATCGAGCGCCTCACCGACTTCGTGGCCGGTGGTCTCCTGGAACTGGGTGATGTGGATGTAGCCCACGCCGGGCCGGATCATGAACGCCAGGTCAATCGAGCCGTGCGGGATTTCATCGCGGACAAGGTCGAAATTCAGTGGCTTGGATTGGCCATAGCGAGTCACCGTTACCTGCACATGCGTGCCCTTGGGGCCTTTCAGCATGTTGGCGACTTCGGTCGAGTCCATGTTGTCCGTGGACTTGCCGTCCACCGCGATGATGACGTCGGCAGGCTTGAGGCCGGCGCGGAAGGAGGGCGTCCCCTCATAGGGAAAGAGCACGACGATCTTGTTGTTCTGCGGCTGGATGGTCATACCCACGCCGTAGTACTTGCCGTGCTGATCCTCGCGCATCTTCGCGTAGGCCTTAGGATCGTAGAAGCTGGAGTGCGGGTCCAGCACGCGCAGCATGCCCGGGATGGCGCCGTCGTAGATCGCCCGCTCGGCCTTGTCGCCGTTCAGCGGCTCGGCGTAGTTTTGCTCCACCAGGCTGTAAACCGTGGTGAAGGAGCGCAGGTCATTCCGCAGAGTCGATTCATCGGCCTGGGCCTGGGCACCTACGGTACGCTGCACCAGCGTGCCAGCAGCAGCACAGGCAGCAAGGAAGACAGCAACGGCGATAGCGGAGCGGCGCGGACTGGATGCCATGAGAAAGGTAGCCTGCGGCAGGGCTCACGCAAACAAACAGCAGTCCTGGCGCGTGCTTATTAGACGCGAGTATAGCACCGGGGGGAGCACGACCAAGGGGTTTGTAGGCTGCCACGTTGGTGTAACAGGATGGCCGGGCAGCCCGGGTCCTGCGGAGGCCGAGGAAGGGTTTGGGAGTGGAGCTGAGGGCGTCTTGTACGGGCTTCCCTCGATCTCGTGCATTGCCTCGTGCATGCACCGCCGGTGGTGAGTAGAATACGCACAAGCGCGTCTTCAGCAATCGGGAGACGATGAGGCAGGACGTCCGGTAACTGCGGGCGTCAAGAGCGCACGTCCATCGTAAGCCGCACACTTGATCCGAGACCCGGCCTGCGAAGCATGCCGGCAATGTAGAGAGATTCATGACCCTTCGTCGTTCCGATGTATGTTGCTGGCTGCTGGCGGGTTCCCTGCTCGCTGCCGTTCCCGCCCTCGCCCAGAAGAAGACCAATAAGCCCCTGACGCCGGCCCAACAGGCGGAGCGTGCGAAGTTCGACCCCAAGGCAGAGGCCTCGCCCTTCGGCGGCCATGTCATCGAAGAGAGCGTCGCGCAGGTGAACGATCAGATCATCAACACCTCGGACTACAACCGCGCTGAAGCGCAGTTGGAGCAGGAGGGGCGTCAGCAGGGCTGGAGCGAGCAGGAAATGGAAGACCACAAGCGCGACTTGCTGCGCGACCTGATCGACCAGCAGTTGCTGCTCTCGCGAGGCAAAGAGCTGGAGATCACGGGCGAGACGGAACTGGTGAAGCGCCTGGATGAGATCCGCAAGCAGAACCATCTCGATTCGATGGAGGACCTGGAAAAGGCCGCGTCGAGCCAGGGTGTTTCGTATGAAGACTTCAAGCAGAACATCCGCAACAGCATTATCACCCAGCAGGTGATCCGCGACGAGGTAGGCCGCCATATTCAAATGACGGATGCCCAGTTGCAGCAGTATTACCGGCAGCACCTGAACGATTTCACCCAGCCCGAGTCGGTGCGGCTGAGCGAGATTCTCATCCCGGTGGCCACGACTGGCGACGACGCAGCCAACCTGGCTGCGGCGAAAGCAAAGGCCGACGACCTGGAGGCGAAGATCAAGGCGGGGACGAGCTTCGAGGATCTGGCGAAGGCAAATTCCGCCGGTTCGACCGCTGCGCAGGGCGGCGACCTGGGCGAGCCCTATGTTCGCGGCAGCGGCAAGCTGGCGAAGCAGCTGGAAGACGCGACCTTTGCCCTGCAGGCCGGCCAGTCTACAGAGCCGATTCGTACCCGGCAAGGTTACGTGATTCTGAAGGTGACCGCGCACACGCCGGGCGGCACGCAGCCGTTTGCATCCGTTCGCCCACAGATCGAAGAGACTGCTTTCATGAGCCAGATGCAGCCAAGGCTGCGCGAATATCTGGCCAAGCTGCGGCAGAACGCATACATCGATGTGCGCCCCGGCTATGTCGATACGGCTGCGGTGCGCAACTCGTCCAAACCGCTTTATAGCGCCTATACACCTCCGGGTCCAAAGAAGAAGGTGCACTTCAAGCGCACCCGCTATACCGGCGCCCACCGCGGACGGCACGCAGGCGAGGCTACGACTCAGGCAGCGACGAACGCGGGTGGAGCCGCAGGCTCGACCGGGACGACGGCAACAGGGACGGCGGCTACAGGAACGGCCACCAAGGCTACGGGCACCACCACTGCGCTTGCGAATGCGCCTGCAGTCGAGAAGCCTGGCAAAAAAGAGAAGATCCGCTTCGGCCAGGCGCCGCGCGAGGCGCTGCCTCCGGCTGCGCATCCTACGGAGCAGACTGCAGGCACGGAGGCGGGTACGGGCAATGAGGCCCAGGTGGCCTCCAACTCCGCGTCCACAGACATTCCGGGCACGGACACGACGGCTGCCGCCGAGCGCAAGACGCGCTTCTCCGATCGTGCGCGTCTGCCAAAGACCAAGAAGGCCAAGACTCCAGACCAGGTGGAAAACGAGCGCGTGGCGCAGCAGGCCACTCCGGAAGAAGCTGCGGTGGAGAAGACGCAATCCGCCCCGCTGGGCCTGGCCGGCGACACGGCTACCAAGAAGAAGGCTGCGAAGGTGAAAGGCGAGAAGACGCGCTATTCCGACGAAGCTAACAAGTCGAAGCAGGCAGCGCCGCCACCGCCCCAGACTTCCACGCCATCGCCACTCGCTACGCCGGATACCGTGCCGAACACGCCTGCAGACAACGCGCCGGCGGGCACCGCCCCGACGCCCGCGCCGGCACAGCCGCAGCGGTGAGTCTCCTACTGTGAGCCTTCTATTGTGAGTCACGGCACGCTGCTTCCCACCCAAATCAAGACGATCTTTCTCGGCGAGATCGCGAAATACGAAGGGCAGACGGTGACGGATTTTTTCGTCGTCGCGCAGAAGCAGGTCAGCCGGAAGCGCGACGGCGCACCCTATCTTTCCTTGCGGCTGAGCGACCGCACCGGACAATGCGAAGCCAGGATGTGGGATAACTGGGAGCCCTGTACCGACACCTTCGAAGCTGGCGATATTGTGAAAGTTCAGGTTGAGGTTTCCGGCTGGAACGGCCGGCCGCAGCTCACCATCAAAAAGCTTCGCAAGGCTGCTTCTGAAGAGTATTCGCTGGCTGATTTCCAGCCGCACACCAGCCTTTCGATCGACGAGCTATGGGCGAAGCTCAACGGCTTCGTCGATAGCTTCACCGATCCATTTCTCCAGCGGCTGGTTCGCAGCTTCCTCGATGATCCGGAGATCGCTTCGCTGCTGCGCAGCGCACCGGCGGCAAAGTATCTGCATCATGCCTGGATTGGCGGGCTGCTCGAACACATCGTTTCGCTGCTGGGATTGTGCGACCGCGTCACCCCGCATTATCCGCAGGTGCATCGCGACCTGGTGATGACGGGCGCCATCCTGCACGATATCGGCAAGCTGGAAGAGTTGCGCTGGAGCATGAACTTCGATTACACGCTCGAAGGCCAGCTCCTGGGACACATCACGCTGGGCATTGCGATGATCGAGAAGAGAATTGCGACTATCCCCGGGTTCCCGCTGCGACTGCGACTGCTGGTGGAGCACATCGTGCTCAGCCATCACGGTAAGTACGAGTTTGGCTCGCCCAAGGTACCGATGACGCCGGACGCGATCCTGTTCCACTACCTCGACGATCTGGACGCGAAGATGTACTCCGTGCGCACGGAGCTTGACCGGAGCGCGCAGCAAGGCCGGGCAGCGAATGAAATGACGGACTGGGTACGCTCTCTGGAGCGTCCGCTGCTGGACAGCCAGGCGTTTCTCAACGAAGCTGATCGCACGCATTTGAACGATGTTGATGGCCAACTTGACGCTGAGGTGACGAGCGATGCCTTACCTGCTGAAGAGTGAGCCGGAGTCCTACTCCTATAGCGACCTGGAACGCGACGGCGAGACAACCTGGGATGGCGTGAAGAACCCGCAGGCACTGATGAACCTGGCCGGCATGAAGAAGGGCGAGAAGCTGGTCATCTATCACACGGTGACGGAGAAGGCTGCCGTGGGGACAGCGCACGTCGTGTCTGTCGATGCGTCGAACCCCAAGAGCCCGATCGTGCGTATTGCGCCCGGCAAGCGGCTGAAGCAGCCGAAGACACTCGCGGAGATGCGCGACGCGCCGGTCTTCAAAGGCTCGCTGCTTTTCCGCCAGTTTCGGCTGTCGGTGGTGCCGCTCACAGATGCGCAGTATGACTGGCTGCTGAGCTAGGCGGTAGTCTCAACACGCCCCATCTGCTTCGCGGGTCCACCCAGGCGCGAGCGACCAAAGGAAGCGAGCCTCGCACAACAGCGCCGCAGGCGCGTCCGCCCGGACGGCCAGTCCTCCTTTACAATCGAGGTTTGACTGGGAAGGCACATGCTACGTTTTTCTACCGCAGGTGAGTCGCACGGCGAGGCTCTGATCGCGCTGGTGCAGGGGCTCCCTGCCGGACTCGAAGTCGACCAAGCGTTCATCAACCGGGAATTGTGGCGGCGGCAGCAGGGGTATGGGCGCGGCGGCCGCATGCGCATCGAAACGGACACCGCGCACATCCTCTCCGGAGTGCGGCATGGGCGCACTATCGGCGCGCCGGTTGCGATGCAGATCGCCAATCGCGATTGGAAGAACTGGGAAGAGATTCTGCCGGTGGGCGCAGGCGATCCGGCAAAGCATAAGGCGGTCGCCTCGCCGCGGCCGGGCCATGCCGATCTCTCCGGATCGCTCAAGTACAACTTTAAAGATGCCCGTTATGTGCTGGAGCGCGCGTCGGCACGCGAATCGACGGCGCGGGTGGCCGCAGGCGCGCTGGCGAAAACGTTGCTGCGATTTCTTGGGATTGAAGTCACAAGCCATGTCATCCGCGTGGGCGGTGCGGAGCTGGAAGAGCCGGCGACGTGGGAAGCGATTGCGGCGCTTGCCGGCAAGGACGAGGTGCTGCTGAACTGCGCGTCGCCTGCGAGCGAAGAGAAGATGAAGGCCGAGGTGGACCACGCCTTGCGGACGGGCGATTCCATTGGCGGCGTGTTCGAGGTGGTTGCACATGGCGTGCCGCCGGGATTGGGCACGTATGCCAACTGGGATGAGCGGCTGGATGGGCTGCTGGCCTGGGCGGTGATGTCCCTTCAGGCGGTGAAGGCGGTGGAGCTGGGGCGGGGAGTTACAGCAGCACAATCGATGGGCTCGACGGTTCATGATGCTATCCATTACGCCGAGACCGGGGAGAACGGCCATACGCGTTTTCGCCGCGAGCAGAACAATGCCGGCGGCATCGAGGGTGGCATCTCGAATGGCGAGGACATTG
>DASUWP010000022.1:0-7850 GCA_036378335.1 Acidobacteriaceae bacterium | reverse complement strand
CTTCTAAGCCGGGGGTTACAGGTTCGATCCCTGTCTCGCCTACCAATAACATTCATCCCTTCCTTCCCCCATTCCTCATGTCCTCCATGAACGGTGGGGAATCTGTAGGGACATCTCCACCCTGGTTCAGTCCAACCCTGGTTCAGCAATCAGCCGCCCTGGAATCACACTCCTGCTTGATCTTGGGTCTGATGAAAAAGGGAGCCGCCTCGATTTTGCGCGTGCTCACCGCTGGGCATCCTACTTGTGGCTGTTTCCGTCGCGAATGCGTGAATCAGCTAAGGAGAAATCCATGTCAGACGCAAAGAAGTGCGGGAATCCTGCCTGCAGCTGTGCGGCAGCCGAAAATTCGAAATTCTGCAGCGCACACTGCGAAGGCCTCAAAGGCCAGACGGAAGTGATGTGCGCTTGCGGGCATCCGAATTGCCAGGGCAATGCGATGCGGACATAGCGCGTAAGGGGCGCGACTGATGAGCAGATCTCTGCGCATCCGGAGCACCGTGCAGCAGGGGAGACATCTACTCCTTACGGCGGATCGCTAGAAGCCATTAGCGTTTCTCGGAAGTTGGGTCTGCTTCGATGAAAATGCGTTCCATCGTCGGCTCCTGTTGCCGTATCCGCTCCTTGATCCGGAGAATTGCGGATTCGAGTTGCTGAAGGCTGAGCGGCCGCCGGAATTTGATTTTGGTCGTGAGTAAGGCCTGTTGCGGACCTAATTGCATCGTGAGCAGCTCCCCGATTCGCTCGACCGCGGGGTCCTCAGTGATGATTTTCCGCACCCGGCTTATCTTTGCGCGGTTGGTTCTCTCTCCGACGAGCAGAGCACCGGTTTCGCGCCCCAACAGGACTGCTTCCGACGCAAGCAGAAGACCGATGAGGATGGACGCTGCGGGATCGAAATAGGAGTTGTGAAACATTTCGCCCAGAAATATCCCGAAGAATGCCAGGACAGTACCGATCAGGCCAACCGCATCTTCCAGGAAAACCGTGAAGATCGTCGGGTCTTTGCTGCCGATGATTTCGTCGAACACGCTCTCATCGGGATCCTTCTGTCGCGTGAGTTCACGGTAAGAAACCTGCGCGGAGTAGAGTTCAAAGAGAAAGGCGATGGCCAACACACCGTAGTTCCAGGCAGGATTTTCAGGCAAAGCCGGATGCCGCAGGCGGGAGATTCCCTCGTATATCGTCAGGCCACCGCCGAAGGCGAAGATATAGACCGCCACCAGCAACGAGTAGAAGTACAGGGCCTTTCCATGTCCATAGGGGTGTAAGGAATCGGCAGGACGGCCACTGCGCTTCATGCCCCAAAGCAGCAGCAGCTCATTGCCGGTATCGGCGGTAGAGTGAACTGCTTCCGCCATCATCGCGGAACTGCCGGTCAGAGCCGCCGCCACGAACTTGCATCCACCGATGGCGACATTCGCCACGATGGCTGCGTAAATCACCTTCTTGGATCCGCGGGAGGCCATGGTGAGCTGGAAAGAAAATGGTCTTCAGCGTTGGATGCGCTTGAGGTCAAAGGCCGTTTAGATATTGCATTCGAACGGCGCAAAACCGGCCTCTCGCCTGGGCGTCATCGGCGTACGCTCACGATGCTAGGTACGGCGGAACTGTCTGTCTTCTCTTCCGCGGAGCAAGGTCATTGAGGCATAGGCGCCTACCCACGAGCCGGCGGCCGCGAAACCTACATAGAGCCAATTGTGGGTGTAGCTGATGACAGCGAAAGCCGACAAGAGATACCAGGCACTGCTCCAACTGGCAGCCGCCAGGCGTCTTCGCGAGCTGACCGCAGCATTGAATAGGACATATATGGCGTCGGTAAATGCTGTTGAAAGCGTAACGCCAACGGCTAACCATGGATCGACATGTGTCATGTTGCCAGTTCCTCGGTCGGAAAACGCAAGTGCATAACGGCGGAAAAAAGCGTCGCCTCCGCCATGGAACTGGTCTGGCATGGACAGGCCATCGACTCAGATTGCAGGACTCAAGCTGTGCGGGCGGATGGGGCCATGATGTGCACCTTGCCGCCGTCCACCTGCCAGACCTCATACCAGACGCCGGAAGCAAGTTCCTCGGGATCGATCGACAATTCACCCCACATCCGTTCCATGTCTTTGGTGGTGCAGGAGCCGGTCGCGACGTGATGCCACTGACCTCCTTCTCCTTTGAGAGCAAAGAACGAAAGCATGGAAGTGATCATGAACAGATTCTACGGTCGCGCGTCTTCCCGTTACGGGAGTGGAAATCTGGGTGCAGCTGTGCAGATCGTGGCACAGTGAACGTTTTTTGGTTCTCCGTAGAGCTTTTGGCGGTCGAATCTCCAGGGCAAGTGCGTTCCCGGCGGCTCAATCACCCCGACGGCCGGAATGCAGATGCTGAAGCCGCTTGAGATGCGCCTCTAAAACGCGAGATTGCGCGGTGGCATCCAACGATATGCTGTGACGATTTCCGTCCTGAAACCTGCAGTCTTGATACGGCAATTCGCTTCTGTCGCTGTGCTGCTGGCTGCTTGGTCGTGGGCCATAGCTTCTGACTTGCCCAAGGATGCGCGTACATACGTGCGTGATGTGGTTGCGAATGAACTGCAGGCAGATGCGAACGATCACAGCCGATGGATGTATCGGGATGAAAACGGCGCTCCAAATGACATCAGTGTGAAGCTTGTGATTCAAACAGCACAGGGCGATCTTTCAAAGACGCTTGAGCGAAACGGCCGACCGCTAACCCACGAACAGCAGAAAGCGGACGAGCAGAGAATGGACGCATTTGTGAGCGATGCGGGTCTGCGCCAGAAGCAGAAGCGTGACCACGAGCAGGACGCGGCAAAGGCAGATGCGCTGACGAAGATGCTCCCAGATGCTTTTCTATGGACATTTACAGGGCAGAATGGCGCCAATACGACTTTGCATTTCAAACCAGATCCTCATTTCAACCCTCCCACGCGCGACGCGCGGGTCTTTGCCGCAATGGAGGGGACGATGGTGGTCAACACGGAACAGAAGCGCATTCAGGAGTTAAAAGGTGCGCTCACCCGCGACGTAAATTTTGGATATGGGCTGCTGGGCAAACTGCAAAAGGGCGGCACGTTTGAGATCGAGCGGCAGGAGATCGCTCCGCGGATCTGGGCGATTACAGCCACACATGTGCACATCCATGGCCATGCTCTGATCTTCAAGAGCATCAGTGAGGAGCAGGATGAGATGACCAGCCACTATCATCCGACTCCACCATCGCTGAGTCTGGACGGGGCAGCCAAGATGTTGAAGGACGGCACCGCCGCCCGCACGTTGCAATGAAGAGCCGGTCTGGTCAGCGCGATGTTATGGGCACAAATGAAAAGGGCCGTAAGCACGGCCCTGAGAAGGTACTGGTTGGATGCGGGTCAGATTCTCAGGCTGCTGTCCTGGAGCTTTTCGGGCGTGCGACCGGGTGCACTTTGTCGATCAACTTTTCGTAGCCGTTCCACTCGCGGCGATAGTCATCAATCTTATGTTTCAGAGCTTCCGCGTCTAAGACTGCCGATTTGCCCAGGAACCATTCGTGGCGACGAATGTGGAACTCTAGCTCAGCTTGACGGTTGCGCCAGCAAGCCACTGCGTCTGGGTGATGCATGGGAGCACCTCAACTGTGGGGAATGTCGAGACCTCTCTATATGTAGTCCACTCACCTGAGTTAGGCAAGATATGTTTTGATGGGCTGGAAGCGCCATTGCAACCTACTGAATTTGCTGTAGTTACATTACAAATGGAACGGAGTGGATCAGGCAACGTTTTCTCCCGATGCGCATGCGCCTGGCGGTGGATCGACGGTGCGAGTGCCGCCCGAGCCGGGGGTTCTAACGACGACTCATCAAGGTAAGCAGCAGGCTGCTGACACCGTTCCAGGCAATCTGCACGCCGATGCAGAGCAGCAGAAATGCGATGACGCGCACGACGCCGCGAGCGGTCTGGGGCGAGATCTTGTGCGTGATCAAGGGCGCGTAGGCATACGCGAAATACACCAAAACACAGAGCACGATGACGGCAATCAAGATGCCGAGATGCGCGAGCAGATTCAGGATGAGCCTGTGGGTCGAAGCATGCGCCGTCAAGGTCAGCATGATGACGATGCACCCAGGGCCGGCGGTTACGGGGAAGGTCAGCGGGTAAAACGTCTTCTGGTAGAGTTCGTCGCTGTCCGCCACCGGCGCCTGATTTGCCTTCTCCTGTTGATGCGCATCCGCGCCCTGCTGGTTGAGTAGAGACCATCCCATCGCGGCCAGCACGAGACCACCGGCGAACTCCACGATCGGGAGGGAGCCGCCGAAGAAGGAGAGCAGGGCGGCTCCGATGAGTTCGATAACCAGCAGGAAGAGGACAGTGTTGATGGCAATTCTGCGAGCGAGCCGGCGGTAGACCTCCGGAGGAGCCGCGCCGACGAGCCCATAGAAGACGAGTGCCGAGCCGAGCGGATTCACCAGCGGCAGCAGCGCGCTGAAGGCGATCCCTAACTGGCTCCAGACAAGGCGAATCATCCGTCTGACTGTAGCAAACCGTCTCCATCGCGGTGAGAAATGTTTTAGGCTTCAGCAAGGCGATGCGGCGATCTGGCAGCATGAGCGGTATTCGAGCCTGGTGTGCTTTCTCGGCGCTGTTGCCGGCGCTTTTGTTGCCTGGGGGTTGTTCCCGCGGCCACTCGCACACCATCGCGGTAGTGCCGCAGACGACGGCGCAGGAGATATGGGAGGCCGAGCACGCGGGCGTCGCCAAGGCGCTGCTGGGCACCACGTGGAAAGAGCGCTGGAACGGTCCGAGCAGCGAGACGGAGGTGGACCGGCAGATCGCGCTGGTGCTGCAGGCGATCCGCCAGCATGACGGCGGATTGATCCTGGCGCCCGATCATCCGGTGGCGTTGACCACGGCGGTTCGCATGGCTGCGGAGCAGGGAATGCCGGTGGTGATCCTGGACGCGACGTTGAACCTGCCGGCGTCGCTGGACGTGGATTATCTGTTGAGTGACGAGCAGCAGACCGGTGTGCTGGCTGCAGACAGAGTCGGCGCGGTGCTCCATGGAAATGGAACGGTGGCGGTGCTGGGCGAGACGCCGGCATTGATGGCCACGGTGGCGCGGGCGGCATCATTTCGTCAGCGAATGGCGGCACGTTATCCCGGCATCACGGTGCTGGACCCGCTGCCCGGCAGATTTCGCACGAACCTGGCGGAGCAGGACACGGAGGAGTTGCTGGCCAGTCATCCGGACCTGAAGGCAATCTTCACGCTGACCGTGGGTGCCACCCGCGGTGTGTATCGCGGGCTCAAGTTGAAGCAGCGTATCCAGCAGGTGCATCTCGTGGCATGCGATCAGGACCTTGATCTGATCTATTACCTGCGGCTGGGCGAGATCGACTCTCTGGTGGCAGAGAACACGTTTGGGATGGGATACCAGGCGGCGCAGCTGATCACGGAGCATCGCGCCGGGGCTGCCCAGGGGACAGTCGTGCGTTTTGCGCCACGGCTGGTGACGCGGGAAAACGTAGACACGCCGGAGGTTCAGCAAATCCTGAACATGGATTGGAGGCCCACCGAGTGAGGAGCCGTATCAGAACGGCTTGGTGGATTGCCACTCTGGCTGCGCTGCTGGCTGGCGGCGTCGCTGCGCGGCGCTGGTTCGCTGCGTCGCGGCCCTTCTATGACGATAGCTTTGCGCAGAACCGCGCGGACGAATGGCACGCCGTTGGCGGCGCGTGGAGACTGGCCGGCGGCGCCATGCATAACGATTCCGATGAGCGTGGCGCCAAGATGCTGACGGGCTCGTATCGCTGGCGGGATTATCGTCTACAGGCCGATGTGCAGTTGCTGGGCGAGGGCGGCGATGCCGGCGTTCTGGTGCGCTCAAACGATGAAGAGCCAGGCGTGGATGCGTACAACGGCTACTACGTTGGCGTGCGCATGTACGACAGCTCGATCGTGATTGGCCGCTCGGACCATGGTTGGTTGGAGGCGACGCCTGTGCCGCTGCCCAGCCTGCGCAGCCATGTCTGGTATCACCTGGACGTGGCGGTGGTGGGATGCAGCATTGCGGCCACCGCGGGAGAAGCGGGCTCGACCCAGGTGACGCACGCGCTGTTTGAGGAGCCGGATTGCGTGCGCAGCGGACGCATCGGGCTGCGCTCGCTGGCTACCGGCGCGGCATGGCGCAATGTGCAGGTGCAGCCCGCAGACCAGACCGTGCTAACGGCGCTGGCGGGACCATCGCCGCGCGTGCTGCATCCGGATTTTCCCAAGAGCGAAGCAGCCTTCAACGCGAGCCACAATTTTCCAACGTTCGACGATCCGGCATTGCGGCGGCGCTTCTTCACCGGCGAAGCGGATCCGCAGACCGGACCGCAGATGGAGGTCACGGCGATTGCGCGCGTGGCACCGCCTCTGCACGGGAAGCAGGAACAACTTGTCACAGTGCGCGGTACAGTCTCGCTGACTTCGCCAACATTGTTCGTGCAGGACGACACGGGCGGGATTGCGTTACCCGATCCGATTGCGCCTGCGTTGAACCTGGGCGATGAAGTGGAGGCGACCGGCGCCCCTTCAGCGTCGGGCGATCCGATAGGAGCCACGGCGATGCTTCCTCATGCGCGCGTGCGGCTGCTGTGGGACCATACGCCGGCGGCGCCCTTGTCGATTACCGCTGGGCAGGCGGCAACCGGCAATTACGATGCGCGGCTGGTCGAAGTGCAGGGCGTGCTGGAAGGGATGCACTCAGAGCCGGATGGCAAGACGCTGGTGCTGGAGCTGGCGAGCGGAGCGCAGGCGTTTCGCGCCTTCATTCCGGCAGCTCAATCGGCGCAGTTTTATCGGCGCATGACGCCGCGCAGTCTGCTGAACCTGCGCGGCGTATGCACGTTGGACAGGCGCTATACCGAGGGCGTGACGTCGTTTGCCCTCCTGCTGCGATCCACGGAAGACATCGACCGGCTGGCGGGGCCGCCATGGTGGACGCCAAAGCGGCTGGCGGAGATCGGGTCAGCCATTCTGCTGCTGTGTCTGCTGGCACAGTATCTCTACAGCCGCGCCAAGCAGTGGCGCTGGCGCGCGATTGTGCAGGAACGCGAGCGGCTGGCGCATGAGTTGCATGACACTCTGGCGCAAAGCTTTGCCGGAGTTGCCTTCCAATTGCAGGGCATTCGCAATGGGTTGGAGCAGGCCGATTCCGCGGGCATCGCACGCGTGAATCAGCAGATCGAGCTGGCATGCGATGTGGTGCGGCAGACGCACGAGGAGGCGAGTCTCAGCATCGCGATGCTGCGCGAGGAATGGCCCGCAGGCAAGGAGCTGGGCGCGGCGCTCGAAGAATGCGCCGCGAGCATCGTGGCTGGCGGGAATGTCCAGATCATTCGCAAGGGACGAACGGATGGCCGCGGCGCGCCGGGACACATCCCGGTTCGCGTGGCCGATGCCTTGTTTCATATTGGCAGGGAAGCAATCGTGAACTCCGTGCGACATGCCGATCCCCGGCAGATTGCGCTTTCGGTCGAGTACCAGACGAAGAGCGTTGTGTTGACCGTAGAAGATGAGGGCCGGGGTTTCGATCCGGCGCAGCAGACGCGGGGTTTCGGATTGCGCGGCATGGAAAAGCGCGCGCGCAGCATCGGCGCGCACCTGGAGGTGACCAGCAAATCCGCTGTCGGAACGCGGGTTCGCGTGGCCGCGCCACTGGAAGCACATCAGAGCGCGCGCGGACTCTTCGGCATGGGGTGGAGCCGGTTGCGCGCGAGAGTGTCGCGCGCGAATGCCTGGATGGGTGGGCGGGAAACGGTGGTGCGGCAGTGACGGCGTGTGGTGTCTCAGTTTGAATTCTGATACAGGTACAAGCTA
>DASUWP010000021.1:0-5118 GCA_036378335.1 Acidobacteriaceae bacterium | reverse complement strand
GCCAGTTGCCCAATATGTCCCGAAGACGCTAGTCTCCAATCCCTGAAAAATCAGGCGAAGCAGAACGAGCGATGCCAGCAGATAACATAGCCATCGCGTCAGCGGAGTCGAGACGGACCGTCGGGATTTTGCGGCGGATTGCGATATTGCGACCGCGCTCACGGCGTAACCCTGCCCTGCAGACCGGTCATCACTGCCTCACTTTTGGAGAAAGGGAAGCTATTTTGTACCATCCGCAATGACACAAATTCCATGAATCTCTGGTTCTTCGGCGTTGTTTTTCCGCTCAGGGGATGCCGGGTATGCCCCCACGACTAAGTTACGCAGCCTCGGAAGCCCGCATCCGCCCCCGCCAGTGACTCCAGACAAACCACGCAAACCCCGCCACCAGCACCACCACCACTGCCAGATGAAAGCGATGGAAGACTTCCTTGAACCGCGGATCGGAGTCCCATCCCGCGCCCAGCCGCATCCCTACATACGCCAGGGCATAGCACCACGGCCATGAGCCCAGGAATGTGTAGAGATGAAATCGCCCCTGCGGCATCTTCGCAATGCCTGCCGGCAGCGCGATGAACGTGCGCACCACCGGCAGCAGCCGGCCGAAGAAAACCGTGATCCCGCCCCAGCGCTCGAAGTAGTGCGTCACACGATCCAGATCATGGTGGCTCAACAGCACGTAGCGGCCAAATTTTTCCACCAGTGGCCGCCCGCCATAGGCGCCAATCCAGTACGCCACCAGCGAGCCCAGGTTGCAGCCCAGCGCGCCCGCCGTCGCCACGCCCAGCAGGTTCAGCTTTCCCGTATGCACCAGGTATCCGGCGAAGGGCATAATCACCTCCGACGGCAGCGGGATGCACGCCGACTCGATACCCATCAGCAACAGAACGCCCCAGTATCCCGAGGCGGAAATCACCGCAATAATGAACTGCGCTAATGCTGCAAGGATCTTTTCGGTCATCTCTTCTCACTCATGCTTCGGGAGAGTATACCGTTCGCCCTTCCCGGCTCTGGTCCACCCGCGTACTCCGCCGCGAACTTTGTCAATCGCCCGCTGCGTTTGCGCATCCATAGAAAAGCGCCGATAGTTTGGTGTGTCGATTCACCACCACGCATCAGCAGCAGAAGGAGACGCGGCAATCTTGCCCCAGAACCCCAGCGGCAAACAACGCAGGCGGTGGCGCATATGGAAATGGATAGGAATTTCGCTGCTGCTCAGCGCCGCCGTGCTCACTGTCGTCGCTGAGATCATGCTGCGTCATGCCGGGCCCATTCTCAAGGGCCGCGTGATCGAAACCCTCAGCACGCGATTCAATAGCAAGGTCGATCTCGACACGCTCAACGTCTCCATCTCCCACGGCCTCCACGTTTCCGGCAGCGGGCTCCGCATCTATCCGCCGGACGATGTCATCGCCGCCGGCGCCAACTACCCCATCCTCGCCCTGCGTGAGTTCTCCTTCCGCGCCGGCGTTCTGGGACTATTTATCAAGCCCACGCGGGTCAACACCGTCCATGTCAGCGGATTGACCATTCACATTCCGCCTCGCCAGATGCGCGAGCAGGGCGCGCCGTCTAAGAAGCGCCGCGGCAAAATCAAAATTCGCGTCGGCGAAATCGTCTTCGACGACTCGCAGCTCATCATCGGCACCGCCAACCCGCAGAAGGACCCAAAGGTTTTTGCCCTCAAACACATCGTCCTGAACGATGTCGGATCCAACAGCGCCTCGCCCTATGACGCGACGCTCACCAACGCCATTCCTCCCGGCGACATTCACGCCACCGGCAGCTTCGGTCCGTGGAATAACGAGACTCCCGGCGACTCTCCCGTCACCGGCAACTACACCTTCGATCACGCCGAGTTGAATTCCATCCACGGCATCGGTGGCACTCTCTCCTCCACCGGAAGCTTCGGCGGCCAGCTCGACCGCATCGTTGTCGACGGCGACGCCGACGTGCCCGCCTTCACCCTCGACACGGCAAACCATCCCGTACCGCTCAAAACGCATTTCCACGCCATCGTCGATGGCACCAGTGGCGATACCTATCTGCAGCCCGTCAACGCCACGCTCGGCAGCTCGCACTTCACCTGCTCAGGCGCGATCGTCAATCACAGAGGCGTGGGGCATGACATCGATCTCGACCTTGACATTCCCGCCGGCCAGATTCGCGACTTCCTCAACCTCGCCGTCAAAACCCAGCCACCCGTCTTGAGCGGCACCATCGACATGAAGGCGAAGTTGAGCATCCCGCCGGGCAAGCAGAGCGTCGCGCAAAAAATCGGTGTGCGTGGCAATTTCGTCCTCACCAACATTCACTTCAGCAACCCCGGAACGGAGGACAAGGTGGACATGCTCAGTCTGCGCGCCCAGGGCAAACCCGGCGAAGCGCACCCCGGTGCGCCCGACGTGCATTCCCGCATGAACGGCCGCTTCAATCTCAGCTCCGGCCGGATGGTCTTCAGCCGCCTCGATTACGCGCTTCCCGGCGCCACGGTCCAGCTGGCCGGCCAATACACGCTCGACGGCAAAAAATTTGACTTCACCGGCAAGGTCCGCACCCAGGCCGAGCTCTCGCAGATGACCTCCACCTGGTGGAAATCCCTGCTGCTCAAACCCGTCGATCCCTTCTTCCACAAACACGGCGCGGGCGCCGAAATCCCGGTCAAGATCACCGGAACCAACACCGCCCCTAAGTTCGGCCTGAATCTCGGCGGCAAAGACTAGCGCGCTCCATCCGTACCCTTTCCCCAAAAGAAATTCGTGGTCGTGCCCTGCTGCATTTGCTACATTCAGTGCGCCATGAAGGGCCTTTCGATTTTCTTCTCCGCACTGCTTCTCGGAACACCTGCCTTCGCCCGCGACTCCACCCCCACCTGGGTAGAGGTGCGCAGCCCGCACTTCATCGTCATGACCGACAGCAATGCGAAGCAGGCCGCGCATATCGCCGAGCAGTTCGAGCGCATGCGCGCCGTGCTGCACACCCTCATTCCCGGCGCGAAGGTGGATGCGCCCGCGCCCATCCTCGTTCTTGCCCTGAAGGACCAGAAGGGTTTCAAGGCGCTCGAACCGGCGGCCTACCTGGCGAAGGGACAACTGAATCTTGCCGGATATTTCCAGCCCGGGCCGGAGAAAAACTACATCCTGATGCGCCTCGATGCCGGACAGGAACATCCCTTCGCCACCGTCTATCACGAGTACACGCACTTCGCTTTCAGCGGCGCGGCGGAATGGATGCCCTTGTGGCTGAATGAAGGCATCGCCGAGTTCTTTCAGAACACCGACATCCACGACAAGGACGTCGCCCTCGGCCAACCCAGTCAGGACGACGTTCTTTATCTCCGCCAGAACCGAATCATTCCGCTTCCCATCCTCTTCGCCGTCGATCACAACTCGCCTTACTACCACGACGAGAACAAAGGCTCCGTCTTCTACGCCGAGTCCTGGGCACTGGTCCATTACCTGGAAGTCACCGGCCAGCAGACTCATCAGGACAAGATCGCGGCCTATGCGAAGCTGCTTGTCCAGAAGCAGGACCCGGTCTCCGCCGCTACTGCCGCATTCGGCGATCTCAACAAGCTGCAGCGAGATCTGGAAATGTACATCCGCGAAAGCAGCTTTCGTTATTTCCGCATCGCCACCCCGCCCGCTCCCGATGTCGCGTCGTTTGAGACCTCCGCCGTCTCCCCCGCCGATGCCGACGCGCGCCGCGCCGAATTTCTCGCCTACAACGGTCGCACCGCCGAAGCCCACACGCTGCTCGATGCCGTCCTCAAACAGGATCCGAACAACGCCGTCGCCTGCGAAACGCTGGGCTACATGGCCCTCCGTACACAGGACATGGAAGGCGCGCGCAAGTGGCTCACCCAGGCCGTCAAGCTTGAGTCGCACAGCTACCTGGCCCACTACTACTACGCCTCCATGGCGATGAGCGAGGACGGCCTCAAAGACGCGCCCGCCATCGAAGCCAGCCTCAAGACGGCTATCAAGCTCAACCCCGCCTTCGCCCCGTCCTATGACCGGCTCGCATCGCTCTACAACATGCAGCATGAGCACCTGGACGAAGCGCACATGCTCGAACTGAAGGCCAGCGAGCTCGATCCTGCGAATCTCTTCTATCGCATCAACGCCGCGCATCTGCTGGCCGCTCTCAACCGCGAAAAAGACGCCCTGCGCGTGCTGGAGGCCGCCCGTCCGCTCGCCAAAGATCCTTCCCAGACGGCCATGCTCGACCAATCGATTCGTGCGATCCAGCAGAACCAGAGCATGCGCGCCGAGCAAGCCCAGCATCCCGTCGATCAGGCAGAGCGCTTGGAGCGCTTCAAGACCGCTGTCATCGAAACCAGCTCCGCCGCCAGCCCGCACCCGTCTGCATCCGCGGACGCGCCAAAACGCGAGGCTCGAGGCATCATCCAGGCCGTCCACTGCAACGGCGCGGTTCTCGAACTAGAAATCCAGGGCACCGGCAAAGCCATCGCCCTCTACAGCAACAATTACTTCAAAATCGAGTTCGTTGCGATCAACGATGCGTCACCGGGCGACATGCAGCCCTGCCACGATCTCGAAGGCAAACCGGCACTCGTCTCTTACGCGGAAACCGCCGACAAAACCGCTGCCGGCGAGATCGTCACCATCGCGATCGGCGGCAGCCAGGCCAGCGATCACCTCGCCGCATCTGCCAACGCGCCCAAGCACGAAGCTCGCGGCGTCCTTCACGGTGTGCGCTGCGGACCGCCCTCTGTTCTAGAGCTGGAAGTGGATGGCGCCGCGAAGAAACTCGCCCTCTACGCTCCCGACTACTACAAGATCAGCTTCCTGGCCACCAACTACCAGCCGGAAGGCGAGATCCACCCCTGCACTGATCTGGAAGGCAAGCACGCAATCGTGCTCTACGCCGCGACAGAAGACAAAACCGCCGCCGGCCAGATCCTCTCCATCGCGCTCAGCCGCTGATACGTTAACGAGGAACATTGCCCGTCCCGAGCAAGAGAAGGACGGGCTCGCAACGCCAGAAGGCACCCTACTCCGGCCGAAGAGCGGGGTGGGTAGTTCCCGACAATTCCGTCAACCGAAGTATCCACCCCGGACCGTCTCAAATCTAGGCGTGCAAATCGAATTTTCA
>DASUWP010000020.1:0-2637 GCA_036378335.1 Acidobacteriaceae bacterium | reverse complement strand
TACATGGACGCCAACGCTACGACGCCGGTGCTGCCGGAGATCGTAGAAGCGATGCGGCCGTACTGGGCGGAGAGCTTCGGCAACGCGAGCTCAGTGCATCAGCGTGGACAGCAAGCGCGGGCCGCGGTGGACCAGGCGCGTGAGGCTGTTGCGGCGCTGGTGAAGTGCCGTCCCGCGGAGGTTGTCTTTACCTCCGGTGGAACGGAGAGCGACAATCTGGCGCTCTTTGGAATGCTCTCGGCGGGCGACCACCTGATCAATACCGCTATTGAGCACCATGCCGTGTTGCACGCGGCTGAGGCGCTGGCCGAGCGCGGCGTCGAGGTGACATTCCTTAAGCCGACCTCGGCAGGCGTGATGGAGCCGGAGGCGGTGCGCGCGTCGCTGCGGCCGAACACGAAGCTGGTGAGCGTGATGATGGCGAACAACGAGACTGGGGTGATTCAGCCGGTGCGGGAGATCACAGAGATTGCGCATGCTGCCGGCGTGCTCGTCCATAGCGATGCAGTGCAGGCAGGAGGCAAGGTACCGCTCGACGTCGCGGAGCTGGGGTGCGATCTTCTCAGCCTCTCCGGGCACAAGATGCATGCGCCGCAGGGTGTGGGCGTGTTGTACGTCAGCCGCAAGGTGAAGCTGAACCCGCTGTTCTTTGGCGGGATGCATGAGAGGGGCATGCGTCCGGGCACCGAGAACGTCGCGAGCATCGTAGGGCTCGGCCGTGCAGCGGAGCTCGCGAGTGCGTGGCTTTTGTCGCACGATGAAAGCCCGGCTGCGCTCGCGGCCCTGCGCGACAGGCTGGAGCGAGGCATCCTGGCGCGCGTGGCCGATGCAGGCGTGAACGGCGCGGGTGCTCTGCGAGTTCCGAATACGACGAACCTCTACTTTGGAGGCGTGGATGCGGAGGCGCTGATCATTGCGCTCGATCTGCAGGGCCTGGCAATCTCAGCGGGGTCGGCGTGCCAGTCGGGCGCGACCGAGCCCTCGCATGTGCTGGTGGCGATGGGCCTGCCCGAGCAAAGAGCGCGCGGCAGCGTGCGCCTTTCGCTGAGCCGGTTGAATACGCTCTCTGAGGTGGATGCTGCGATTGAGCTGGTGAGCGCGGCGGTGAGCCGGTTGCGGGCAATCGCAGGAGCGCCTGCCGTGCACTGAGGCGGCCGTGACAAGTCTTAGTGGACCAGGTGTACCAGAACGCGGGACATCATTGCAGCGATCATCAGCAACGCGAGCAGCAGGCTGATCATCGTTTTTTCTTCGGATGACAGCCGATCCAGAAACTGTCCAAGACCTACAAGAAACATCTCAAGCAACTCGCCGAGCCGATCCAGCATCTTTGTTTCTCCAAAAACAGGGGGCGCTTCACATCCAGTATTACAGGTACCAGGGGATGTCCACCACAATAATCCGCTGCTTGCCACGCAACAAAAGTAGTAGTTTGAGCAGCTGGACGCGCTGGCCGTGCAGCAGGTTTTCCCACCAGTGATTGACAACGAGTTCGGGCAGCAGGACGGTGATTTTGCGGTCCGGATGCTGCCGTTCGAGCTCCAGGATGTAGTCCATAAGTGGCGAGATCACCAGGCGATAGCTCGAGTGAAGGGTGATGAGCTGCGGCTCCTCGAGCCCCTTCTCCCGGATAGGCTGAAGCACGTTCTCTTCCCAGCTGGGAGTCAGCGTGTCTTCACCTTCGTCCGACTCTACATTGACGACCTGTATCTCCTTGGATAACAAGACCCCGAAGCGCAACGCCTTCTCTGTCATCCGGTCCCAGCGGGCCATGGGGATGACGACCAGTGGCTCCTGCAGGTTAGAAAGATTCAGTTTGCCCATGCGCACGGCGTCCTTCACGCGCAGGTAGTGATGCTTGACGGCGACCATGGCGAGGATCAGCGTGGGGATGAGCAGCGCTGTCACCCAGGCACCCGAGGTGAACTTGGCGACGAGGACGATCAGCGTCGTGATGCCGGTGGCCACGGCGCCGGTTCCGTTGATCAGCATCAGCCAGTGGCGATGCTTGTTGTCCTTCTCCTTGTTCCAGTGCTTCACCATGCCGGCCTGCGAGAACGTGAAGGCCATGAAGGCGCCGATGGCATACAGCGAGATGAGCTTCTCGGTGTTGCCATCGAACATGATGAGAATGACGAAGGTGAAGCCGGTCAGCGCGTAGATGCCGTGAGAGAACAGTAGCCGGCGGCCGCGCAGCGTGAAGACGTGTGGCAGATAGTCGTTCATCGCGATAGTGCGCGCCAGGCGTGGGAATCCGGCGAAGGCCGTGTTCGCGCTGAAGGCCAGAGCCAGGAAGACCGACCACATGGTGAAGTGATAGATCCAACCGCGACCGAAGACAGCCATCACGATCAGGCTCAGCAGGCTTTGGTAGCCGTGCTGCGTCGGGTCCATGGCCATGATGCCGTACTTGGTGGCCAGCCAGGCGGTGCCGTACAGCAGCACAATAAGGGTCGCAATGATGACGGTCAGCGCGTTTTGGGCGTTCTTCGCGCGCGGTTCGCGGAATGCGGTGACGCCGTTGGAAACAGCCTCGACACCGGTCATGGCGGCGCAGCCGTTGGAGAAGGCTTTCAGCACTAGCCAGGTGCTCAGCACGGTGGTGGTTGCGGGCAGTGGTGGAGGAATTGCCGCGGC
>DASUWP010000019.1:0-13021 GCA_036378335.1 Acidobacteriaceae bacterium | reverse complement strand
GGCGCCGCGCCGATGGAAGACCAGCGGATCGATATCGAGAACGGGAAGATCACCCGAGTGCAGAGCGCGAAGTTGCGCAACGCGTATCCGCCGAATGCGAAGATTCTAGACCTGACCGGCAAGACGGTGATGCCGGGGATTGTCGGGATGCATGAGCATTTCTTCTATCCGACGCCGGCGCACATCCTCGATGGGCTTCCCCTGTGGACCGAGATCGCCGACAGCGCGCCTCGGCTTTACCTGGCGGCAGGCGTGACCACCGCCCGTACCGCCGGAAGCATGGAGCCCTATACCGATCTTGACGTGAAACACATGATCGACGCGGGAAAGATCCCGGGACCGAAGATGGACATCACTGGCCCCTATCTCGGTGGCTATCTCGGCAAGGCGCCACAGATGCATACGCTGAGTGATCCGGAAGATGCTGCGCGGACGGTCGATTACTGGGCAACGGAAGGCGTCACATCCTTCAAGGCATATATGGATATATCTCCTGAAGAGCTGAAGTCCGCGATAGACCACGCGCATGCGAGGGGGTTGAAGCTGACGGGTCATCTCTGCTCGGTGGGTTTTCGCGAGGCGGCCGCGCTGGGAATCGACGATCTGGAGCACGGCATCGTCGTGGACACGGAGTTCTTCCCTGGTAAGAAGCCAGGGGTATGTCCTGCCGCTGGGGTGGAGGAAGACTTTGCCAAGAACCTGGATATTGAAAGCGCTCCTGTCCAAGAGATGATTCGTGATCTGGTGAAGCGCCATGTCGCGGTCACCTCCACGCTTGCGGTGTTTGAGGTGACGGTTCCGAACCGGCCGCCGCTCGCGAGTGAGATGAGGGCCGAAACGGTCATGACGGACGCGGCCTGGGCGCGCTACCTGCAGGTCCGTGCAGCGATTGCGGAACGGGACTCCCCGTTAGATGGAGCGATGCTCAAAAAGGAGATGCAGTTCGAACGCGATTTCGTGAAGGCAGGCGGACTTCTGATAGCCGGGTGCGATCCGACATCATTTGGCGGCGTCGTGCCGGGCTTTGGCGATCAGCGTGGGATGGAGCTGCTGGTGGAGGCGGGGTTCACCCCGGTGGAGGCGATCCATATCGCAACCGAGAATGGCGCGATCTACCTGGGCCAGCAGGAGCATATCGGCAGTGTGGCCGAGGGGCGGACGGCGGACCTGGTGGTGCTGGATGGGAATCCGGCGTCGAAGGTTGAGGATGTCGAGAAGGTGGAGACGGTATTCAAGGACGGTGTGGGCTACGATCCGGCGAAGCTGCGGGCGTCCGTGGCGGGAATGGTGGGAATCCGGTAAACGCCACCCGTTTTGCGATAGATTGACATTTCCCTTGCCGGAAGCAGATTCGGTGAGCCTATACTTCCACCACTGGGCCCACAGGAAGCCTGCTTCGCCTTTCCCGTTCATTCCTGGCCCCCGCAGTTGTTCTCGCTACCGATTGTCTTCCTGGCGTATGGCGCGTTTCCTGATTTCTTCTGAGGAGAATCGCTATGGCTACGACTACCGCTCCCGCCGCTGCAGCTGCGCCGCGGGCGATCGATCCGGACAAACTGAACGCATTTCTTGGCCAGGCCGTCGGCGACATGGGCGCTGCGCTGCATTCCACTGTTGTGCTGATGGGCGACCGGCTGGGGTTGTTTCGCGCTATGAAGGACGGCACGCCTGTGACGTCAGAGCAATTGAGCGAGCGAACCGGCGTGCGCGAACGCTATGTGCGCGAGTGGCTGAAGGCCAATGCCGCCAGCAAGTATGTGGATTACGACGCGACGACGGACACCTACAGTCTGAGTCCGGAGCAGGCATTCGCGCTGGCGGAGGACAATTCCGGGCTCGACCTGCCAGGCTTCCACCACATGCTGGCTTCGATCATGCGTGACGAAGAGAAGCTGACAAATGCGTTCCGCGAAGGGCGCGGTTTCGGCTGGCACGAGCACGACAAGGATCTGTTCGTGGGCTGCGAGCGATTCTTCCGGCCCACCTACCTGATGCACCTGGTTTCCGAGTGGCTGCCGGCACTGACGGGCGTGGAGGCGAAGCTGAAGGCCGGCGCGAAGGTCGCGGACATCGGCTGCGGACATGGCGCGTCGACCCTGCTGATGGCGAAGGCGTATCCGAAATCGAAGTTTACCGGCTTCGATTATCACGATGGATCGATTGAAAGCGCGCGGGCATCGGCGAAGCGGCAGAACCTGCAGGACGCGGCGAGTTTCGAAGTGTCTCCGGCGGCGGCGATTCCCGGCAGCGGCTACGATCTCGTGACCACCTTTGACTGCCTGCACGACATGGGCGATCCGGTGGGCGCGGCGAAGCATATAAAGAGCGCGCTGGCGCCGGGCGGTACATGGATGATTGTCGAGCCCATTGCCGGTGACGACACCGCAGCGAACCTGAATCCTGTGGGGCGGATCTACTACTCGGCTTCGCTGATGTGCTGCGTGCCGGCTTCGCTGTCCCAAGAGGTTGGGCTGGGGCTGGGCGCACAGGCGGGAGAGAAGCGCCTGCGCGAGGTGCTGCAGGAGGGCGGATTCTCACAAGTACGCCGCGCGGCGGAGACGCCGTTCAATATGGTGCTCGAAGCGCGCGTGTAACGTTTTTTTTGATGATGGACTGAAGCGCGATTTCCTCACGGCGAAATCGCGCTTCTTTTTTGGCGGTATTGGGATTCCAGCCTGAGATGTTTAGGGATTCAGAGAGAAAGCGATTGGTACTGAGTTCGGCTGACTGCTAGGGAAGGAAGCCGCCACAGCCATTTACCACCTTCCCGCATGCTTGTGGGGCACGTGCGCGCAATATGGCCAGCAGCCCCCGCGGATCGTGCCTGGGCACTTCGCAGACGACCGCCTGGGCCTTGCCGGACTCGTCCGTGTACCCGATGGCTGGGCGGCTGTGCGCAGCTTCGTGTCCGCTCGCGGACACCTACGTTCCGCCGCCGGACAGGATTGATTCCCAGCGCAGCTCATCGGCGCAGATATCAGGTGCTTTCCTGCGTTCGCGAATGGACCGATACGTGCATTTTTCCCATCGAACTTCTGTCCTCATGAGGATTGCATGGAGCGCTTTTTAGGTTATTTCCGGTTCAGCTTTCGCCAGTTGCGGAAGAGTCCTTCCTTTGCCATCGCGGCGATTGTCACACTGGCATTGGGGATTGGGGCGACGACCGCAATCTTCACTCTGGTGAATGCAGTGCTGTTGAAGCCGCTGCCCTATCCGCAGGCAGATCGGCTGATGCGCATTACGCAGGAGGACCACTCCACGCAGGCGGTGCTTCCGGAGTCGTTGAGCTACCCGGACTATTTTGACTGGCGCGCGCAGAATCGGACATTCAGCGGACTGGCGTCGTATACAGGATCCAACATGACGCTCACCGGCGTGGGCGAGGCGCAGCGGGTTGGCGCATATGCGGTCTCGTCGAATTTCTTCCAGGTGCTAGGCGTTGCTCCCATGCTGGGACGCGACTTCCGGTGGGATGAAGAGCGGGCAGGGAATCGCGCTGTGATGTTGAGCTATGCGCTATGGCAGTTGCGCTTTGGCGGAGAGAAGAACGTGGTGGGCCGGCAGGTGATGCTGGACGGGAAGCCATACACGATTGCGGGCGTGATGCCGCAACGCTTTCATTTCCCAACGGAAAGCGGAGTGGAGGCATGGACCTCGCTTGCGCAGGACGCGGAGGGAGCCTCGCCGGCAATGACGCAGCGTGGACAGGATGAGCTGGAGGTGATTGGGCGGTTGAAGCCGGGCGTTAGCCTGGAGCAGGCAAAGGCGGACCTGGGCAGCGTAGCGCGTGGCCTTGCAGCGCAGTACCCGGACACAAACAAGTGGTACACGACAGCCAGAGTGTTGCCGCAACTTGAGCACGAGGTAGGCAAGACGCGGCCCGCGTTGGAAGTACTGTTCGGCGCGGTGGGGCTGCTGCTGCTGATTGCGTGCGTGAACGTCGCGGGATTGCTGCTGGTGCGCAGTTCGCGGCGCAGCGGCGAGATTGCGCTACGCAGCGCGCTGGGCGCGAGCCGCGGGGAAATCGCGCGGCAGATGCTGGCTGAGTCGCTGGTGCTATCGATGACCGGCGGCCTGGCAGGCATTGCATTGTCGAGCGTGATCCTGAAGCAGTTGGCGGTGTGGTTTCCGCAGGCGCTGCCGCGGTTGGGCGATGTGTCTATCGATCTGCCCGTGCTGGCGTTTGCGATGGGCATTTCGGCAGTCACCGGCATTCTGTTCGGTGTTGTGCCGGCGCTGCGTACTTCCTCGTTGGCACCGGCATTGGCGTTGCGCGATGGAACCCGTTCGGTGACCAGCGGCCGCGGACATCACCGGCTGCAGACATGGTTGGTGATCGGCGAGACGGCGCTTGGGCTGGTGCTGCTGGTGGGCGCGGGACTGCTGATCCGCAGCTTCGTGAGTGAACTGCACGTAGATCCGGGATTTGATGCACACCACGTGCTGACGGCGCGCTACACCATGTCTGAGGCTGCGTACCCCCACGATCACAGGATCCAGTTTGTGGAGGAACTCGTTGCCCGGCTGAATGCGTTGCCCGGGGTCAAGCAGGCATCCGCAGGCTGGCCGATGCCGCTCTCCGGCAGCGATGCATCCATCTCATTCACGGTGGAGGGCCATCCGGTGGCGAAAGCGGATCACCCGAGTGAGTCACTGGGCGTGATGCTGCCCGGATACTTCGAGACGATGCGCATTCCCCTGATTGGCGGACGCACCTTTAACAGCACGGACAAATCCACGGCCACGCCGGTGGCGATCGTCGATCAGGCATTTGCGAAGAAGTATTTTCCCGGCGTAAACCCGATCGGCCGGCACATCACAGTGGACCTCAGCGATGATTTTGTGAAGAACCATCCGGCGCGCGAGATTGTGGGGGTGGTTGGGGATATCAAGCAAGTTGGCCTTACCGCCGAGGCTGCGCCGCACTACTACATGCCCTGGACACAGGCGGTGATCACTGAACCATATCTGGTGCTGCGAACGACGGGCGATCCGGCGGCATTGGAGCGGGCGGTGAAGGCGACGGTTGCGAGCATGGATTCGAATATCCCGACCTACCGACTGAACCCGCTGGAGGTTTACGTAGCGCAGGCGGCGTCGCCGGCGCGTTTCCAGACGCTGATACTGACCAGCTTCGCCGGAATCGCACTGTTGCTGGCGGCGGTTGGGCTGTATGGCGTGCTGGCGTACATCGTGCAGCAGCGCTCGCTGGAGATCGCGTTGCGGCTGGCGGTGGGCGCGCAGCGCGGCGATGTGCTGCGCATGATCCTGAAGCGTGGGATGACGCTGGCCGCGATTGGAGTAGCCGTGGGGTTAGCCATCTCATTCGCGGTAACGCGGTTCATCGCGACCCTGCTCTATGGAGTGAAGCCGTCCGATGCGCTGACCTACTGCGCGATGTCGCTGGTCTTGCTGGTGGTTGCGTTTCTAGCGAGTGCTGCACCGGCATATCGCGCGGCGCAGACCGATCCGATGACGACGTTGCGCACGCAGTAGGGTGCTGGCCGCACGGGCGAACGCGCCTGCGGCGGCAATCCGTCTATCCGTCCTCGCGGCAATCGACCTTCAGAGTGAGAGGCTCCGCGCCGCGGAGGATCAGGAACCGCTTCCAACGTGGTTGCGGGCGGTTGAGTGCTTTTCGAATCGCGGAAACACTGCTGATTCCGACATCCTCAATCTGAGTAATGAGATCGCCTCGCCGAAGGCCACCTGCTGCCGAGCGGCTGCCTTTTTCCACGCTGTGGATGAGCAGGCCGGCCGCGTCCGGGAGGCCTGCCGCCCGACGCTTCATTAGGGACGTCCGAGGATTGAGAATGACCAGTCCGAGCTGCACCTGATTCGCGTGGGAGACTTCCGCTTCCAACGAGAGCAGCCACTTGCGCAGCAGCACAACCAGTTCTGATCTTTCGCGGACGGTCAAGCCGGCAATAAGCGCCGATTCGTTGGCCAAGTGCTCTGGGATGATTTTTTCCAGAAGCTTGTGGCCCGCTGGCGTAAGCACCACTTCGGTGGTTCGGCGATCTTCTTCATTCAATTCCCGCTGAACCAGTCCATCGCGCTCCAGTGCGTCAATGCGAAGGCTGATGCTTCCCGAGGTTCGCATTAACTGCCGCATGAGTTCTCGCTGGAGAAGGCGATAGGGTGGACCGGCTCGCCGGAGCGTTGCCAGCACATCGAACGAAGCGCGGGTGATACCCCATTGTTCGAATTTCGACTCGAGAGCGCGATCGACGTGTTCCATGATCCGTCCGGCTCGTCCAATAATCTCTACCGGGGCGAGGTTGTATTCCGGTTTCTCCTGCTTCCAGCGGCCCACCAGCCGATCGATGTGATCTCTCTCATTCACAGCACGAATCTGATCCAAATGGCCCCGTTTAGTCAAAACTTAATCATGGTCAATTTGCTTGAATTCAAACAAATTGTTAATGTGCGGTAGAGGAGAAAGGATATGCGCGTTATCGCATTCGATCGATTTCAGCCCGGTGTAACGTTGGAGCAGGTGACACCTTACCTGCCTGAGGAGGTCTCGAACGTATGGCGGCTCTGGAAGCTGGGTGTCGTGCGCGAAAACTACGCCCGCGCCGATGAGCTTGGGGTTGTCATTGTGTTTGAAGTACCGGACGTAGCTACGGCAAAGCAGTATACGGATGATTTCCCGCTGAGCAAGGCGGGACTTTTGGAGTGGAGTTTCATCGCCCTTCAGGCGCCCTTGCCTATCGAAGCGCTCTTCCGTTCGGAGATTGATGTGAACCCGCCCTTTGATCGAACGCTCAAAAGCGTGACAAGGAGCTAATTCAGGAGAAGCCCAAATGAAGCAGGCATTCGGTCTGTCTGTTCCTGAGGAATTGCGCGAGCTCTGCGCCCCGGAGCGGGCTGCGCTGATCGTTTACGACATGCAGGCCGGCATCGTTCCGCAGATCGGCAACGGCCGCGAGATCGTGGCCGGGTGTCAGCAGATGCTGGTGGCGGCCAGGCAAGCCGGTATCCGGATTTTCTTTACCCGCCACCTGTTTCTGCCCAACCGCGTCGCGGGTGTTGGACAACTGCGTCGTGCGATGGTGTGGCAGCGCAAGAGCGACCCGGCTGAGACGAAGCCACTGTTCACCTCAGGCTCGCCGTCGTGGCAGATCATTCCGGAACTAAGTCCGCAGGAGGACGAGCCGGTGATCGACAAGATCACCATGTCTGCGTTCGAAGGTACATACCTTGACCTTGCCATGCGCGACGCACAGCTCCAGGTATTCATCATTGCGGGGATTGCCCTCGAAGTGGGCATCGAACCGACGGTTCGCCACGGACTGGATCTCAACTACATTCCAATTGTTGTTTCCGATCTCTGTGGATCGAAGACCGAAGAGGTGAAGCGCCGGTCCCTGAGCACGCTTGCGGACACAGGAGAGGTGATCCAAGTAACGGCGGCAAAGATATTAGGTTGCCTGAAGCGGTAGTTCGACCGGAGTCGTTGAGCGATTCTCTTTAGTCCAATGCGGGCAGGCGCAAGTCGGCGTAATGGCGATTGCGCTCGAGACACAAGGCTTCGACGACGAGCTCGTGATCGTCACGCTGGGGCAGGCCCGACACGGTGACTGAGCCGATGACGCCGGTGCCGGCGAGCGTGATAGGAAATGCTCCGCCGTGGCTTGCGTAGTCGGCTGCCGGCAGGCTGTACTTTTCCTCGAGCGAGAGATTGCGTCCCTTGAGCGCGAGGCCGATGGCGTAGCTGCTGCGATGGAGGCGCGCAACGACATTGGCTTTGCGGCGGGCCCACTCGGCGTTGTCTGGTGAGGTGCCGTGGAGCGCGGCGTAGAAGAGCGGCGCGCCCGGCTGGTTGCCCAGATGTGGGGCGAAGCGACGAATGTCAATGACGATGGCGAGCTGGCGCTCGACAGCTAGCTCGCGGAGCGTGGAGCCGAGCTGCCAGGCGTCTTCTTCGCTGAACGAAGTCCATTGCAGCTCGCGCTCCTGGCGGGCGATGCGGTCGAGATCGATGTCGAGCTGATTGTCGAGAGCCATGGGCGCTCCTGGTTGATAGGAGGTTACCGCAGATCCCCTCCACGGAGTGACGTACGAAGCTATTGCAGCAGGACGCCGACGATCGATGCCGACATGAGATTGGCCATGGTGCCGGCGAGCATGGCGCGCAGGCCGAGTCGCGCCAGCTCGTTGCGCCGCTCGGGGATGAGTGCGCCGATGCCGCCGATCTGAATGCCGATGGAGCTGAAGTTGGCGAAGCCGCAGAGCGCAAAGGTGGCGATGGTGAAGGAGCGCGGGTCGAGCGTGCCTTTGAGTGCGCCGAGATTCGCAAAAGCGACGAGCTCGTTGACGACCATGCGGGTGCCGAGGAGATTGCCGACAATGGGCGCCGAATGCCACGGGATGCCGACGAGCCACGCGATGGGCGCGAAAACCCAGCCGAGCACTTCGTCGAGCGAGGTAGGGAAGGGAATGTGGTGTGGGCTGAGCCAGTTGTGGATGCCGCCGAAGATGCCATTGACCAGCGCAACGAGCGCGACAAAGGAGATGAGCATGATGGCGACATTGAATGCGAGCCGGCCTCCGTCAATGGTGCCGCGGGCGACTGCGCCGAGAAAGTTTTCTTCGCGATGCTCTTCCGATTCCGGCAGGTGTACGTGGCCGAAGGTTTCAGGCGTATCGGTTTCGGGCACCAGCATTTTCGAAATCAGAATGGTTCCGGGCGCGGTCATGATCACGGCGGCGAGCAGGTGTTTGGCGTCAATTCCATAGAGAATGTATGCAGCCATGATTCCGCCGGAGACGTGGGCCATGCCGCTGGTCATGACCGTCATGAGCTCGGAGCGGGTGAGGCTGGATAGGAACGGACGGATAGAGAGCGGCGCTTCCGTCTGGCCCATGAAGATGGAGGCTGCGACGTTGAGCGACTCGGCGCCGGAGATGCGCATCGTGCGCTGCATGCCCCACGCGAAGGCGCGGATGACGAGCTGCATGACGCCGAGGTGATAGAGCGCGGCGAAGAGCGCGGAGATGAAGATGATGGTGGGCAGCACCTGGAAGGCCACGATGGAACCGTAGGACGAGTGCTGCTTGCCGAACTCGCCAAAGACGAACTGCGAACCGGCGAAGGCATAGCTGAGCAGCTTGTTCACGCCACCGCCCGCGCGGGACATGGCATCGCGGCCGAAGCTCCAGCGCAGCACCAGGTAAGCGAAGACGATCTGCAGGCCCACGCCCCACGCGACGGTGCGTCCACGGATGGCTCGGCGGTTGGTAGAGAAGAGCCATGCCAGCAGCAGCATGGTGAGCATGCCAAGGATTCCGGTGAATCGTGCCAATGGTTCGTCCTGAACTGCTGGGATTGATCGGAGAATCTAATCTGAATGTTGCGCTGAGTGCAGGCTCAGAGTATCGCGGGTGAGCACCTCGTGCACCAGCGATGCGGGATGCGGCGGGGCGTCGGCGATGATGATGGCGTCGGCAAGTATGCGCTCTGGCACCTCGAAACGGCTCGCGTCGTCGGCAAAAAGCGTGCAGAGTGGATCACCGGCACGGATCTGCGATCCGAGCTTTGCGTGAAGCTCGATGCCGGCATGCGCGGAGACAGGCTCGCCGAGCTGTGTGCGGCCGGCGCCAAGACCCTGGACCACCCATCCGATAGCGGTGGTGTCCATGGAAAAAAGGAAGCCGGAGCGAGAGGCGCGCAGTTCACGCCGCTGCGCCGGCTGGTGTGTGAGCGCGGCGAGGTCGCCATCCTGCAGGGCAACCATTTGTTCGAAATGATGCAGGGCGGAGCCGTCCGCGAGCAGGCTTTCGGCGCCCGCGCGGCCCGCCTGCGCAGTGTTGCTGATGCCGGTGAGGAAGAGCATCCAGCCGGCAATGATGAGGGAAAGTTCGCGAAGATCGTCACTGTTGACCGTACGTTCTCCGCGGAGAAGTGCCAGAGCCTCGAGGATTTCGACGGAGTTGCCGGCGAAACGTCCCAGCGGCTGTGACATATCGGTGAGAACCGCAGCGGTTCGGGTGCCGGAAGCTTCGCCGATTTCCACCATGAGGCGCGCGAGGAAGCGGGAAACGGCCGGGTCGGGGAGAAAGGCGCCTGAGCCAGTCTTGACATCGAGAACCAGCGCATCGAGGCCCGCGGCGAGCTTCTTGCTCATGATGGAGGCGCAGATGAGATAGGGGCTTTCGACCGCTCCGATGTGATCGCGCAGCGAATAGAGGCGGCGGTCCGCCGGAACCAGGTCGGCGGATTGACCGACGATGCAGCAGCCGGCCTGGTCCAGCACGGACTGCATCTCTCTAACCGAAAGTGTCGTGCGATAGCCGGGAATGCTTTCGAGCTTATCCAACGTGCCGCCGGTATGCCCCAGCGCGCGTCCGCTCAGCATGGGGACACGCAGGCCGGCGGCCGCGGCGATCGGCGCAACGAGGAACGACGTCTTGTCACCGACGCCGCCGGTGGAATGCTTGTCGACTGTAGGCCGCGGGGCGCCGCCGTTTGCCGGAGCGCGCAGATTGAGCTGCACACCGGAGACACGCATGGCCTGAGTGAGCGATTGAACTTCCGCGGGTTCCATCCCCCGGAGGAAAGTGGCCATAAGAAATGCACTGAGCTGCGCGTCGTTGATAGAGTCGTCCGCGGCGCCGCGGGCGATATACATCATTTCTTCGGCGGTAAGGGCGTTGCCATCCCGCTTGCGGCGGATGATGCTGCCCGTGTCAAGCGATCGGCTAGCGTTATCCGGCATGCGTGAGATCGAAGCCGAAGGGGAAGAGCTCGGCGAGGGTACGGGTTTCGATGGTGGCCGGAGGTGTGCCGTCAAAGGGAAAAAGGATAAGTCCGTTGGGCGGCATGAACTCGGAGAGGACCTGGCGGCACGCGCCGCAAGGGGGACTGGGGGCGTCGTTGAGATTGGTGACGGCGACCGCAGAGATGCGCATTTTCGGGCCGTGCTGTGCGACCGCAGCGAAAACGGCGGCGCGTTCCGCACAGATGGACAGGCCATAGGAGGCGTTTTCGACATTGCCGGCGGCGACGATGACACCGCCTTCGAGCAGCAGCGCTGCACCGACGCGAAAGCCTGAGTAAGGCGCGTAGGCGTGCTGCGCGACCTGCCGCGCGGCGTGCAGCAACTCTGCACGGTGCGCGGGCGAAATCAGGATGGGTGAGGGCGGCATCTGTTCGAGGCTACCGAGGGCCGGAGTTGGTTGCAACTGCGGATGTGCAGGTACGTGCGCGGTTGAGTAACAGCTCGCGTTCGCGGGCATTGCGTGCGAGCCCTGCGGCGCGTTCGAATTCGGGGCACGCTTCGGCGAACCGGCCGAGGCGGAAGAGCAGCTCGGCACGGACGCTGGGAAGGCGATGGTAGTTGACGAGCGCTGGTTCAGCCGCGAGTTTGTCGACGAGTTCAAGACCAACCTCAGGGCCGAAAGCCATGGCGAGTGCGACGGCACGATTGAGCTCGACGATGGGCGAGGGATGGCGCTCAGCCAGCGCGGCATAAAGTGTGGTGATGCGCTGCCAGTCGGTCTCTTCGCCGGTACGCGCGCGTGCGTGGCATGCGGCGATGGCGGCCTGCAGTGTGTAGGGACCGGGTGTGCTGCCCAGCTCTTCTGCGCGCGCGAGTGCTGCCAGGCCGCGCCCGATGAGCAACTGGTCCCATCGGCTGCGGTCCTGATCCAGTAGCAGGATGGGCTCCCCTTCCGGTCCGACACGGGCGGCGTGGCGCGAGGCCTGAATTTCCATGAGAGCGAGAAGGCCGTGAACTTCAGGTTCCTCCGGCACGAGGCCGGCGAGAATCCGGCCGAGGCGCAGCGCGTCTTCGCAGAGCGCGGGCCGCAGCCAGTCTTCACCAGCGGTGGCGGAGTAGCCCTCGTTGAAGATGAGGTAGATGACTTCGAGCACGGAGGAGAGGCGCGCGGAACGATCGAGACCGGTAGGCACTTCGAAGGGAACGCGCGCTTCGGCGAGGGTGCGCTTGGCGCGCACGATGCGCTGCGCGATCGTGGCCTCCGGAGTGAGAAACGCGCGGGCGACCTCGGGCGTGGTGAGGCCGCCGAGCAGGCGAAGCGTGAGCGCGACGCGCGACTCCGGCGAGAGCACGGGATGACAGGAGATGAAGACGAGGCGGAGGAGATCGTCTTGGATGTCGCCATCGGCGGCGCTGGCGAGCGCGGTGGCGAAGTCGGCGAAGGAGCGCTGCTGCTGCTCTTCCAACTCGCGGGCAAGCTCTTCGTGCTTGCGCTCGACGCGCGTGTTGCGGCGAAGCAGGTCGATGGCACGGTGCTTGGCCGCAGCCATCAGCCACGCGCCGGGGTTCTGCGGCACGCCAGACTGCGGCCATTGTTCGAGCGCGGCAACCAGTGCGTCTTGTGCGAGCTCTTCGGCGATGCCGATATCACGCACGATGCGCGTGAGGCCGGCGATGACGCGCGCGGACTCCATGCGCCACACGGCGTCGATGGTGCGATCGATCTGGCTGCGGTCGATGTCAGTAGATGGCACGGCTGGTGTCACCACATCGGAGCGTTCCAGGTTGATCAGACCATCTTTCGCGCTGCGGTTGCAAACGGTACGAGGCTAGGCCGGGTCGCCGTCGATGGCCGGAGCGTCCATTACAGGACGGATCTCGAACTCAGCTTCCGTACTTGGGCCGCACAATGTGGGGCAGCGCTTCATCCAGGCGATCGCCTCTTCTTTAGAGGCGACGTCGATGATGTTGACGCCCGCGATCAACTCGTTCGTTTCAGTAAAGGGGCCGTCGATGGTGCGGAACTGGCCTTTGGACATGCGAAGGCGCGTGGCGTTAGCGCTGGGCTGCAGGCGCTCCACGGCGACGAGGACGCCGGCCTTGCGCATCTCTTCGTCGTATTGCTGCATGGCGGCCGCGAGTTTGGGATCGGGCGTCCCGGATTCCATCCACTTTTCGGTTTTACGAAGAATTACAAATCGCAATGGAGCTACCTCCTCACCCGGACTTATTTTCGCAGAGGGGGGAGTTGCGATTTAGTAGAGACGGACAGGGGCGGCGCTGTTGCGCCGCCC
>DASUWP010000018.1:0-10975 GCA_036378335.1 Acidobacteriaceae bacterium | reverse complement strand
CCAGGCGAAGCTGGCGACGACGCCGTCGAGCCAATCAGCTGTGGTCTTTCCGTATCCCGGGAGCACGCCAAGCGTCTCAGCGAATGGGACGCAGAATGCCATCGTATGGGCGCTCGAAAGCAATCTCAGCCAGCTCGGCGTGCTCCACGCCTATGACGCGACGAACCTGGGCCATGAGCTTTACAACAGCAACCAGGCCGCAGGTGGCCGCGATCAATTCGGCAACGGCAATAAGTTCATCACGCCGGTGATTGTGAACGGCAAGGTGTATGTCGGCACGCAGACGGGAGTGGCGGAGTTTGGATTGCTTCCCTGACGAAAGGCCTTGACTGGCCGGTTATGCTGACTTGAAGCTGCCATCTTCGCTGCTGCCGGGAGACACCTGTGCCTCAACGTTCCGCGCTTCGACTCTCATCGCGTTCTGGATTTCGCGCGATTCTGTTCACCGTTGTCGCACTGTTGTTCGCCTTCCCTGCTCTGCCGGCGCAGACTGTCACCGCGCCGCGTGTCATCGGGTTCATGACCGACTTCGATGTGAAGGACGACGCGGTCGGCATCTGCAAAGCGGTGATGTTCGGCATTGCCCCGCAGGCGAAAATCATCGACATCACGCACCAGGTGACGCCGTTCGATATTGCGCAGGCGGGACGTTTTCTGGCTGGTTCTGCGCCGTATTTCCCGCATGATGCGGTGTTCGTGGCGGTGATCGATCCCACGGTGGGGAGCACGCGTAAGGCGATCATTGTGAAGTCGAAGGTCGGGCAGTATTTTGTCCTGCCGGACAACGGCATGATCACGCAGCTTGCCAATCGCGATGGGCTCGTGGGTGCGCGCGAGATCACGAATCCGGCATGGATGATCGGCGCAAAGCTGTCGTCTACCTTCCATGGCCGCGACATCTTCTCGCCGGCAGGCGCGCATCTGGCGCGGGGCGATGACTGGACGTCCGCGGGGCCGGCTCTCGATCTGGCGAAGCTGGTGCGATTGCAGAATACGAGCGCCACGACTGATGCGAGCGGGCTGCATGGGCAGGTGATCGGGACCGATGGGCCGTTCGGCAACCTGGTCACGAATGTGCCGGCGGCGACGTTTGCAAAGCTCGGCTACACGCTGGGCGATCGCGTGCCGGTGACGATTGCCGGGATTTCTTATGTGCTGCCGTTTGTGAAGACATTCAGCGACGTTCCGGTGGGCGAGGGGCTGCTGTACATCGATTCGCGCGGTCGCTTGAGCGTGGGGATTGATCAAGGGAACTTTGCCGACGTGCGTCATGTTGCACCGCCGGTGCCGATTGAGATACCGGCGAAACGTTGAAGCAAAATTTCCTAACTTCTCCGGCAAGAACCGGAGCGCGCCGCCGCGCCCGCAAGCGCAGTATGCTGACATGGCAACGATACAGGTGGTTCCAACGACAGTGAAGGTAGTGGAGATGAAGGCCGCATTCGATGCCGAACAGGCGTGGCGGCAGGTGCAGACGCGGGATGCGTCGGCGGATGGTCAATTCGTGTACGCGGTGGAGACGACCGGGATCTTTTGCCGTCCCAGCTGCGTGAGCCGGCGCCCGGCGCGGCAAAATGTGCGCTTCTTCGCGAACCCGGATGCGGCGATGGCGGCGGGATATCGCGCGTGCCGGCGGTGTCATCCGGCCGGCGAGCATGCCGAAGCAGAGACAGTGCGGCGGCTGTGCGACTATCTCGACCGGCATGTCGATCGCGTTGTCACTCTGCAGGAGCTTGGCCGGCTAACCGCGATGAGCCCGTTCACCGTGCAGCGCATGTTCGAGCGGGTGCTGGGCGTGAGCCCTCGGCATTACCAGATCGACCGGCGCTCTGCATTGCTGCGCGACAGGCTGGCGAGCGGCAGCAGCGTGACCGATGCGATTTACGAAGCTGGGTTCAGTTCATCGAGCCGCATGTATGAGGGCGCGGATGCGCGGCTGGGCATGCGGCCGGAGCGTTTCCGGAAGGGCGGCCTGGGCGAGAAAATCAGCTTCGTGGTTGCCGATTGCCCTCTCGGCAAGGTACTGGTGGCAGCGACCGCGCGCGGCCTATGCGCGGTGACGTTGGGCGATAACGCCGCCGCGATGGAGCGCGAGCTGCGCGACCGCTTCCCTGCTGCGGAAATTCAGCTGGCAGCGCCGGAAGACGAGCGGCTCGGCGCGACGGCGCGCGCGGTAATCTCGCGTATGACCGAGCACCCGGTCGCGCTGGATCTGCCGCTCGACCTGCGGGCGACGGCGTTTGAGCAGCGCGTGTGGCGCCTGCTGCAGTCGATTCCGCGCGGCGAGACGCGCAGCTACTCCGCTGTTGCTGCGGAGCTGGGCCAGCCGCGCGCCGTACGGGCGGTGGCTCGGGCATGTGCGCGGAATCCGCTCGCGCTGGTGGTGCCATGCCATCGCGTGGTAGGGAAAAACGGACAGCTCACCGGCTATCGTTGGGGCACCGACCGCAAGGAGAAGCTGCTGGCCATCGAGCAGCAGAACTGACGCTGCGACCCCAAGGCGAAATGAAAAAACGGGGCAGGCCCGGTCTGGACCTGCCCTGGATGGAAGTGCCGCTTTCAAAGCTTAGTTAACGGATAGCGACGCGGCTGTGATCCAGCGACGGCGTCAACGCCACCAGCGTGTCTCCCCGATGAATCTTCCCGAAAGAACTGGCTGCATACACCGCCGTGCCCGCCGGTCCCTTCACCGTCAGAAGCTCATGCGGCTGCAGCGTATAAACGTGGCCATCAATCTTCACATCGCGAAATACCACGCTCGTGTTTACCAGAGTTACAAATACCCGAGCGTCCTTCGTATGCGTACGGTTCGCGTCACGATTCATCACGGATGCGGATGCAGATGCGACGGAGCAAACAGCCAATGCCAGAAGAGTGAATGAGCGAAGCATAGGTCCCTCTCTTTGCCTGTGCGGCAGAAGTGAAATTTTTTGTTGTCGAGCACTCTGTGCTGGCGCAACTGGTGCCGAGACCGCTTTGCACCTGTGATCCAATCATTCCGCCAACGAGGGAAACAGTAGTCGCTCCCACGAGCCAATGGAGCCTCGAAGCTGCAACCGGCACCGCCCATGCGGCGAGCCGTGCATTGCGCTCGGCAGAACGGTGCGCGGCGGCCGATAATGCGTCGGCGTTCAGAATGCGCGCATGCCTTCAGCGTCCGGATCAACTGTGCAACAATGTGGGCAAGATTTGAGCGGCGACTTCCGACCAGGAGCCCTGAGCATGTTTCGAACGTTTGTTATGGCAGCAGCTATCGCAGCTTTTTCCGTTCTGTCACCCGGCGCGCTCTACGGCCAGGAAGCCGCAGCGCCGCAGGGGCCGCCGCCCTCCGCGGGTGCTCATAAGCCGATGACGCTCCCTAAGCCCGTCAACCTCAAGGTGCTGCCGTCCAATACAACGCCGGACCAGGTGATGAAGATCATGGGCGGCTTCAGCCAACAACTCGGCGTACACTGCACTTTCTGTCACGCCGAAGACGCCGCCACCAAACATCCCAACTTCGCCTCTGATCTCAAGCCGGAGAAGAACGTCGCCCGCACCATGATGCGGATGACCGAGGACATCAACGCGAAGTACATGTCCCAGATCCACGACCCCGATGCAGCGCCGGATCAGAGGACCGTCACCTGCGGCACCTGCCATCGCGGACATAACATGCCCGTGACCTTCAAACCCACAGAGCATGGCGGCCCAGGGATGGGAAACATGGAGCATCCCGCCGCGCCGCCGAAGCCCTAGAACAAATCTGATCGGCTTGCATATTCATCGCCGGCAAGATCACCTAGGCGGCACAAATTCCGTGCGATATTTCGCGGCCAGCGCCGCAGCCTTCGCTCGGAACGCCGCTTCTGCCGCTTCATCCAGCGGTGGCGGAGGCGTCGTTCTCGTCGCCACCGGAATACCGACCTCTTTAAAGAAGTTTTCCTGGCCCGCCGGTGCGCATGTGCACAGCGCCCGCACCGGCGCTTCGGAGATGTTGCGGAACTGATGCGGGGCATTCGCCGGAATGTGAATCGTCTCTCCGGCGCGCACCACCTGCTTCACCCCACGGAACATAGCCTCCAACTCGCCCAGCAGCACCACGAACGTCTCTTCGAAATCATGCCGATGCGGCGGCGGGCCGCCGCCCGGCGGAATGTGCATGTCGATCAAACAGTAGCGGCCGGCTGTGTCCTCGCCCGTCAGCAGAATCGTGTACGTGTCCCCCACCACACCCAAATGGACCAGCGTTTGGTCCGTCTCCGGCCGCGCAATCGCCAGTTTGCGTTGCGGATTATCAGGCGGGATTGCCGAAACCGCCGCTACGGACGTACCAGAAGATTCAGACATCGTGGAACTCCCTCTTTACCCTCGGGTCAAAGCGTCAGACGCAGGTGGTCTTAACAAATGCCCAGTGCAGGTATGGCAGGTTATGATGCGTGGAACACGGTCGCTGGCTGCGACCACGGCCCGGGAAGAGGCCGACATCGATGCGTTCTGAGGGCCCGCCTTGTCGATCGACGAAGCACTCGATGTTCTGGCGTTGCGACCGTCCGCGACTGCTTCCGAGATCAAAGAAGCCTATCGCGACCTGGTGAAGGTGTGGCATCCGGATCGCTTCGGCAGCGATCCGCGGCTTCGCCAGAAGGCAGAGCTGCAGCTCACGCGCATCAACGAAGCCTACCGCGTACTGCAGGTGGATCGAGGAGTCAGCGGAATCTACACGCCCGGCTCGCCGAGCGCCGCCACTTCCTCCGCGCGCTATTCATCGTCGCCTCGTGCCGACAGACGGCGTGACTCGGCATCGCCAATTTGGTCCGGTGACCGTTACAAATGGGCACGTCGTCTGCCCCGCCTTCTCTGGCTCTACGCGGCGCTCGGAGCGGTGGCGATTCTGCTGGTGGGCTATCTCTTCCTCGAACATGGGCCGATGCCAATTGCATCGCCATCACCCGCTTCTGCAGCGCAAGGCAGTGCTCCGCTTGCTCATCCTGCGGATGTGACAAGTGCCAAGCCGCGTCCGAGGAGCGTGGGCGGTTCGAAAACTTCAGGCCGGCGCGGTTTCAGCGTGCGGTCGTTATCGGAAGCTGAGACCGACAGGCTCGAAACGGTGTGCTCTCCGCAGAGACAATTGCACGGGCAGGCCGCGTATCAATTCTGCCTCAAGGCGCAGTTGGATTGGATGACGAACCCGGCGGGCAAGCCTGACCTGAGTGCTCTCGGCGAGGCGGAGCGCGAGTCCATCGAGAGCGTCTGCTCTCAACCCGGACGCCTCCACGCACCCGACAGCCACAACCGCTGTGAGACCGAGCAGGTAGCGAGCCTGGCCGCTGAGCCCGCACGACCGGACGTATCCGCGCTCAGCGACGCGGATCGGCATTCGATCGAGTCGGCGTGCGCCAATGCGAAAAACCGCGAAGGCCCGGCTGCTTACAACCGCTGTTTGGAAAGATTCATCAAGGCTCTGGCGCAGTCGAAGTAGACCGAGTAGCCAAGCTAGGAAGCTGGTTGGCCGCAGCGCCGCTTACTCCAGATTTACTCAGCATAAGATCGAGCCACGCGCCTATAATCCCTCCGCCCAGGGAGGGCAACAACAATGCGCATGCTAATGAAAGTCTCTTTCCCCATCGAAGCTGGCAATGCCGCCGCTCGAAATGGCACCTTGGGAAGCACGGTGAAGTCCATTCTCGATGAGCTCAAGCCCGAAGCAGCCTACTTCGTCGCCAATGAGTTTGGCCAACGCTGCGGCTACATCGTTTTCGACATGAAGGAAACCTCGCAGATTCCATCCATCGCGGAGCCATGGTTCCTCGCCTTCAACGCGTCGATTACCATCAGCCCCGCAATGAATCCTCAGGACCTCGCTGCTGCAGGGCCCAGCATCGAGCAAGCGGTCAAGACCTACGGAAAAGCGTTAACCAAGTAAGCCTGGGCACGCCACGCTTTCGGGCGATTTGAAGTTCTGCTTGGGCCTCGGGTCCGATCCATCGACATCGCGATCCACGGGCGCCCCATCCTGCCAACCTCAGGGTGGGGTTGGTTCCCCCGGTGCCGGAGAGCCTTCTACCAGCGCCAGATCTGCAGTTCGTTGAAGTAGCCTTGGATGGTACCGCTGTTCGAACTTGCGCCGTCGACCTGGAAGTTGATGAGAAGGACGTTGGGGCTCCAGCCAAGATTAAGGCCGGAGGGCGCCGTGGCGTTGCTGAAGGGACGCGCTTTCGCATTGTCCAATTTCACCCAGTCATGAGTGACCACGTCCCCGACCCGGTGTGATTGGATCTGAATGTGGTGCCACTTGTGCGGCGCCCAGTTCTGGGGGTTACAGGCGATGTTCGACGGTTTCCAATAGGCGCGGCCACCGGATGCGTAGGTGTACTCCCAGGTGCCGGAGATGCTGGAGCACTGGGTGCCGAAAATGATGGTTTCTCCGTTCGCCGTCACCTGGTCCGTATCCAGTTCTAGGTTTTGTACCTGGGCTGGATCCACGACATACACATAGGTGTCATAGATGAAGTAGGTAGCAGAACTGTCATAACCAAACAGCAGATGAAAGCGCTCGCCGCCGTAGCCGGAATAGGCTACGAGAAACTCCGTTGACGAACCATTGAGGGACGGCTGGGCGTTATTGAAGGTGAGCTGGCCGGTGGAGGTTCCCGGAGTTCCGTTGTCGTGCTCCCACTGCCAGTTGGAAGAGTTATCGAGGTAGCCGGACGAGGTCTGGGCGAGGGCGGGGACGGCGAAGAGCAGCAGCAGCAGGAATGTGAGGTGAAGGGACTTCATCTGTACGAACTCCGGGTAAGCAGGCAGCCGGACCATCCCTGGTGGGCTGGTGACGTCACGTAATTGCGCGCAGCGCCGCTAGGGAGCTGCAGGCACGATCTGGGAGAGCTGAAAGAAGGCTCCGACGGAACAACGCCTCGCCGGTTCACCCGCGCGGCTGGAAGAGGTACTTACAATTTCCGCAGGACGGAAGATACACGGAGACGTGCGCCACCTCGCGTGCACTGTCCTATGGATTCTACAGAGTTCCTAACTCGCCCCATGGGACGAGTTAGAAATTCGTCGATATCTCTGGTCAGATTTGCTGGCTAGTAATGTGGCACATAGCCGTGCGGAAAAACAAGATATTTCTGACACCTGCTTGAGCGAGCGACCGCGCCTTTAACCAGCGTTCGGATCCGCGCAAGTTCCTAGCACAGGCGGTTCTTCTGCCATAACATGCCGTCAACGTGCCTATGAAATCTCTGCCGTCGAGCAATGGCTCACTCGGACGAGTTTCAGATCGCAGTTGACGTTGTCTGCATATCGTCGGACGGGTTTTCTCGACAATAGAACGAAACTCCGCGTGGGATGAGCCGATGTTCATAGGCCTGTCGTTCCAGATCCTCGCGGAAATCGGGATGAGCGAGGGAGATGATGGCCTTTGCACGTTCAGCCACGCATTTTCCCTTTAAGTTGACCATGCCGAACTCGGTAACCACATACATCACGTCCGAACGCGGCGTTGTCACGATGTTGCCGGGCGTAAGGGTAAACACGATACGGCTGCGTCGCTCACCGCGCTTTTCGTACGTTGACGAAAGGCACATGAACGACTTTCCTCCTTTGGACGCGTACGCGCCGCGCACAAATTGCAGCTGCCCACCTGTGCCGCTGATATGTCGATACCCGTCGGATTCCGAAGCCGCCTGGCCCTGCAAATCGATCTGCGTGGTGTTATTGATCGAGACGACCTTATCGTTTTGCATGATGATGTGCGGGGAATTCGTGTAGTCCACCTGGTGGCAATACAAGTGCGGGTTGCGGTTGGCCGTGGCGTAAAGCGCGAGCGAGCCCAGCGCAAACGTATAGACCACCTTGCCTGGATCCAGCGTCTTCCGCGATCCCGTGACCCGGCCTGAACGGTACAGCAATCCCAGACCATTGGTCAGCATCTCGGTATGGATTCCCAGGTCTTTGACTCCGCTGTCCATCAACAACGCACACACCGCGTTAGGCATTGCGCCGATGCCGATCTGCAGGCAGGCACCGTCCTCGACTTCACCCGCAATCCGCGCTGCAACTGTGCGGTCGGTCTGGCTCGGCTCCTGATCGGGGATTTCCGCGCACGGCTGATCGTCGCCCTGCATGATGAAATCGACCTCGCTGATGTGCACGCCATTGTCTTTACCGAACACGTACGGCAGCTCAGGGTTGATCTCGACCATGACCATGTGCGCACGTTCAATGATGGCGCGCTGCCACATATTCGTCGGGCCAAAGTTGAAGTATCCGCCGTCGTCCAATGGACACGTCTTGAGGATGACGATATCGACGGGATCGAGAAAGCGCCGGTAGTAATCCGGCACTTCACCAAGATTCAGGGGCGTGTAGTTACAACGTCCTGCATCGTGCTTTCTGCGCTCGTAGCCCGAGAAATGCCAACTGAACAGGTGGAAATGCTCGCCTTCCGGGTCTTCTTCGATCACCGCGCGTGGACGAGTAGACAGGCAGGTGCGAATCTTGACGTTCTCCAACGAATCTTTTCGCGCAGCCAGCGCCTTATCGAAAACATCGGGCTCGCAAAGCGCCGCGCCATAGTCCAGCCACATGCCAGATCGAACAAAGCTGGCAGCCTGATCTGCGGAGATCGTTTCAGCGGGCATGGGCGACCTTTACAGCGATACGGCGGTCCCGGGAGCGTCTCTAACCTAATCCCGCAGGCGCTCGAGGGGCAATGCTTTTTGAGAGACCCCCGTATCGTCATGAATTTAGGAATGTCGGCAGCTTTCTTGTGCACGGAGATTACACGACCGTCGTGGGACGGCTAGCCCAACTTGTAGAAGCGAACCGCATTCCAATAAAAGATGTCCCGCTTCTCTGCATGATTAAGGAACGTTGCAGAATTCACCCCATCCACGGCCATCGCGATTCCTTCAGGCCAGTACATCTGATCGGTGCCGAACATCAATCGCTTGCCGAACCCAGCCCGCGTCAGCGCCTGCAGATAGTGGTGAAACTCCGCTCGTGGCAGCAGCCAGTCGATCGCGCCCAGGTCCGCGTTCGCCTGCGGATAATGGAAAAGAATGGAGAGCGTGTCGTCGAGATACGGCCAGCCGGCGTGCATCAGATTCAGCCTTAATTTCGGATACCGGTTCAGGGTGTCTTCCACCAGTCCGGGATTCCCCAGACGTGCTCGCGCTGTACGGCAGCACGGATCGAACGACATCCCGGGAGGCATCGTTCCCGTATGCAAAGCCACCGGTATATCCAATTCTTCAGCAAGCGCCAGGTATGCAGCGTATTTCGGATCGTCAAGGGTGAGGCCCGCATATTGCGTCGTCACTTCGCCCAGCACGCGCATACGTCCTTCCTTGAAGTCGTTGCGGAGCACATTCAGGTCGGGCAACGGCGTATCTTCAGAGCCGCGTATGCCGGCGCCCGGGATGATCCTGCCCGGATCCGCATCGTGCCAGGCCGTGGCCGCAGCCAGGCGATCGCCATCTCCTCCACTCACCACTGCTTTCACGATATTCAGGCGTTTCATTTCCGCAAAACAGGCGGCCCTGTGTGCGGCTCCATCTTTCAGGTGCACTGTTTTCCCTGTAGCTGGATTCTTTGCTTCGGGAATTGGCGCGTCGGCAGGATACGCGTGCAGATGTACGTCAATGATCGGCAGCCGCTCCGTCGTCTCGGCAAAGGTGGAAGGAATCAGGCTGATTGCTGCGGAACTGGAGCCAACTTGCAGGAAGCGTCGTCGATCAAGGATCATCTTCGGTTTCGTTCTCCCTGCGGAAGGGTATCGCATTTGCGGGAAGAATCCGCAGTTCCCTGGCAGGCAGCGGTTTTCATCAGGTTCAGAGTTACATTCTGGCGTGATATTTGTGCTGCGAGCTCGGCCGGTATTCGAATGTTGTTCCGGCCGCTACAGCAGCTCCGAGTCATGCTCCTCGAACACCGCCCGCAGTGCCGCGGGGCTCCGCTCCTTCAGCGCATGAATCGCTTCAATCAAATGCAGAATTCTCGGCGTCATCACCAGCAAATATCGCACCGGCTCAGCCGTCGGATTCCAATACGTATGCGGCGTCCCTCGCGGCACCAGCACAGATGCACCCGCCCGCACCTCCATTACCTCATTGCCGCGCCGTACACACAGCACGCCCTCCAGGACATACCACGCCTCGTCATCATTGCGGTGCAGATGCAGCGGCGCAATCCAACGAGGCGGATCAAATTTCGCGCCACCCGCGTCCCGCCATTCCGCAATGACGAAGTCATTCCCAGCCCCACCCATCATCTTCTCGGAGAGCAGCGGCGCGGTGGTGGTGGATTTCATTCGGCACTCCCATCGTTAGCATAGAGCGTCGCTCGCCACTAAAACCAGCCTGTCGGCGCATCGATCACATGATGCTTCGCCTCATAGGCGTCGACAAGCGTGGCGAGCACGTCCAACTCGTCTCCCTCCGGAGTGCCGGGCCGAGCACTCATCAGCTTGCCGATGCGCGCAACCGCCCGCTCGTGATCACACTCCGTCCGGATCGAATGAATCTGCCTGCCTGCTCTTGCCATATCTGCACCTTCTTCGCGGAGTGAAACTCATACCGGCTATCCCATCCCCGCCACATAGCTCCATCGGGCACCCTGGACACACCGATCACGACCTCCGACCCATTTCCCAACTTGGAACGCTCGCAACTACGACATCGACATCTCCACCTAGAGTTTCGGGCCCAATGCTAGACTCGCTCTCACCTGTCTCACAACTTTCGTCCGCCACGGGGCGTCCTTGTTCGTACTTCCAATTAACCGAGACCGCCGGCCGCCGGCCACTCAATGGGTCAGCTGCAGCCTCATCGTTATCAATTCGCTTCTGTGGGTGGTGCCCGCGCTCCTGGGAACCAACCATCAGCTGATCCTCCAATATGGCTACCGTCCGGGAGTTCCCTCTGTACTCACCCTGTTCACATCTATGTTCTTGCACGTTGGGCTGCTCCATGTCGCAGGCAACATGTGGTTC
>DASUWP010000017.1:0-24645 GCA_036378335.1 Acidobacteriaceae bacterium | reverse complement strand
GCTCTCGCCGTATCTGCACTTCGGACACATCAGCCCGTTGCGCATCGCACTCGAGGTAAAGCGGGCAGTCGATGCGGGCAAGGTGTCTCAGTCTGCGTACAACGCGTACATCAACGAGCTGATCGGCTGGCGCGAGCTGGCGGTGAATTTCGTGATCCATTCCCGCAGTACGTACGACACCATCGAATGCGCCGACCCGTGGGCGGAGAAAACGCTGCGCGAGCACGTGCGCGACCGGCGCGAGCACGAGTACACGTGTGAGCAGTTGGAGCGCGGCGAGACTCACGACGCGCTTTGGAATGCGGCGCAGTTACAAATGGTGCGCTATGGGTGGATGCACAACATCCTGCGGATGTATTGGGGAAAGAAGATTCTGGAGTGGGCACCCAACCCGGCCCGCGCGTTCGAGTGGGCAGTGCTGCTGAACGATACCTACGAGCTGGATGGACGCGATCCGAACTCGTACGCGGGAATCGCGTGGGCGATTGCGGGCAAGTTCGACCGGCCGTGGTTCGAGCGCGAGATCTTCGGCACCATCCGGTACATGTCCGGGGCATCGACCGGGAAGAAGTTCGATTCGAAGCTGTACATGGCGCTGGTAGCCAATCCGGAGATGGCGAAGGAGCAGCTATTCGCGACGGTCACGCGGATTGGATAAGGGCGCCCACGGCGAAGCTGGGTGCAGGCAAAGCCAAAGGCAGGATGACGAGGGTTAGAGATCGCTTAGAGCCATTTATGGTGCTTGCGACTGTTGGGCGCGCCGACGATGTGGCCACGCTGAGCGTGAGGATTGCCGGGCGGGCTGGTGGCTTTGTGTGCCGCCGGATGGCGGACCACCGGCCTGGACGAGGCATGGCGAGGAGCGCCCCATCCCGGAACGACAAGGACGAAGGCGAGAAACAACGTGTTGAGTGCGGGCGCGAATCGCATGGAAGCCCCCGAGCCGGAATATGGGAACCCTATGCTGCCATGCGGATTGCGCGATTTGCACGACAATTCTTGTCTCTTGGAGGTAGCGTTGGTCACTTATGCGGGATATCGATGCCGCGCCGACGGGTAAACCATCCGTCGCGATGGCCAGTGCTCGTCCGCGATCGTGCTATTTCTTGCCACGGCGATCTCATTTCCAAAGGGGAGCTCGTTACCCGCGAGCCGCTGGTCTTGTATTGATTCACTTCGGCCGCCTCGCAGTCTGCTGTCAGGCAGGCGGCGATTCATCCTCCATGCCGTGCAACTCCAATTGAGAGCTGGTCCCATCCGAAACCAGCGGCTCGATACAGTCCGGCGTGTCGTTGCGCACGTTGCCGACTTTGCTGTCGACTTTCCATGCCGTCATGCTTTCTGCGGGAAATGGCCGGAGGAGATCGAGCGGCGGACGTTCGGGGTCGCCGGGCAGGAGCCAGCGGTCGTAGTCGCGTTGGGGCACGATGACGGGCATGCGATCGTGCAGCGGCTCGATGAGCTCGTTGGGGTCGGTGGTGATGATGGTGAAAGTTTCGAGTGGCTGCCGGGTCGCGGGATCGCGCCAGCGTTCCCATAGACCGGCGAAGGCATAGGGAGAGCGGTCCTGCATGGCAATCGCGAATGGCTGCCTGATTTTGGTGCCTATCTTCTGCCATTCATAGAAGGCATCGGCAGGCACCAGGCAGCGGCGCTTCCGGAAGGCCTCGCGAAATGCAGGCGCCGTCGCGATGCTTTCTGCGCGTGCGTTGATGGATCGCAGGCCGATCTTTGCGTCCTTGGCCCAGTAGGGGATCAGCCCCCAGCGCATCAGGACCAGTTCGCGCTCGCCCGTGTCTCGGTGGAGGCGGATGACCGGCTGAAAGGTTTGCGGCGCGACGTTCCACGACTCGCCAAAGTCAGGGATGGACGGACCGTGGACCGCGAAGTGCTCGGCAATTTTCTGCTTATCAGAGCGCCGAACGTAGCGTCCACACATGTGGCTAGTCTATGGCGGGGAGCTACCCGCGATGCGAGCTTATTGCACGCCCATTTATTGCACGCGACGATAGGTGATGTGGCTGGGAGCGCTTGCCCTGGCCTGACCGGTCGTATGCGTGGTGGTGCGGCGCGTTGTTGTGTGGGCGGCGGTTGGATGTGCGCTGCGGTGCGACGTGCGCCCTGCGGTGGGCTGTGCGGTGTGCTCCCCTGAGTAGTGGTACACCGTAGCGCTAGGCAGGGTGGCGCGTGGCATCCTGACGTGCGGCATCGTCAGGGTTGGGGCGGGAGAGGCGGCGGTGGTCAGCGCTCCTTCCGCGAGGGCCTGCGCCTTCAGGGTGGGCGCGGCAAAGAGCATGGCCAAGGCCGAGGCGGCAAAGACACCCGGAGTGCGCATGATGGCACCTCTAGAGACGAGATTATGCGGGGGAGTTCATGCTGCCACGCCGATCGTGAGATTTGCACGGGAATTCTTGGCTTGCCTGACGCGACTATGATTTGTGTATGGCCGAGTTGGTTCAGCTTGGAGGGGCGTGCGCAGGGTCGCATGCTGCTGTCCGGCCGTCGCGGACGGTTTTCCGGCTGCAGGCGGTGACGCTCGGCTGGATGCTGATCGAGTGCGGCGTCTCCATCTACGCGGCGGAGACGGCACATAGCGCGGCGCTGCTGGCATTTGGCTCGGACAGCTTTGTAGAGCTGCTTTCGGCGTCCCTCGTTCTGGCGCAATGTCTTCCCGGTGTTTCGATCCCGGAGCGGCGCGCGAACCGGCTGGCGGGCGGCCTGCTGTTCCTGCTGGCACTAATAGTTGCGGCGACGGCGATTGCCGCGCTGGCTCTACGGGCAAAGGCAGAGACGAGCGGCATCGGGATAGCGATTACGGTAGCGGCGCTGATTGCGATGCCGGTGCTGGCATGGCTGAAACGCAGGGAAGCGCGGCGGACCAATCATCGCGCGCTGGCGGCGGATGCTGCGCAGTCGGCGACATGCGCCTATCTGGCGCTGGTAACGCTCATCGGCCTGGCGGCGAACGCGATCTTTCACATCGAATGGATAGATTCCGTCGCTGCGCTGATCGCGGTGCCGATCCTCATTCAGGAAGGGCGAGCGGCCTGGCACGGACAGAGCTGCGCCTGCTGCTGACTCATGACATGGCAGAGCGGGCCATTGTCGGGTTCCACACGGATGAGCACGGGGACTGGGTTGCTGAACTGGAGTGCGGTCATGGGCAGCATGTGCGGCATCGTCCGCCGTGGGAGCTGCGACCCTGGGTGGTGACGGAACAGGGCCGGGCTGCGACCCTGGGCAAGTCATTGCGCTGCCTGCGGTGCGATGAGGAGCAAGAACTTTCGCATACCTGATGCTCGCGTTCCGAACCCATCTCAGTAAGTGATCACATTCCTGTTCTCTCCGCAGTGGAAGATGCTCTAATGGTGCGCACTGTCCCCCGAAATATGCCCAACCTGAACGGGTGTGGTAATGGACACGGAGGGAAGCTATGGGTCTGGCAGCGTGGTTGGATCTGGAGGGCAGGGATATCGCGGCCTTTACGGTCTCGGGCCTGCTTGGGTTTCTGGCCGGACACCTGGTGCCGGCCGGCTGGTGGGCTGTCTACACATCCATTCTGGTTTCCTATCACCTCTTTCTGGCGTGGCTGGTGATAACTGCGGAGCAGGGATCCGGAATTTCACTGCCAATTGTATCCACGATTGCGACACATCTGGCCTTCATGGCACTCGTTGTTGCGCTGGGATTGGCACGGAACGTTATTCCGCTGTTCGGCTTCTTTCGGTACGCGATCGCCGGGCTGGCGATCTTCGAACGCGGGTGGCTGTTTGCCGGGAAAATCAAACCACCCAACGAGCAGATTACCGAGGTCGTTCCCAGCACCAGTCCGATTCTTACCGGGACGGCGGAGGATTATCGCGAGTGGCAGCTTTATCTGGCGCAGCAGAAACCGGGTGCGCGCAATATGGGTACGTCGCTGAAAGCGGAGTACGAACAGTGGCTGCTAACCCGGGCAAAGAGTCGCGCGGCAGATGGCATGCGGGAGAGGTGAGCGATGGCGCTGGATGTGCGCGGGGTGACGACGCTGCTCGAGGTCTACGATATGCCGGCTTCGCTGCGGTTTTATCGGGATGTGCTGGGGTTTGCGATGGTGAGTCATTCGCCGCATCGAGGCGGCGATCCGGATCGGTTTCACTGGTGCTGGATTCAGCTGGGCGGAGCGGATTTGATGTTGAACACAGCCTATGAGTTCGATGAGGAGCGGCCGGTGCCGGCGGATGAGACGCGCATGGCTGCGCATGCGGACACGGGCTTGTTCTTCGGCTGCCCGGACGTGGACGCCGCGTACGAAGAGTTGCGCGCGAAGGGTGTGGATGTCAGCAAGCCGCAGGTGGCGCCGTACGGGATGAAGCAGATGTCCCTCCGCGATCCGGATGGATACGGGCTGTGCTTCCAGTGGGAAGCGAAGGCAGGCGCCTAGCCGGTAAACAAGCGACTTCGCAACTGCAGAGCGTAGCTTGCAGCGGGAGCACTCTCTGGTACAGTTAGGGGCATTTCCTTCTCTGGATAGCTAATTCATGAAGCGACCCCGGTTGGCCGGCGTGATGCCGGCGGTGCTCTGGGCCCTGGTGTCATTGGTTGCACCGGCACGCGCACAGTCCAATAGAACGCCGGCGAAACCAGCAGTGGATCTGCGCCAGCATCCGACGCAGGGCAAGACTCCCGTGGAAGTCGCGATGGGGTTGTATGTCACAAACTTCGCCGCGATCGATGAGACTCGCGAGACGTTTGAGATTGGCGGCTATCTCACCGCGAAATGGCTCGACCCCCGCCTTGCATTGCCTGCAGGTGCTGCCAATCAGCAAGCAGCGGTACGAACGTTTCGGCTGGATGAGCTGTGGACTCCGGCGATTGAATCCGCGAACTCCATCTCCCACAAGACGACTCAATCTGTACTGACGGCAGATGGAAACGGGGTGGTGACCTACATCGAAGGGTTTGAAGGGACGCTTTCCAGCAATTTCAATTTGAGGAAGTTCCCTTTCGATAGCCAGGAGCTGCGAATTCAATTCCATCCATTCATCTCCGCCGCTTCGGAGATTCGATTCGCGCCCGAACCACTTCCGTCTACTGGAATCTCTCCCGAGGAACAAGCGGAGCTTGCCGCCTGGCATATAAAGACACTGGCAAACAGCGGAATTCAATACGCAACAGAAACAATAAGTGAAGGTCGAGCGATTCCGCCCGCCAGCGTGGCCGAATTTCGGATCGGGATAAATCGGCGCTCGGGATTTTATGTGTGGAAGATTTTTCTTCCGCTGCTGATGCTGACGATGATTCCGGTAGTCGTTTTCTGGATCGATGTATCTCAATTCGATTGGCTACTGAAAATACCGATGACCATGCTGCTGTCGATGGTCGCGTTTGAATTCGCGATTGCACGCGACCTGCCGCGCGTCGGCTATCTCACGTTCCTCGACGCGGTCTTTCTCGCCAGCTTTACTTTCTGCTTCCTCTGCATCTTTGAAATTGCGGCGGTGTTTCTGCTGCAGCAGAACGGCAGGAGGCTGCTGGCGGTGAAGTTGCATACCAATGGAAGATGGGCCTACCCGGCCGCCTATTTCGCGCTTATCTTCATTCTGGCTACTGGCTTTCTCACGTAGAACGTAGCTCCCTAAAACACCTCGACATATTGAAACGGCCTCAGGCCATGGCTCTTCCAGAAATACGCGAGGATGATGACGCTGGCGACGGCTGCGTAGGCGCACCACACCGATGTGAAGGCATAGCGCTTGACGCCCATCACGATAAGCAGGATCACGATATTGGTAATGCCGAAGATGATCATGTCCTTGATTTTCGAGAAGAGGAGCGAGCCGCAGGTGGCGATAACGTAGACGATGGCCACTAGGGTGTTATTGGTGGCGGGATTGAGATAGACGATGCTGTTGCCGCGAAGGAAGACCTGGGTGGGATAGGCGGTGAGCGCCCAGAGGATATAGAGCGCCGTTCCCGTGCCGAGGATGAGAAAGGGACGCATGCGTCTGCGCGAGTGTTTGTCTGGCTCGAAGAGGAGCACGCTGAGCGGCAGGAGAAAGGGAAGAAGCCCCTGCGCGTATAGCATGAACGCCGCACCCATGTTGTGCGTGACCTTGGGCGAGAGGATGCCATCGAGCCCCAGCCAGACGAAGCCCTCGATGAACTGATGCACGGCGAAGAGTGTCGGCAGAGCGGCGAAGAGAAGCTCGCGGCGATGCTTGACGCGGGTCAAGGTGAGGACGCCGACGCTGGCGAGGACTCCGCTGCCTACGAAGTTTGCTGTTGCTGAAAAGCACATATCCGTTCTCCAGCCGGCAATTCTGCTGCAGCGTGATGATACCCGCGTAGCCATTACTCCGATCGTTCGAACGGCGATCTGCCAGCCGGTATCATCGATGGCAGGGGTGCGATGTTGACGGGAGTGCGATGGCGAAATATCTGATTACAGGCGTGGCGGGGTTTATTGGCTCGGCGCTGGCCGAGGCTTTGCTAAAGCGCGGTGAGGATGTGCGCGGGATCGATAATTTTGTTACTGGGCGGCGCACGAATATCGAGCCGTTTGTATCGCAAATGGACTTTCGCGAGGCCGATCTGCGCGATGCGGCGGCGATGCGGGCGGCTTGCCAGGGCGTGGAGGTTATTTTTCATGAGGGCGCGCTGCCCTCGGTGCCGCGCTCGGTGAAGGAGCCGGGGCCGAGCCACGACGCGAACATCAACGGCACCTTTACGCTGCTCGAAGCGGCGCGCGCGGCAGGAGTGCGGCGCATCCTCTATGCGGCTTCGTCGTCCGCGTATGGGAATCAGCCGGGGATGCCGCGTCGCGAGTCGATGACACCGGCGCCGATTGCGCCCTATGCCGTGCAGAAGCTGACCGGCGAGCTGTACATGAAGAGCTACTGGCAGGTGTATGGGATGGAGACGGCATGCCTGCGCTACTTCAACATCTTCGGACCGCGGCAGGCGCCGGACTCGCCGTACAGCGGAGTGATGGCCAAGTTCATTCTGCAGATGATGCGCGGCGAACGCCCGACGATCTTCGGAACCGGGGAGCAGGGACGCGACTTCACCTATATTGCGAATGCGGTGTCGGCGAATCTGCTGGCGGCGGGTGCTCCAAAGGAGAAGATCGGCGGCAGGACCTTCAACGTGGCGTGCGGCGGACGGCACACGCTGAACGAGACCTATCGAATTCTTGCCGGGCTGCTGGAGTTTCCGCATCCGGCGCAATATGGGCCACCGCGGCTGGGCGACATCACGGATTCGGAGGCGGACATCTCGGCGGCGCGCGAGGCGTTCGGGTATGAGCCGGTGGTGGGCTTCGAAGAGGGGCTAAAGCGGACGGTGGACTGGTATCGCGATGTGTTTGCACGACAATTGACGGAGGGCACGCCGGTTTCCTAGCAAGGAGCCGCAAGCTCAGGATTCTTGACGAAGACTGAGCCACTGCCGGTCGTGGGTCAGGCTGAACTCGAACTGATCCGTCCTCATCTTGCCCTCAAGTGGGACAACTTGTCCCCGTTTGGTAACGTGACTGTCCTGGTGACAGCTCTAATTCCTTTCTTTTGCAACGGATAATCGACGAAGGACTCTTCAGTGCGCCGTGATGCGCTGGAGGGAAGGGGCCGATTCGTCCGGGACCATGCAAGAGAGAGGGCTCAGACAAGACACGGAGACCATGCCGCGCCGTCGGGCGATTGCGCCGCGATGGGCGAGGCTTTCCTGCGCTGCTCCGTTTCTATTTCTGTTGCTGGCGAATGCCGAGGCGCCGCTGTTGGCGCAGAGCGGAGGCACGGCCGCGCTGAATGTGCCGTGGGAGCCGCTGGCACCCACGAGCTTGACCGCGGCGGCGACAGGGCCGGCGGGCGGACGCGTGCTGACCGTAGCGGTCGATCCCTCGGATACGAGCGGCAACACCGTATATATCGGCACCACTGGCGGAGTCTTTAAGTCAACGAATGCTGCGGCGTCGAGCGGCGCGGCATTTGTGCCGGTGACCGACCTGGTGCCCGCGATAGACGTGGCGCACGTGCACCTGAACATGGTGGGCGCTGGAGCGGTCAGTGTGCAGCCGGGCCACACGGGTGTGGTGCTGGCCGGGACAGGCGATCCGACCGGCGAGCCGGACTCGCTGTATGGAACCGGCATTCTGCGCTCGGCCGATGGCGGTAATTCGTGGACATCGATCACGGGTTCGCGCGATCTGGGGACCGGCCTGGAGCAGAACAGCTTCTTCGGCGAAGCGTTTACCGGTTTTGCATGGAGCACAGCCGCGCCGAACACGGTCGTCGCCGCAATGACCACCGCGCACGGCGCCTACATGGTGAATGCGGGCTATACCAATGTGGCCGACGACAGCGCGACCGGGCTGTTCTACTCTCAGGACGCGGGACAGACCTGGCAATTAGCGACCATCGCGGACGGGTCGGGCCAGACGCTGCAGTCGCCGATACTCCAGAAGACCGGAATTATCGCGCTGGCGGTGGCGTGGAATCCGGTGCGCGGCATCTTCGTAGCGGCACTGCGCAATCACGGTTTTTACTCCTCGCCGGACGGAGTGACGTGGACGCGGATGACGAACCAGCCTGGCGGCACACGACTCAACCGGTCCTCGTGCCCGTTCACCGGGTCATCGAATTGCCCCATCTACAGCGCGGCGCTGGCGGTGCAGCCGGGCAGCGGTGACATGTTCGCGCTGGCAGCGGACCAGAATGATAAGGACCTCGGGCTGTGGGAGGACGTGTGCGGCGCCTCCAATGGGACTTGTGCGTCGCAGACGCCGCTGTTCGGCAAGCAGGTCAGCATCTCGAACGCGCTGGAGACGAGCACGGGCGTGATTTCGGGCGCTAGCCACGCACTCTTGCTCACAGCGATTCCGTCAGCCAATGACACGTTGCTGTTTGCAGGGACGCAGGACTTGTTTCGCTGCAGCCTGACGGCAGGATGCGTGTGGCGGAACACAACCAATGTGACCTCGTGCGGGGCAGCGCAGGTGGGAGCGAATCAGCATGGCATTGCGTGGGTGGCCAATACCGCAACCCTCTACTTTGCGAATGATCGCGGGCTGTGGCGCACCTCGGATGCGGTGAACCAGCAGCAGCCGGCCTGCTCCAGCGATGACGCGACGCACTTTGCCAACCTGAATGCAACGCTGGGCTCGCTGGCGGACGTGACCTCGCTGGCGCAGGACCCGGCGGACGCGAATCAGTTGCTGGCGGGAATCGGGGCCGCGGGAACGGCCGGCGGCAACGATGGCGCGTGGCAGTTGCTGGTGAACGGTCCGGGAGGCTCAACCGCAGCGGGTTGGGGCGCAAATGCGGGCACGTGGTTTGCGACGTCAGGCGCGGGAGTGTCGATCAGCAGTTGCGGAGCTGGTACGGCGTGTGGCCCGGCGGATTTCGCAAGTGGCCAGGTGATTGGAAATGTCCAGGTGAGTGGCGATGGATCGGCGCTGAAGACGCCGGCGGTGTGGACACTGGATCCGGAAGATCCGAGCCGCATCCTGGTGGCGACCTGCCGTTTGTGGCGGGGCGCGGTAGACGGCAAGAACTGGAGCGCGGCAAATGCGCTGAGCAAGATGTTCGACGGCAACAGCGCGCCGGCATGCCAGTCGAGCAACACGCAGGTGCGTGCGCTGGCGGCCAGCGGAGCCATCTCGGGCCGCGGCGACCAGGCAGAACGGATCTATGTGGGGCTGGCGGGTACGGGCGATGGAGCAGTCACGCTCCCCGGCCATGTGTGGACGGCGCTGGTGACGCCCTCGTCGGTTGCAGGATCGACAACGTGGAGCGATGTGACGGGCAGTCCGGTCCCAAACGATCCGACGGACGCGCAGAAATTCAATCGCGCGCAGATGGGCATTTCAGCCATCGCGGTCGACTCGTCGGATACAACGGGCAAAACTGTGTATGTGGGAATCGCCGGTTTTGGCGGACAAGGGTTTACGCAGTTGGGGCAACCGAATGTGACCGTGTTCTATGGCAGCACGGATGCGGGAAACACCTGGAAGAACCTGACCAACGACCTGCCGAACGCGCCGGTCAACGCGGTGCTGGTGGACCCCGAGGATCCGGCGATTGTGTACGTCGGGACCGATGTCGGAGTATTTGTAACTACATCGATTTCACAATGCGCGATTGTGAGCCAGAACTGCTGGAGCGCCTACGGTACCGGGCTGCCTGCTGTCCGGGTGACGACGCTAAGCGCGGTGGACAGCAATGGAGAGACCTGGCTGCGGGCCGGGACAAAGGGACGCGGCGTGTGGCAGGCGGAGCTGGCGAGCGCGGCCCTGAAAGCGGCCACGGCGACGGCGACGATTTCGCCGGCTCCGCTGGTCTTCGCTTCACAGGCAGTGGCGACGACGAGCGCAGCGGAGAGCCTGACGATCCGCAATACGGGCGGAAATACGCTGACTCTGAGTGCGCCGACGGTGGACAGCAGTGATTTTGTGTTGAGCAACCAATGCCCGGCCAGCCTGGCGGCGGGCGGCACGTGCGCGATCTCGATCGTATTTGCGCCAACCGCAACAGGACAGCGCAACGGAACGGTGACGGTGGCGGCGAATGTAGAAGGCGGCGTGCTCACCGCCAATGTGCAGGGCACAGGCACACAGGAGAGCACGATTGTGCTGACGCCGCTCCGCATGGACTTCGGTGCGCTGCGCATCGGTCAGACCAGCGCAGTGCAATACGTAACCATTGCGAATACAGGAAAAATCGTCGCCGGCCTCCAGCCCCTGAACATCAGCGGACCTTTCTCCATCACTGCGAATACCTGCGGTTCGACACTGGCGGTGAATACCAGCTGCACCATTGGAGTGGTTTTCTCGCCGACGGCATCGGGTGCGGCCTCCGGCAGCCTGGTGGCGACCGACGATGCCGGCACACAGACGACCTTGCTCAGCGGGAATGGACAGACAGGCCCGACCGATGGGCTGAGCGCATCGTCGTTGACCTTTGGGGCGCAGACGATTGGCACGACCAGCGCGGCACAGCAGGTGACGGTGACGAACAGCGGCGACAGCGCGCTGACCAGCATCGCGGTGCAGGTGACAGGCGACTTCGCGGCGACGAACTTGTGCGGCATCGCGCTGCCTGGACATAGCACTTGCGCGATTCAGGTGGTGTATTCGCCCAAGGCGGTGGGAGCGGAGCGCGGCCAGATCACGATCCAGGATGCGCTGGGAGCCCAGGTGGTGGCACTGAATGGCACCGGGGTTCCTCCTGCGTCGGGCAGCGGGATTTTGGCGACCTTGTCGCCGCTGGCCATCGATTTCGGAATCCAGGGAGTGAACTCTATCTCCTCGCCGCAGACGCTGACGGTGATCAACAGCGGGAGCACTGCGCTGAGCGGCATCTCGGTAGCGGCGAGCCAGGGTTTCACCATCGCGAACAATGCCTGCACCAGTGCCATCGCGCCGGGCGCAAGCTGTGCAGTGGCGGTGACTTTTGCTCCGCAGACGACCGGATCTCTGCAGGGCACGGTTCAGGTAACGGCGACCGGGGCGTCTGCGCCATTCAATGTGCCGGTCACCGGTGTGGGGGCGGACTTCCAGTTGAGCGTGCAGGGCGCATCGAGCAGCACGGTGACGGGCGGAACCAGCGCGACGTATCAACTGTTGCTGACGCCAGTCGGCGCTTCGGCTGGGCAGATCACGTTCGCGTGCACGGGAGCGCCGGCGGGAAGCAGCTGCTCGACGAATCCGGGAAATGTAACCATGGCGGGCACCGGTGCGACGGCGACGATCCAGGTGACGGTGACGACTGCCGCAGCGAGCGCGCGGTCTAGATCGAAGTCGTCGTGGGGCGGCGGGAGTATGGCCGGGGCGGTGCTTGCCTGCCTGGTGCTGTGGCGCAGACGTGGATGGGCAGGTTCGCTCGAACGTTGCCGGATCCTGCTGGTGCTTGGAGCGCTCTGCCTGGGGCTGGCGGGCTGCGGGCTGTCCATCAGCGGCGGAGGTAAAACGACAAGCCCGGGGTCGGGCGGCGGCAGCGGCAGCCAGGGTCTCTATACGATTACAGTAGCGGCGGGCGCGCCTGGTATCTCACATAGCGTGACCCTGAATCTGACGGTCGAATAAATGGGCACCACGCGAACTTTGAGAGCTGAACTGAGAGGTGAAGCGGGCCGAAATCTCAGACGCCGCAAAGGATACGGCGTGACGGGCGTAATAGAATGTGGCAGCGGCCTGCTGAAAAACGTGGAGATGCATTGAGTCAGCACAACTGCGGACGGAGCCGGTAAAGATGGCGCAAGGGGTGGCGTGGACCGCAGCCGCCCATGCTGGGCTGCCTGCGCCACCTGGCAAACGGATAACTCTTCGCTGGCTTGTCCGGACCGGCCTCTGCTTCAGCTTTCTGATTGCTTTTCTGCAGTACGCGGTCTCCTCGACGCTCGGCGGGGTTCTTTCTCTCGCACTCCTGGGCGGCTGCGGCCTGCTGGTGCTGTGCGGGACGCAGCGCACCAACCGTATACAACATATCCTCGGTGGTGGCGGTCTGCTGTTTGCGGCGCTGCTGTTCGGGGAAGCGGTCTCCTATACATCGCATGACTTTTACTCCGTTTTGTATGGCCTGGTTTTCATCGGGGTATTTCTCAGCGCGCGCATGATCGTGCAGGAGATCGGCGTCCCCAATGTGATCCGGGCATATTCCCAGGCGGCGATTCTGACGACCTGCCTGAGCCTGATTACCGGCCGGCACACGCTGCTTGCGACGTCAGCGCGGTTCACTGCCGGGACTCGCGCACATCCTAATCTGGTTGGCTTTATGTTCGCCGGTTTTTTACCGGTCGTTATCTGGCGGGCGATGGAGGAGAAGGGAGTCTGGAAAAAGCGTGCGTTGGTTGCACTCTCGTTCGCCTCTTTTGGCCTGATCTTCCTTACCGGCTCGCGCGGCTCGCTGTTCGCGGTGCTCGCGGCTGGAGCAGCCCTGCTTACGCGTGGCCTCGGCACTGGTTGGGTGCAGCGATTCCGCATTCGGCATCTTCACATCATTCTCATGCTGGTTCTGGCTCCACTTGCACTGGCATTTCTGCTGCAGCACAACCGCCTTGGCCATATTGGAAGCTTTCTGCTGGACTTCCTGTCGCTGACATCGAAGCAGCGCGGTTTGAAATCCGGCCTCTCGGGACGAACCGATATCTGGCAAATCGCCTTTCATATCCTACGCACACGCAACCGGTGGCTTTTCGGCTTTGGCTATCGCATGGGCGAGCGCATGGTGGGCACCATCGACAACGGTTATGTAGAGCTGCTGTTCGAGAGCGGGCTCATTGCCGGAGGGCTGATCATCGGCAGTATGCTGCGCGCCTTCCTTCTACTGTGGAAGGCATCGAACCTGCGGGAGAACAACCCCTGGACGCGCTATTACGCGATGTTGTGGTGTTTGATGATCGTGTATTTCCTGAATAATGTTTCCACTCGTTACCTGTTCAGCTTTGGCAGCCCGTTTTCCATTTGCATCCTGTTCCTGATGTCGGCTTCGCGCCGCGAACTTGTGGGCGGTGGAATTGGTGCGCGTCGGCCGCAGAAGGTGAAGCCGCCGCCGCGTGCAGCAGCCAGGAACTGGCCTGGAACCGGTCTGGAGACGGGGCTCCCGCATTGAGGTCGTGGGAGGGAATGGTTCTGGTTACCGGCAGCGGAATGGAAACAGAGGTGCCGCCGGAATCGTGTAGTCTCTACACTAGACGGACCGGGATCAACGGCCGGCCCCCGAAACAGATTGTTTCGAAGCGGATTGTTCCAAGGAGTGAAACTAGCGTCGCGTGCCGAGCGTTCCCGACGAACCGGCGTGCTGCAAAACCCGAATATGAGTCAACGCTTAACGCAGTTTTCCTGGAGGTCCACACGAACCAGCGACAGTTCTTGTGACCTTTCCCCAAGGAAAATCCACGCAAGGTGGATCTCGGCTACTCAAAGCTCCAGAAAAACTGCCTTCGCCATCTTCCTAGCGAGCGCTGTTGCATTTGCCGCGGTGCCGGCATTGGGCCAGGCGGGGTGTGATCCGAACACGTCCTACTGCGGCGGGACTTCCAGCCAACAGGGCCAGCAATTGCAACTGCCCAGCCTGCAGTCGGGCAGTACTCCGGGCACGACATCCGGCCAGCAGAATCCTTACGGGGAGGCCGGCGGTGCTGGCGCCGGCGGAAACCTAACTACCGTTCCGCAGTCGATGGATTTGCAGCCGTCGCCGAACTACGTGGACAACCTGAACGGCACGGCCGGCCGTACGGAAGGCGAGAACGCACGCACATATCCGCTGTATTACCAGCGCTTCTTTGCGCCGGACCCGCCAAGCGAATTCCAGCGGAGGGTCTACGCGTCCGTGGGCCAAATGCTTCCGATTTATGGCGCGCGGCTGTTTCTGCAGAGCCCGAGCACGTTTGCGCCGGTGGATCAGGTGCCGGTGACCGGGAATTACGTCGTAGGTCCGGGGGACCAGGTGCTGATCCGCGTCTGGGGTCAGATCAATTTCAATGCCGAGTTGACGGTTGACCGGAACGGCATGGTCTACATCCCGCAGGTGGGCGCGGTCCATGTGGGCGGGGTCCAGTACGACGACCTCCGGCAGCATGTGCACGATGCGGTGGGACGCATCTACAAGAATTTTGACGTTTCGGTGAATCTGGGGCAGCTTCATGCGATTCGCATCTTTGTCACCGGGCAGGCGCGTTATCCAGGCAGCTATACAGTGAGCTCGCTGAGCACGCTGGTCAGCGCCGTCTTTGCGACCGGAGGCCCGTCCCCGCAAGGCTCGATGCGTCACATTCTGCTGCGGCGCGATGGTTCGACTGTCGCTGATTTCGACTTGTACGACTTGCTGGTGAACGGCGACAAGTCTCACGATGTACCGCTGCTGCCGGGGGATGTGATGTACATCCCGCCGGTGGGGCCGCAGGTAGCGGTATACGGAAGTGTGCGATCGCCGGCGATTTACGAGTTGAAGGATGAGAAGCAGACATCGACGCTGGGCGATGTGCTGACCGACGCGGGCGGCCTGACCAGCATGGCATCTTTGACGCGCGCGTCGCTGGAGCGGATCGATGCGGAGCAGCATCAGCGCGCGATGGACGTGGCGCTGGACAGCGCGGGCAAAAGCATGCCGCTGCAGGATGGAGACTTGGTCCGCGTGCTGCCGATTTCGCCGAGCTTCGACAAGACAGTGACGGTGCGCGGCAATGTGGCGGATCCGGGCCGTTTCGCCTGGCATCCAGGCATGAAGTTGAGCGAGTTGCTGCCGAACAGCGAGGCCTTGGTGACCCGCGACTACTGGCAGAAGCGGAATCAGCTGGGGCTGCCCTCGCCGGTCTTCCAGCCTGACTATGCGCAACGCTTCACTGCCTATCGGCAGACGCAGGCGGAGAGTCAGCGGCAGTATTTCCTTTACCTGCAGCGAGACCAGGAGAAGAAGCTCTACGATCAGCAGCAGGCGGCGCAGAATGCGCAGTCGGGCGATCAGGGAGCAGCAGCGGCGGCGAGCGCAGCCAACACGCAGGCGCCTCCAGTAGACGTGAACGCGCAGGCACAGCTGTCGAACAACATGGCGTATGGCACGACCAGCAGCGAGCTGACTCCCCCCGACGAAATGATCCCCGGGACAGTGCCCAATCAGCCCGGACAGAATACGCAGACGACGGTTCCTCGCAACAACACAATCGGCGGCGGTTCGCTGGCGGACGAGCAGCGCATCGCCCGGACTGAAAACACCGCGACGGCCCGCTACCTGAACGATGTCTCATTGATGGCGCCGGAGGTTGACTGGTCCTACGCCGTCATCGAGCGGATGGATCCGGTGACTCTGAAGACGATCTTGATCCCGTTCGATCTGGGCAAGCTGGTGCGGGAGCACGATGCCAGCCAGGATTTGACGCTGGAGCCACACGACATCGTCACCATTTTTTCCCAGGCCGACATCCGCGTGCCGCAGAGCCAGCAGACCAAGCTGATCCGCATCGAGGGCGAGGTGGAGCACGCCGGCATTTACAGTGCGGAACCGGGTGAGACGCTGCGCCACCTGATTCAACGCGCTGGCGGACTGACGCCGAATGCGTATCTTTTTGGAGCGGAGCTGACGCGCGAATCGGCGCGTATCGTGCAGCAGCAGCGGCTGGACGATTACGTGACTCAACTGGAACTGGCCACGGACCGTGCCGGTGCGGCGAGCGCAGCGGGAGCGATCACACCCGTCGACCAGGCGGCCAATGCTGCGGCGTCTGGCGCGACCCAACTGCTTGTAAACCGGCTCCGGCAACTGCGCGCAAGCGGCCGCGTGGTGCTTTCTCTGGCGCCGGATGCGGACAGTGTGAACAATCTCCCGGACCTGCCGCTGGAAGATGGAGACCGGTTTATCGTTCCGCCAAGGCCATCGAGCGTGAACGTGGTGGGCGCGGTCTATGAGCAGAGCACGTTTCTCTTCGATCCACAGCGGCGCGTCTTCGGGTATCTCAAACAGGCGGGCGGCGCGAACCGGGATGCAGACGATAAGCATGCGTTCGTCATTCGGGCGGACGGCTCGGTGCTGAGCCGTGAGTCGGCAAAGACCTTCTGGGGCAATGAATTCGACCAGTCGCGTATTCATCCCGGGGATACCATCGTGGTGCCCGAGAGAACCTATCGCGGCAACGGCCTGCGGACCCTGCTCAACTTCTCGCAGCTCTTCTCTTCCATTGCGCTCGGCGCCGGGGCGCTTGCGGTAATCACGAATTGAGTCAAACGATGGAAACTGAGCAGGAGAGTGCGGGTATTCCGGTCGTGGCCTCGAACTCCCATCATCCACCGACGTCGACGGTCGAAACGGAACCGGTGAGTGTTCGCACGATGGATGTGCTGGATGTGCTGCTGATCTTTGCGCGGCGCAAATGGCTGATCGCGTGTTGGACCCTGGCGGGGGTGGTGATTGCGCTTATCGTGCTTTTCCGCTCAACCACGCTTTACCTGTCGCAGGCGGTCATCATGCCGCCGCAGCAGGAGCAGTCCAGCGCAGCGCTGCTGAGCCAACTCGGCGCGCTCACGGCATTTGCCGGCGTGGGCAGCGGTATTGGAAAGAATCCCGCGGATTTGTACGTGGCGATTCTGCAGACGAATCTGGTCGCCCACAATATGGTGGATCGCTTCCACTTGATGGACGTATACAAGATTCCCGACCGGGATGGTGCCGCCGGCATGCTGCGGAAGCGGACCAAATTCTCCACCTCCAAAGATGGACTGATCCAAGTCACAGTGGAGGATACGGACCCGAAGCGTTCGGTCGTCCTGGCTAACGGCTATGCGGACGAGCTGTTTCAGCAGAACAACCGGCTGGCCATAGGAGCTGCGGCCCAGCGCCGCCTGTTCTTTGAGCAGCAGCTCGACCGGGAGAAAGATCGCCTGGCGGATGCCGAAGTCGCACTGAAGCAGACGCAGCAATCCACTGGTGTGCTGCAGTTGAGCGGACAGGCGCAGACCATTATCGGCCAGGAGGCCAATCTCCAGGCAAATATCACCTCTCATGAAGTGCAGCTTGGCTCCCTGCTCTCCTCCTCCACGGAGCAGAACCCCGAGGTGGTCCGGCTGCGCAGCGAATTATCCGGCCTGCGGGAGCAATTGCAACAACTCCAGAAAGGCACCAGCAGCGACATGATGGGGCTGCGGCAGTTTCCGGTGGCGGGACTCGAGTACATCCGCAAGGAGCGCGAGGTGCAATACCATCAGACGCTCTACGATCTGCTGGCCCGGCAGTTGGAGGCGGCTCGCATCGACGAGGCCAAAGCCTCCCCCACCGTGCAGATGGTGGACCCGCCGCTGGTTCCGAAAGTGCGCTCGTGGCCGAAGCCATTCCTGTTCCTCCTCATCGGAGTGGTGGTCGGGACCATGTTCGGCTTCATCCGGGTTACGGTGATTTATCTGTATGACTACGCCGAGAGAGACCCGCGGCTGCGTGACCGTTACAAGCAGGTGAAACAGGCGATGAGTCTGCGCGGCTAGCCATCCTCACTGCAGGTGTATATGCACGCACAACCCTCCGCGCCGCCATCTCGTCAACGACGGCCACAAGCCGCCAGGCGCGGTCTATATCCAGCAACGGCGAGAATGGGTTAGGAGCAGGCCTTGTCGGGTGACAGCTCCATCGAGCGCGAACCTATCGTTGCGATGCGCGCTCGTATCTTTGCCGTGATCGTGTTGTACAAGCAGCATCCATCCGCTTCGGTAACGGTTGCGACGCTGGCCCGCGCGCTGGAGAACGCCTCGCTGGATTGCGCCGTGCTGGTCTATGAGAACAGTGCGGAAAACAGTGCGCAGAGTGCGAAGCCACAAGCGTCCGGGACGCTTCCGCCGGGCTTTCGCTATCACCCGGCTGTCAGCAACCGCGGCCTGCTGGGCGCGTATGAAAGTGCGCTTCAACAGGCGCGCGCCGAGGGGTATGACTGGCTGCTGACGCTGGATCAGGATACGTCGCTGCCGCTGGACTTTTTTTCCGCGATCCAGCCTGGTCTGCAGGCCGCTGCGGATGACCCCCATATCGCGGCCATTGTGCCCCATCTCGCGGAAGGTGAGCGGCTGTTGTCGCCGGCATATGTAGGGATCGGGCGGGCAACGCCGCTGCCGGTCCACTTCTCCGGCGTACCGCAGCGGGAAGCCCGGGCGTTCAATTCAGCCGCACTGCTGCGAGTAAAGTCCCTCGACGCGATTGGTGGATTCGACCCGTGTTTCTGGCTGGATCATTTCGACAGCTCTCTGCATCACCGGCTCTACGTGCACGGCTGGCGCATGTTCGTGCTGGATTCGGTGCATCTGGAACATCATTTTTCCCTGCTGAACTATAAAGAGCGCGTGTCGCTGCCCCATTTCCAGAATTACCTCTTGGCCGAATCCGCGTACATGGACCTGTACAGTTCATGGTGGGCGCGCGCAGCGTACACCGCGCAACTGGGCGTACGCCTGGTGAATCAGCATCGCCGGCGGGAATATCCGGAGATACTTCAGGCGACCCGCGCGGCATTGCTGCGCCGCCTGACGATGACTCGCGTGGAGCGCCTCCGCAGGTGGCGGCAGGAAATGAGTTGCCGGGAGCAGCGATGAGCGACGGCGCGCCCATCCTTATCGTGGTGGTGCTGTATCGCACGGCCTTCGATGCGTCGAAAACTCTGACGGGGCTGATGCAGGCGATGCAGCAGGATCCGACGCTCCTGCGCACCTTCGATCTGCTGGTATGGGACAACAGCCCGCAGCCGCCGCCGAACGCGACGCTGCCCATTGCGTTCCGCTATCATCATGCCGCGCAGAATGAGGGCGTTGCGGGCGCATACAACACCGCGGCGCGGCTGGCCGCCGAGCAAGGTGCGCCATGGCTGCTGCTGCTCGATCACGATACTTCCGTTGCCGGCGACTTTCTGCGCGGCATGCGGCGACACGCAGAAGAGGTGGGCCGTGATGAAGGGATCGCGGCGATTGCCCCGTTTCTCTATGCTGGAACCTTTGTCGTGTCACCGCGGCTGTGGCGTTTTGCGCGTCACGTGGCGCTGCCGCGGCCGGCTGGCGCTTACACCGAGCAGCGGCTCCTCTTTGCCGCCAACAGCGGCACACTCATGCGGGTAAGCGCCCTGGAGGCGATCGGCGGGTACAGCCCTCGGTTTTGGCTGGACTATTCCGATATCTACGTCTTCCATCGCTTTCATGAGCATGGATTTGGGGTGCGGATCGCGAGCGATCTTGCGGTCGAACATGAGGTGGCCATGCTCGATTACGATGCGCGCATGAGCCCAGGGCGGTATGCGACGTATCTCGCGGCGGAGAGCGATTTTCTCGATCTCCACCGCGGCTGGGCGGAGCGGCTCGTCCATCTGCTCCGGCTTGGTGCGCGGGCCGTCCGGCAACGCCGCTTCGCCGACGCAATATTCTCGCGCATGACCCGGCAGGAGCTTTGTCGCCGGCTGCGCATACGGCGCCGGGCGAGGCTGCACGCTCACAATTTGACGTAAGGCTTCGCCGGTTCGGTATTGCGCGTCTTCGCGGTTTCTCTCGTGTTTGCGGTTTCTCTATATACGGCAGCGGTCTCTTCGGCCGTCTTCTTCCAGGAAAATTTAGCGGACTGGGCCAGACCACGCGCGACGAGAGCCGAGCGTGCCGCCGCATCGGTGTAGAGATGTTCGAGCGCAGCGGCCAGGCCGGGCAGCGATTCCGGATCGACCAGCAGCGCGCCATCCCCGGCGATTTCCGGGATGGAGGTGCGGTTGCCGGCGATGGTCGGCACGCCGCAGGCCATCGCTTCCAGCACAGGAACCCCAAAACCCTCGTGCAGCGAGGGATAGAGGAAGAGAAACGCGCCGCGGATCAGCGCAGGCTTCTCCGCTTCGTCCACGTAACCCGTGAAGATGACCCGGTCTGCGAGGTTGAGTGCCTCGACCGTATGGAAGATCTCGTCGAAGTACCAGCCCTTCTTGCCTGCGATCACCAGGCGCGCATCGGGATGGGCTTCGGCCAGCTGCGCAAAGGCGCGCAACAACAGGGGGATATTCTTTCGCGGCTCGAGCGTGCCCAGGTAGAGCAGATAAACGGGTGGCAGTCCATAACGGGCACGGACCTCCGCCAGCGCTTCCGGCGCGCCACCCGGCCGGAAGGCCTCGCTGTTGCCGTGGTGGATGACCACCGCGTTTTCCAGGGGGAGACCGAACCACTTGCGGCAGTCCGCGAGCGCGGAGGAGGAGACGAAAATCAGCCGATCCGCATGCCGCACGGCCTGGCGGATGAAGACGCGCATGTATGCGCCTTTGAACCACGGGTGCATGTGGGGCAACACATAGGCGGTCATGTCGTGCATGGTGACGACGCGGCGCGCTCGCGTGGGCAGCAGCGGCAGAGAGTAGTGCAGCGAGTGGATCACATCCACGCGGTATCGCCGGGCAAGCCACGGTAAGATAAGTTGCTCGAAAAAGAGGCGCCCCGGCAGCCAGCGGAAGAAACGCGCGGGGAACTGAAGTGTGCGAACGCGGTCCGGAATCGCGGCGCGGAGTGCGGGATCGTCCGATTGCAGGGCGACGGTGAAGGAGATGTCCGGCGCCACCTCGCGGAACTGGTTGAGCAGGTTTTCCGCGTAGCTGCCAATTCCCATCCGGCCGACCGGGACCTGGGTCAGGTCGATCAGAACTTGCAAGCGTCGTCACTCCAAAAAGAGGCTGGATCGAACGCAGCGGCGGTTGCTTGTCCGGCTGCGGCCGATTCAGTATCCTCTTCAAAGAGGATAGCAAGCGCGCTGGCTCTTGCGTCACGCCGACGTTGAACCCTCCACTACAGACATTCGGCTCGGCTACGGCGAGAGCACCGCGGGCGGCGGCACCACTCTCTATCGCTGCTCCCGCCTTTGATGTGACGGCGGCGATCGTCACCTATCGGAATTCCATCGTGCAACTGCGGCGGGCGGTGGCCAGCGTCGTCCAGCAGCGGTGCCGCATTCAGCTGGTGCTGGTGGACAATGCCGGCCAAGATGCCGTGGCTGCGCTGGCTGAGGAATGCGGGGCAATCTATTTGCGGCCGCCGGGGAATCTCGGCTTTGGCAAGGCGCACAATCTGGCCTACCAGCGGGCGCGCGCTCTCAGTCCGTATCACCTGGTGTTGAATCCGGATGTGCACTTTGATGCCGAAGTCCTGGAAACTCTGCTGGACCTGATGACGACCAAGCCGGATCTCGGCGTGGTGATGCCGAAGATTCTCTACGCCGATGGGGCGACACAGCACCTGTGCAAGCGGCTGCCGACGCCCTGGGACCTGGTGATACGCCGTTTTGCTCCCGGCTTTGCGCATGGAGTCTTCCGGCGTGCCATGGAGCGTTACGAGCTTCGCGACCGCGATTATGACCAGCCGATGGAGCCGCCCACCCTCTCGGGATGCTTCCTGCTTCTGCGCAACGAGATTGTCGATCAGGTGGGACTCTTCGACGAGCGCTTCTTCATGTATATGGAGGACGTCGACCTGGTACGACGGATTCTGGTGGTCTCCCGTGGACTCTATTATCCAGCGGTCTCCATCGTGCACGAATACCAGAAGGGCTCGTATCGCGATCGCCGCTTGGCCTGGCATCACGTGCTCTCCGCGTTGAAGTATTTCTCGAAGTGGGGCTGGATCCGGGATGCTGAGCGGGACCGGCTGAACCAGCGTTCCTGAAATGGCAACCTTGAGATCGCGACAGGCATGACGTAGGGCACCGCGGTAACGCCGGATTCACAATCCGACCGGTAGAATGAACTTGGCCGGATCAGACCGCCACGATCGTGGCTTTCCAGTATTCACTTGTTCATCATTTCTGTACCGCCGTATAGTCTGAAGCCTGCGCTATTACCGGGGCTTGTTCAGGTTGTGGAAGATCGCTTTGAAACCCTGAACTTTGGTGTATTGTCTATTGTTGTCGATTCGTAAATACTTGAAAAGTCGCGGGCTACTGCCGCGCGGTATCCATTCGGATACGTAGTAAGTGGGAACTCTGTTCGGGTGTAAGGTTTACACTGGTTCCGCGCGCGATCCGGATTGCTGCCGATATGTCAATCGGTCTCTCTGGGGAGTGCATAGCGATTTTTTTACGATAGTTTGAAGAGTATGCACCTTATCTACGTATGAGATAGGGCTGGCTGTGAACGGGAATGATTCCTTGACGCGGGTAGCTGCGGTTTGGCGCGACACACTCAATGGCGGTATTAGAACTTGGGTAACCCGATGTTCGATTCCCCCGCTGCATCTGACCTAATGGATGCGGCCTCGACCTTAATGCGCCAGAGCGGGGGGAGCGACTCCCACGGGCGCCGAACAGAGGGGCAAGAAGTGTATCCAAGGATACTGAATGAGTTCATTTGAAACCTCACGTAGTCTCTCCGTTCAACCTTTATGGAATGACTACTCACGGAAGAGCGCTACACCCCTTCGCGAGGAACGGCCACGAGGAAGCGCGGCTTCCGCGGTTGCTTACGATGAGTACGAGGCGGCGGAACCGTTCATATTTCCCAACGGAAGTGAGTGGTCGCTCTGTCCGCAACGCCGGGCCATGGATCTGACGCTGGCGTTTTTCGGCCTGCTGCTGTTCTCACCCGTCTTTGCCATTCTTGCCATCGCAGTCCGGCTCAGCTCGCCCGGCCCCATCATCTTCCGTCAGGAGCGGGTAGGCCGTCTGGGACAACTGTTCACTATCTATAAATTCCGCACCATGGAGGCCCAGCCGCAGCCGAAGGGACTTTCTGTGACGCGGCATGGCGACCGCCGGGTGACGGCTGTGGGGCGTCTTCTGCGCCGCTACAAGCTCGATGAGCTGCCGCAACTGGTCAATGTGCTGTTCGGGGACATGAGCCTGGTGGGACCGCGGCCCAAGCTTCCCGATCATCAGCACCGTCAGGCGCAGAGCATGCCGTTCCGGCCGGGCATTACGGGTGCGGCAACACTGGTCTTCCGCTGTGAAGAAGAGATGCTGCGGCAGGTCCCGGAAGAACAGATCGAGGCCTTCTGCAAGTACAAGCTGACGCCTTACAAGACCAGCCTGGATTTTGCGTATGCCGAGCGCGCGACCTTCCGGAGCGACGTAGCGCTGATGCTGCGGACGGCCCAGGTGTGCATGGTGCGCAGCAAGGCGAAACCGCCGCAGCCAAGCGCAATCCTGTAACGCTTCGCTGCCGGCGCGGCTGCAGAAGATCCGCTCTATACTCGAAGAGACGAATTGAGAACATGAGGCCCTGGCGGGCCTCATGTTGCGTGCGCCCTCATCATGACGGAACCGATATCGACATCCACACGCCAGGCAGTTTCTGAGGAGCAGGTGCGCCAGGTCGCGGCGCTTGCGAATCTCGAGCTCACGCCGGAGGAGCTTCCGGCGATGGGACGCGATCTGAACGCGATCCTGGGCTACATTGCGCAACTGAACGAGCTGGACGTGGCGAAGGTGGCGCCCATGGCACAGGTTTCGGAAATTCTTCCGGACGCCGGGCGCGGCGATGCAGAAGAAACGCCGCTGCGCGAGGATACGCCGGCGCCGTGCCTGGACCGTGCGCCGGTGATGCAGGCAGCGCCGGAGACCGATGGCGCATTCTTCAAGGTTCCGCAGGTGATTGGAAGATGAGCGTGAAGACGAATACCGTGGCTGCGACCGCGATGACGCTGCGCGAGCTGGGACAGAGCGTCATCTCTGGCGAATTAAAGGCTGCGGAGCTGGTGAACGGCTATCTGGAGCGCATCGCCGCGCGCGACTCAGAGATCAACGCGTATTTGTCAGTGGACAGCGAGGGTGCGCTGCGGACGGCCGAGGATCTGGATGCGGCGGCGCGCCGCGGCGATCCGCTGGGACCGCTGGCCGGTGTGCCGATGGGCATTAAGGACGTGATCGCGATGGAGGGCATGCCGGCGACGGCCGGCTCGCGCATTCTCGAGGGCTACAAGCCGCCCTATACCGCCACGGCAGTGCGCCGGCTGAAAGAGGCCGGCGCGGTGGTGCTGGGCAAGATAAATTGCGATGAGTTCGCGATGGGCTCGTCGAATGAGAACTCGGCTTACGGTGTAGTGCGGAATCCCGCTGCGCTGGATCGCGTTCCGGGTGGATCGAGTGGCGGCTCGGCGGCAGCGGTGGCAGCGGACATGGCGGCGGCGACGCTGGGGACGGATACCGGCGGATCGATCCGGCAGCCGGCATCGTTCTGCGGCGTGGTAGGCGTGCTGCCGAC
>DASUWP010000016.1:0-18773 GCA_036378335.1 Acidobacteriaceae bacterium | reverse complement strand
AGCGCAAAGTACCACTTCGCCGGCTTATCGGCGTCGTCGATCAGCATGAGCGTCGGGTTATGACGCAGCCCTTCCGCCTGCTCGATCATGGTCTGCTGGTCCTGCCGTACGAAGCGTGCCCCGAAGAAACGTGCAATGACTGTGACAAATGGCACGTAGTAGAAGACGTTCCATGCTGCAACCACGTCGATGCGGCAGGTGGATGGCGTCACCGGCGTGACCGTGGTCAGGCTGGAGAACCACTTCTCACCGCAGCGAATTGTCTCCCAGCGCCGGTTGGGCAGGACGAAATCGATGGTTGTGGTGATCGGCTCACCATAGACGCCGAGCAGTTTGTAAGGTGCGCTGTTGCCCGAAGGCGCGTGCGCGGACATGCGAAAGCCCTGCGGGGTCGGCTCAAACTGTTTCTGCTTCTCGTGAATGCTGGCACGGGAGCGCCACCACCAAGCCTGGTGGACGAAGGGGCCATGAGCGGGGTCCATCAGCCCGATGATGCCGTGATCTACATTGCAGGGAAGATCGGCGGACAGATGGGCCGACCGGTATCGCTTGCTGAAGCGCGGCAGAAGCGGCGGTTCTGGTAGATCTTCGATACGCAGGCGACCGCGGCCCGCATCCGGGATGTACACCCAGGCATAGCCGTCGCGCTCCACGCAGGGGTAGGACGTGGCATAGATGCGCGTCGCATCGAGCGTGTCTTCGCTGGTGAGCGACGGGATCTCGCGGCACTGGCCGGTGCCGGCCTCGAAGGCCCATCCGTGATACTTGCAAGTCACCGTCGCACCGTCGAACCAGCCGCAGGAGAGCGGAATGCCGCGATGCGGACAACTGTCGCGCATCGCGAAGATGGCGCCATCGCTGCGCCGTCCGAGAACCAGCGGAATGCCCAGCAGCATTGCGCTAATAAGTCGCTTCCCCCGCAGGCGTTCGCTGCGCAGCGCCGGGTACCAATCGTCGTAAATGAGCGCGGTCGCTGGCGCTGCTGCTGAGGAGCCGGACGCGATCTGGAAGAGGTCCTTCGCCATGAACTGGGTCTACTATAAGCCGCGCGGCCGGCGCAGTTGAGGATGCGACAATCGGTCTCGATGCAGGAGCAAAGATTGCAGCCGCCGATCGAGCAGCGCTTCGGTCCGCGCACATTGCTGTTCTGCTTGATCGCTCTTTGGCTGCTGCTCTATGGCAGCTTCACCCTGCTGCGGCCGCCGCTGCTGGACGATGCCGATTCTGTCCATGCCGAGGTGGCGCGCGAGATGGTGGCGCGCCACGACTGGACCACGCTCTACGCCAACGGCATCCGTTATCTCGAAAAAGCGCCGCTCCTCTACTGGAGCATGGCGGCCAGCTTTCGCTGCTTCGGGGTACACACCTGGTCGGCGCGACTGCCGCTCGCCCTCTACACGCTGGCTCTGCTGCTTGTAATCTTCGCGCTGGGCAGGCGTTGTTTTCCCGACGTGCTGGCCGGCTTCTACTCCGCGCTCGTCCTGATGACGAGCTTCGGGCTGTTCATTTTCACCCGCATTCTCATTCCGGACGCGATGGTCTGCCTGTGGCTCGCGCTGGCGATGCTCTGCTTCTGGCGCTCCCTTGCGCGGCCGACGCGCGCGAACGCCGTTGGATTTGCCATCGCGTGCGCGCTCGGGGTCCTGACCAAAGGACTGATCGGGCTGGTCTTTCCGTTGCTGATTGTCGCGGTGTATCTGGCGATGACGCGGAATCTTGCCCATCTCCGGCGCTGGCATCCGCTGCTCGGCGCGTTGATATTTTTCGCGATTGCGGCGCCGTGGCATGTGGCGGCAGGAATCGCGAACCCAACCGAGGGCCACCCGGGCGCGCTGCCGACGCTGGGCAATGTGCACGGCTGGTACTGGTTCTATTTCGTCAACGAACACCTGCTGCGGTATCTCAACCGCCGGGTGCCGCGCGACTACGACACCGTTCCACTGGCACTCTTCTGGGCCCTGCTCCTGGTGTGGTTGTTGCCGTGGAGCATCTTTCTCCGCCAGGCATTGTGTCAGGTGCCGCTGCGACGCTGGTGGCGCAATCTGTCGGGAAACTCGCCGCTCAACGACACGGAGAGCGCCCGCTTGCTGCTCTTCTGCTGGGCCGCGGTGCCCATGCTCTTCTTCAGTTTCTCTACTCGGCAGGAGTATTACGTTCTGCCGGCGATGCCGGCGCTCGCATTGCTTGTGGGCGGCTGGCTCGCTCAGGACGCGAACGGAACCGGATCACCGCGCCTGCGTATGGCCTCGCTCCTCTTTGCCGTTGGCGCGTGCGGCGCGGCGGTGGCGCTGTTCTTCGCGCTGCATTCCGGACCTCCTCACGGCGATCTGGCGGCGGCCCTCAGCAGAAATCCCGACGACTACGCATTGTCATTCGGCCATTTCCTCGACCTGGGCACGACTGCGATGGCCTTCTTCCGCCTGCCGCTGCTGCTGACGGCGATTGCATTGCTCGCGGGCACCGGCGGTCATCTGCTGCTGCGGCGCACAGGCGGCAGGCATGCGGCGCTTTGGGCGCTCGCCGCGGGCGGCATGCTGTTCCTGATCGCGTCGCACATGGCGCTGGTCACGTTCTCGCCCGTGCTCTCGTCCGCCAACCTTGCCGACGCAATCCGTGCGCGCCTCCAGCCGGACGACATTATCGTGCTGAATGGAGAGTACGAGAGCGGCTCGACGCTGGGCTTCTACCTGCACCGGCAGGTGCGCATCCTCAACGGCCGCAGCTCGAATCTCTGGTACGGGTCGTTCTTTTCCGACGCGCCGGCAATCTTCGACAACGATGCTTCGGTCGCGCGGCTGTGGAGTGGACCTCGCCGCGTCTTCCTGCTGACCGATGTTGCGGCGCCTCCGCATCTGCCGGGCGCGGTCTTCACCGTCGCCGTATCCGGCGGCAAGGCTGTGCTCTCGAATCGCCCTTGAGTAGCAGGTACGAGTGTGTGTTTTCTGTCTATGATCAGGCTGCGCCTTACGAGGTGATTCATGCACTCACAGGCTGATAACGTCGCCGGCATTCGCCAGGTTCTGGTGGAGAGTTATGCCGTCAACGAGCGGATGAACCAGGTTGTCCTCGAGCATCTCAATCCCGCTGCATGGCGCGCTCAACCGCCCGGAAGTCGAGGACGGAACATCGCGGCCATCTTTTCGCATGTTCACAACATCCGTCGCAAATGGCTGAGGCTCTCCGCCCCGCATCTGAAACTCCCCGCATCACTCGACCGTGCCGAGTGCACGCAGAAGCAGGCTGGGGCTGCTCTGGGAGAAAGTGCCACGCGCTGCTCCGAAATGCTTGCCGAGGCTCTCTCTGAATCACAGGGGCGGATCGAAACATTCCACCGCGATGGCTGGGCGAAGCCGTGGCCCGCCGGCGCATCCATGGTGGCCTACATGATCACGCACGAAGCGCATCATCGCGGTCAGGTGTGCATGCTGGCCCATCAGCTCGGATTCCCCATAACGACAGGCGCCACGTCTGCGATGTGGGGTTGGGAAAAACTCTGGAAGGACTGCGGATTCACCCATCCGCGATAAAGAGACGGGCAATACATCATCGGCGGAGTCGCACAATCCAGAGCCATCGAGCAATGTTCAGGAGACAGCGGGCGGCGGAATGCGCGTCAGCTTGCCGCGTTTCAGCAGGAAGCGCTCGCCGCGCCAGGTCACCGTATCGCCGGCAAAGCTCCAACCCCACAGGGCGAGCGCGATGAGATCGCGAGGAAGCAAGAGAAGAATATCGCGCAGCACCTGCGCATCGCCGAGAATGCCCACGCCCACCACCAGCGCCAGGGCGACCCGCACCAGCAAGGTAAGCACGAAGACCGCAATGCTCTCCAGGCTTAATCCTGTCGCGATGAGATTGAAGAAGGCCCACGGAAGGCCGAACGTGAAGATGAGGCCGGTGTAGCCCCAGCGGCGTGAGTCGCGCGTCGAGCGGCACCAGCGAAGCTGATGCTCGATAAATCCGGCGATGTCGTAAGGAGGCACCCAGGTCTCGACGACTTCTGAGGAAAGCTCGATATCGAATCCCGCGGCCGCGATGCGTGCGCCTAGTTCGTAGTCGTCGGCAAGATAGTCGACCAGCGGAGCAAGACCGCCGATGCGATCCAGTGCTTCGCGCGAGACGGCGAGCGTCGAGCCGAGGCCGAAGTGAATGCCGCCCTCGATGCGGCGCGCGGTGAGGACGCCGGGAAAGAAATCTGTCGAGATGCCGAGCGCCTCCATGCGCGAGCCGAGGGTTGGATCCTTGCGCGGCTTGCCGTGCGCGCGGCCGCGATACGGAGCGGTGACCATGCCGATGTGGCGCTTGTGCTCCGGTGGTGGCGCGAAGCCAGCCATGACCCGCGACAGATAGTGCGGCGAGACCATGATGTCGCTGTCGTTGATCAGGACGAAGGGATGGCGCGCGTGCGGCAGCATCTGGACAAGGTTGCTGACCTTGCCGTTGGCGCCGAGCACTTCCGGACACTCGATGATGCGGATGGCGTGTCCGGGAAACTCCTCCTGCAGTTCGTGCACCGCAGCCACCGCAGGATCGGCAAGCGAGCTGACGCCGAACAGGATCTCGAACTCCCCTGCATATTCCTGTCGGCAGTGGCTCGCGAAGGCGGAATACATCTCGTGATCGAGGCCGCGAACCGGCTTGAGGATGCTGACGGGGGGCGTGAACGCAACATGCGGCCGGCGGAGACTGTGGACGAAAGCGCGGGCGCTCCACAGCGCGAGCAGGTAGTAGCCGATACCCGCCCAGGCGAGGACAGCGGTGATGCTGGCAACGATGCTAGCGAGCAGGAGGGCGTTCAAGGATTTGAGTATCCCACGGTTGTGGTTGCATGGGCGATTGCCCCTCCCGGCCGCGATGACGATCGCTGAAGATTGGCGGCATGCAATTGCAAGTTGTTGGGTGACTCGCTGGTTCGCATGGCCAAAGCCCGCGGCTTTACTCGTAGCGAAGGGCTTCGATCGGATCGAGCGTGGCGGCTTTCCAGGCGGGATAGATGCCGAAGACCAGGCCGATGACGCAGGAGACAGTGAAGGCCACCATCGCCCAGATCGCGGACATCTGCGCGGGCAGGATGGTACCGAGGGCCAGCTTGAGCACAAGCGTGAGCGCGGCGCCGATAAGGATGCCGATAACGCCGCCAAAGGCGCAGAGCGTCATGGCCTCGAGGGTGAACTGGAGCATGATGGTTCGACGGGTTGCGCCGAGCGCCTTGCGGATGCCGATCTCGCGCGTGCGCTCGGTGACCGAGACCAGCATGATGTTCATGACGCCGACACCGCCGACCATGAGCCCGACACTCGAGACGCCGACCAGAAAGATGAACAGGCCGCCGGTGAGCGAGTTCCACAGCTCCAGCAGCGAATCCGAGGTGAAGATGGCAAAATTGTCTGGCTGCTCGTTGTGCACTTTGCGACGGCGCCGCAGCATCTCGCGTATCTCATCTTCCACCGCGACTTTATTCTTCGCGTCGTCGTACTTCACGCTGATCCAGTAATCGAGGATCTCCGGGTGCAGCTTGCGGAAGGTGAAGAGGGGGAAGTGGGCCGAGTTGTCGTTGGGATTCTTGCCGCCGCCAAAGACCTGCTTCTGCTTCGCGAGTACGCCGACCACGGTGAAGACATCGCCTTCGATCTCGACTTCCTTGCCTAGCGCGGACTCCTGTCCAAAGAGCTCTTGCGCGGCGTCATGCCCCAGCACTACGACATTGGCGCGCCGCTCCTCCTCCTGATTGGTGAAGAAGCGTCCTTCCTGCAGATCGAGGTCGTAGACCAACGGCTGCTGCTCGGACTCACCTTGGAGCATCGTGTTCGTGAGCTTGTGCCCTTTGTAGTTGACGGAAAAACTGCCCAGATGGCCGGTTGGGGAGCGGTACTGCTGCGACGGATCGACGGCGATCACATGCGGCAGGTCGCGCAAGGCGATGGCGTCTTCGTAGGTAAGCTGTTTGCGATTCAGCATCTCCTGCGTGGGACGGTTGCCGAAGACAGGGAAGCGAAAGACCCAGTAGACATTGGTGCCAAGCGACTTCACCAGGTTATCGACATTGGCGGTAAGCCCGTTGATAACCGAAGAAATAAGGATGACAGTAGTGACGCCGATCATGATGCCGAGGATGGTGAGGCCGGAGCGCAGCTTGTTTGTGCGCAGCGTTTCCCCCGCCATCCTCACTGCTTCTTTTCCGTCACTCAGCCGCATGGATCACTCCTCAGGGACTTCCGCTACAACTCCGCACGCAAGGCAACGATGGGGTCCAGTTTGGCCGCTTTTCGCGCCGGGTAGACGCCAAAAAAGAGGCCCACCGAGGTGGCGACGCCCAGGCCGAGCATGACGACCCAGATCTTAATTTCGGAGGGGAAGCCGACGATGAGCGTGATCAGCTTCGCCATGATGATGCCGCCGAGAACACCGCCAATGCCGCCAACGAAAGCCAGGGTCGCGGCCTCGACAAGGAACTGCGACATAAGATCGCCGGGGCGTGCGCCAAGCGCTTTGCGAACGCCGATCTCGCGGGTACGCTCGGTCACCGAGACCAGCATGATGTTCATGATGACAATGCCGCCGACCACCAGCGAGATGGCGGCGAGCGAGATGAAGACAGCAAAGAAGCTCTTGCTGATGTTTTGGAAGATACCGACGAAGGTCTGGTTGGTATCGAGGGAGAAGCTGTCTTCCTCGCCCGGCCGGTCATGACGGATGGAGCGGAGAATGACGCGCACCTGATCGACGGCCTGATCCAGCGGATCGCCGACTCCGAAGGCGCGTGCGTAGAGGGTGAGGCTGCGATTGGAGCCGTGGGTATCAAGAAAGGTGGTGAGCGGGACGGCGACCCAGTTGTCCTGGCTCTGTCCCAGGGTCTTGCCCTTGCGCTCGCCCACGCCGATGACGGTGTAGTGTTCACCATCGACGCGGATCTCCTTGCCCAGCGGGTCCTCGCCGCCCATCTGGTTGTCGACGATGTCCGGCCCGATGAGCGCAACGTGCAGACGGCGCGACTCTTCGCCGGAGGTAAAGGCGCGCCCGCGCTCGATGTTGATGTCGTAAATGGCAGGCATATCCGCGGTCCAGCCCCGGATGTCGATGTCGGTGGCGGAGTGGATGCCGTAGACCACCAGGCCGGTGGCATTGGCCATCGCGCCGGTGCTGGCGCAGGTAGTGCAACGCTCCGCGATCGCCTCATACGCGTCGTATTTCAGGTCCTTGCGTTTCTGGAACTTCATGTACTCGGCATCGCTGAAGACGACGGAGGGCTCCTTGGAAGCTGTGAACACGTCTGCGCCATAGCCATAGATCTTGGTGGCGACAAATTTGTTTACCCCGGCCACCAGCGTCAAAACCATGATGACCGAAGCCACGCCAATCACCACCCCGATAAGGGTGAGGATGGAGCGCAGTTTGTTGCTCCACAGCGACTGCAGCGCGATACGGATGGCTTCTCGGAATGCCATAGTTTGGCCTGGAGCCAGAGCACAGGACGGATCTCCCCACCTCGCATTACGTGTGCTTTGGCTCTGAAAGGTAGAAACGAGTTTATCAGCGCAAAGGTTCCGGCAGAGGCCGATTGGGGCAACGTGGTCGGAGCCTTCGTCGCTCCAACGGAGAGATGGGACGAGTGGCGCCTCCGGATCGACTGCCCCTCCCGCGATTTCCCTGAGATCTCTCGGCGACTGGCCAGGACACTTCCCGGTCTCCACACCGGGCAGGCACCGGTGCTGCGATACAACCGGCAGCTGATGCCGGCCATTCTGCACGACTGGCTTCCGATTGCGAAGATCGTGAATGCAACAGTGATCCCGCTGGACCAGGCGCCGCAGGGCTACCAGGACTTCGATAAAGGCGCGGCGAAGAAGTTTGTCCTGAACCCGAATGGACTGATTAAGAAAGCCGCTTGAACTCACCGCTCAGAGGAAGCAGCTTGAAGCACGGTGCCCCATGTCGCACAACCATGGGGCATCCCGCTTTGAATCTCCCGGTCTCTAGGTGGTAGCTGCTTTGCCCTTGAACATGCGGTAGATGCCGAGCAGGATCAGCGCCCCGATCAGGGATGCGATGAAGCCTGCGCTTTGGCCTTCCTTGTACCAGCCGATGACCTTGCCCAGCCATCCGGCCAGCAGCGCTCCCGCGATGCCCAGCAGCATGGTCACGATGATGCCGCCTGGATCCTTGCCCGGCATGATGAGCTTGGCCAGAGCGCCGACGATGAGCCCGATAATCGCCTCCCACAGCAGATGGAACATGTTCCCTCCCAATGGATGTTGCCTCACCGCCTCCGGCTGAGGCAGATTGCCCTGCGACGTCGCCCCAAATCATACCCCGCTTCGGACAAATCCCGCGTCAATTCGCAGCCGCGCGCATGCGAGCGGTTCGCCAGAGTTGTATTGTTTGCCGACACATCGTCAGCGTGGCGTCGAATGTACGTCCTCCGTCGACAGCCACCAGCCTCGCCCGGCAAGCCAGCAGCCTGCTCCCGGTTTGTCATCGCGATTCAGAGATTTCACTTTGTTCCAGTTCCGGTTACGAAACGCCTCAGCCAGCCGCTGCTCTTCGCGGTCGTCCCGGGCGCCTGCGCATCCGACAAACTGCGCCTGAAAGAGAAATCGCGCAGCATACACTTCGCTATCCGTCCGCGTGATCAGCAGCATCGCGCCTGCGTCATCATCCGGCGTCAGCGGAAACAGCAGCCGCCCTCCCGGCTTTAACGCATCCAGCCACACCGCCAGCGGAGCGGTCGCGCCCGCATTTACATAGAGCACATCGCAGGCAGGCAGCGGCCCCTCGGCTCCACTGCGCGCGTGCAACTTCACCTGCGGCAGTGAGGCCAGGTTCGCCGCCGCGCGCCGCACCAGCCCAGGCTCGATCTCATATGCGTCCACGACCCCGCGTTCGCCCACCAGTCTGGCCAGAATCGTCGTGTAGTAGCCTGTACCCGCACCCACGTGCACAATCTGGTCGCCCTTCTGCGGCCGCAATGTGGCCATGCACATCGCATGCAGCGAGGGCTCCCCGTTATTCAGCCCATCCGCCCCCAGCGACACCACAACATCCTGATACAGAAACGCCGGATCATCCTGCGGCGCCTCCACAAAGCCGTGCCGCGACAGGATCCGCCACGGCGGGCCGCCCACAAAGCGCTCGCGCGGCGTCGTCCGAAATGCATTGGCCAGCTCGCTATCCGGAGCGACACCAGCCCGCGCCGCAATCAGATTCGCGAAGAAATCCCGATGCGCCTCAATGCGCTCCGCATCCGTGCTCCAGTGCTTCCGTTGCATCTTCGCCGCCTGCACAGGAAGATGCGCTGCACCCGCACGGAGGTGCTGGGCACAACTCGCAGGCAGTTGGCTCCATAGAAATAATCGTCATATATGCCTTGACGAATTTAACTGGGTCGACATACATTTGCCTTAACGGATATGTTGCGGAGGATAGATCCATGGCCGAAACCCAACTCAGCGCAAACCAGATAGATGCGACGCTGGATTCTGTAAAAGCCAAATACGGAGCGGTCGCCGAGAGCACGCTCTCCAGCGATCATGCCGGCGTCAAAGCCGTGGCAGAGGCCTTCGGCTACACCGCCGATGAGCTCACCTCGATTCCGGCAGCCGCCAACATGGGGCTCTCCTGCGGCAATCCCACGGCCACCGCGCACCTCAAACCCGGCGAAGTCGTCGTCGATCTCGGCTCCGGCGGCGGACTCGACGTCTTTCTCGCCGCGCAAAAAGTCGGCCCGACCGGCCGTGCCATCGGCATCGACATGACATCTGCCATGATCGAGCGCGCCCGCGCCAACGCCGCATCCGGCGGCTACACCAACGTCGAGTTTCATCTCGCCAACATCGACCGGCTGCCGCTCCCCGATGCCTCCGCCGATTGCGTCATCAGCAACTGCGTTCTCAATCTCGCGCCCGATAAGCCCGCCGTCTTCCGCGAGATCTTTCGCGTGCTCAAGCCCGGCGGCCGTCTCGCCATCAGCGACATCGCTCTCAAAGCCGAGCTGCCCGACACCATCGCGAACAGCCTCGCCGCCTACGTCGGCTGCATCGCCGGCGCGATCCGCATCGATGACTACCGCTCGGAACTCCGCAACGCCGGCTTCGAGTTCGTCGAAATCGTCGACAGCCAGGCCGACCTCAACGCCTACGCCAAAGTCGAAGGCCAGTCCGGCTGCTGCTCGCCCGCCATGGAATCTGGCGGCAGCTATGCTTGTTGCAATCCTGATCCAGCAAAAACGCTCCACAACGACTTAGCCGAGCTGCTCTCTGCGTATGACGTGAACGCGGCAGCAGCCAGCGTGAAGGTCTACGCGCTCAAACCCACAGCAAAGGAATGCTGCGGTCCCACCTGCTGCTCGTAATTCGCAGTACAAGGAGCAGAGTTAGAATCGCGAAAACATAACTCAGAGCGGGCGCTTCCGGAAGCCGATCGCGAGGCCTACATCGCAGCCTACTCCCGCCCCGGACGCATGCACGCCGGCTTGCAGTACTTCGTATCCTTCCTGCAGGCCGCCAGAGATTTCGCCGAGCTCGCCAAAAGCGGGGCTCACCATCCCGATCCTGACCATCGGCGGCGACAAATCACTAGGCGAGCCATTAGGCCAACAAGTCCGATTGATTGCGGATGATGTAGCCGTGATTGTGCTCAAAAACACCGGCCACTGGATCTGGAAGAGAGCTTAATAGAAACCACAGAAGCCCTGCTGAAGTTCCTCTAAGCCGCGGGTCTTTCGGTGTGCGGGATCTAATGCTGATTCATCTTCTGAATCGCCTTACGTAAAGCCTCTTGCCGTAAGGGGCCCTTTCCTTGTGCAGCTTCAACTACCGTCTGTCCTTTGTTGTTTCGAATCGTTAAGTCTGCACCGTGTTCGATGAATAGCGGAATAGCGTCATCATCGACAGTAGTGAAGATCGGCGTCTCTCCGTCGTTGTTACGCGCATTCACATCCGCCCCAAGCTTCAGCAATTCCTCCTCGACATCAGTGAGAAAGGTCTCATGCAGCGGAGTATTCCCATTGTTGTCGCGGGCATTCACATCCGCCCCTGCCCCTGCAAGCATCCGCACGCACTCCACCCGTGCGCCGTCTTTGTCGCTATCGCGATCGTCGGCCGCCGCGAAGATGGCAGTCTTACCTACGCGGTCACGCGACTCCAGCTTCGGACCGTAACGTAGAATCTCCCGCACCATCTCGGGATTTCCGGATCCTGCTGCTTCTATCAGCACGCTTCCCGCACCTGGCCCTTGCATTCTCATACCGCCAGCGCTCTCGGTAACTGTCAGCTTGGTGAGGTCGACATTTGGATTGGCCCCGTAGGCGATTAATGCCCTCGCGGCTTCCACCTGACCTGACACAGCGGCGCCAGCGAGCGCCAGGTCTTTGTCATTTTGATCGCTCTCGCTCGCTCCCGCGTCGATGAGCAGTCGAAGCACGTCAGGGTGGCTGCTCCCAGCAGTAAGCCACCCCACCGGGAAAGAGACAGTAGCGGAAAGGTTCGCAGACTTCGGCGCAGGCATCTGCCTCAGCGGCACACCTGCTTCCAACAGGTCTCGCACAGTCGCAATCTGTCCGCGACTGGCGCATTCCTTCACCATCTCCTGCGCATCTGAGGTGTGAAAGTTGAAGTGCTCTGCCTGCAATGCGGCAACCAGCCCATCGCTGCCACCGATCCACCGATCGGTATGCGCCAACATATCGACCTCGTTCTCTAGTTCAGTGATGACTGCAGGCATTCCCACCCATGAGCCCACGTAATCTTCCATTCGCTTTGCACGACCGTCGATTTCAATGGAGAGAATGTAGGTAGGGCTATCTGTCACATTTGCCCGATAGCTGTCATCCATGGAATAGAAGTCAGCGGCGATAAAACGCTTCGCGAGATCGCGAACCTCATCTGCGTTCACGGTATCAGTATGCTTCCCACTAGCGACGACATAGTATTTGCCGTCGAACACGATACCTTCTGTGCCGACCGAAACGATGTATCCGGGACATGTGCCAAAGCACCCAGTCCTCTCAAGAGTGATGGCGATTTTGGAATCGGGTCGAAGAACCGGCGCAGCAACGTGTTTCGCGGGCAGCCGTTCGGGCGGAACAAGATCAAGATATTCTTCGACCTCTGCCGTGACTGCCTTCCCACCCTCTTCAAATGGCGTGAACTTCCATTGATTGACCTCTTCCTGTAGTTTCGGCCATACGTCTCTGGCTTCGCCGTCACCGCTGGCTTCGGCATGCAGCACGTCACCTGTCGGAGAGACGATGAGCGACAGACGAAGCTGGTGGAAGCCGCCCGAGAGAATGCCCTCGAATGGAATCGTGCGGCGATGCGGCTTTACTTCATGCGCAACGGCGGCATCGTAATCGAACGAGGGGTAGGTAGGCTGTTTTTTCTCTGACGCCCGGAGGGAAATACTGGCAAGCAAGCACGCGGCGAGAGGAACCAGGGCGCGAATTATGGCGAGCATCGTATAAGAGACCCCAAGTCTTATTGCTGAACCAATAGACACCAGCAAAGGCTTTTTGACATGAAATCCCGAAGTGGAACTCAGCGGATGGGGCATTCGCAACAATCTGCCAATTCAACACACCCAATTTGCTAGCCTTGAAATAGGGAGTAGAAATCGTCTCCCACGGCCATCAGATCGTCACTGGTGGGCGCCACTAAACCCTTCGGCATGACGAATTTACCGCTAACCTTAATGGAATGACGAATTTAGCTCGCGGGAGAGACCCTAAGCTGAAGAAAACAGAAGTCTTATCAGCCAGCCGTCGGGGACGGGAGGGGGTAGGGCGGGAGTACCGTGGCGCAGCAAAACGGGCGAAGCCAAAGCCTCGCCCGCATGAGTGTCAAGCCAGTTAGACGTTGATCGCCATGCCTTCGACGGCACCGAAGCCGTCCAGCATCGCTTCGGCCAGTGTCGGATGCGCGTGGATGGTGAACATCATCTCGTCGATGGTCGCTTCCAGCTCCATCGCGGTCACCGCTTCGGCAATCAGTTCCGTCGCCTGCGGCCCGATGATGTGTACGCCCAGGACCTCGCCGTACTTCGCGTCGGCGACAACTTTCACGAAGCCCTCGTGCTCGTTCACGATCGAGGCCTTCGAGTTGGCAGAGAACGGGAACTTGCCGACCTTCACCGTCAGCCCCTTTTCCTTGGCCTGCGCCTCCGTCAGCCCCACGCTGCCGATCTGCGGTTCGCAGTAGGTGCAGGCCGGAATGCGCTCGCGCTTGACCGGCCGCGCCGGCCTGCCGGCGATCTTGGTCATGGCCACGATGCCGCTCATCGCGCCCACGTGCGCTAGCTGCGGCAGCCCGGCCACGATGTCGCCGATTGCGTAGACCCCCGGCTCAGCCGTCTCCATCCACTCGTTCGTGTGCACAAATCCGCGCTCGAGCTTCGCTTTCGTTTTATCGAGGCCCACGCTCTCTGTGCGCGGAGCCCGTCCAACCGCAACCAGAACCTTCTCGGCTTCCTTCACCTGCGCCTTGCCGTCTGAGCTGGTGAAGCTGACCTTCACGCCGTCCTTTGTGCGCTCCACCTTGTCGACCTTGGCGCCCACATGCGACTCGATGCCACGCTTGCGGAAGACACGCGCCAGTTCCTTGCTCACGTCCTCGTCCTCGTTTGGCACCAGCCGCGGCAGGTACTCGACGATCGTGACCTCCGACCCGAAGCTCTTGAAGATGGACCCGAACTCAACACCGACTGCACCCGCGCCGATCACTACGAGCGACTTCGGGATGCGGTCGATGCTGAGGATCTCGATGTTGGTCAGGATGCGGTCGTCGGCCTTCAGACCCGGCAGCAGCTTGGCGTCAGAGCCGGTGGCGACCAGCACGTTCTTCGCCTGCACCTGCTGTGTCTTGCCGTCCGCGGCCTTCACCGACACGGTGTGAACGCCGCCCTTCGCCCCGCCGGACAAGCTACCCGTGCCCGGTATTACCGTGACCTTGTTCTTCCGCATCAAGAAGTCCAGGCCCTTTACGTGCTTGGTGATGATCTGGTTCTTGCGGTCGAGGATCGCCTTCCAGTTCAGCGTCACCTCGCCGACGCCCTCGATGCCGTACTCCTTGGCGTGCTTCAGGTGCTCGTATACCTCGGCGTTGAACAGGATGGACTTGGTCGGGATGCAGCCCACGTGCAGGCAGGTGCCGCCCAGCTTTGGCTCACGCTCAATCAGGGCCACCTTTAATCCCAACTGTCCGCCACGAATGGCCGCCGTATACCCGGCCGGCCCCCCTCCAATCACCGCCACATCGTAGATAGTCTCCGCCAAAATTCGCTCCCCTTCTGTCCAATCAACAAGCCAAACTCATCATTCTACGCGCATATGACACACTAACCCTGTGCGTCCGCATCCGGCCCGTCCGCATTTGGCCACGTTGCTCGATGACTTCCGCCGCTATGGCCGGGATTGCGCTGTCGTCAGCCACATCGGCAACCGCAGCCTGCCTTCGTCCTACGCCGAGTTAGCTGAGCTCAGCGCCCGTTTCGCTGCTGAATACGCGCGACGCGGCATCGCAGCCGGCGATCGTATCGTGCTCTGGGGCCAGAACTCCGCCTCATGGATCGCCGGATTCTACGCTTGTGTGCTGCGCGGCGTTCTCGTTGTACCGCTAGATGCTGCCGGAGACCCGCGCTTTGCGCATCGCGTTATCGCCGAAACCTCGCCGCGACTGCTGGTCGGTGATGCGATCCTGCTTCAGAAGCTGCATCCGTCTGATGTTCCAGCCCTCGCGCTGGATGCAACTGAGCTGCCGGCGCCCGACTACGTGCCGGTCGCGGGTCTCAACCGGAGCACCCCGCTCCAGATTATCTTCACTTCGGGCACGACATCGGAGCCGAAAGGCATCGTCCACACCCATGGCAACGTACTTGCCTCGCTCGATCCCATCGAGGGTGAGATAGCAAAGTATCGCCGTTACGAGCGCCCTTTCCACCCGCTCCGGTTCCTTCATACCCTGCCGCTTTCCCACGTCTTCGGCCAGTTCATGGGCCTCTGGGTGCCGCCCCTGCTCGCGGCCGAGGTCCACTTCGAATCCCGCCTCGACGCACCGCGGCTTATCCAGCTTATCCATGCGCAGCGTATCTCCGTGCTGGCTGCTGTACCGCGCGTGCTCGAACTCCTGCGGAGCCACCTCTCGCGGCTCGACTCAACGCTCGCGACTCGGGTCGAGGCAGCCGATCAGGCATCCGCGCTCAAGCGCTGGTGGCGCTTCCGCCGTCAGCATCGCCTCTTCGGCTGGAAGTTCTGGGCCTTCGTCTGCGGGGGCGCCACGCTCCCCGGCGATCTGGAAAAGTTCTGGACACGTCTCGGCTTCGCGCTCATCCAGGGCTACGGCATGACCGAGACCACGGCATTGGTCACGCTGAACCATCCGTTCCACACGGCGCGCGGCAGCATCGGCAAGCCGCTCGCGGGGCGCGAGGTCCGCGTCGCCGCCGACGGAGAGATCCTCGTCCGCGGCGACTCCATCGCCGATGCCGAGTGGCGCGCCGGCCAGGCGCAGGCACGCGATGCCGAAGAAGGCTGGCTGCACACCGGAGACCTCGCCGTCCGCAATGAGCAAGGCGAGCTCGTCTTTGCCGGCCGCAAGAGCGACGTCATTGTCACTGCGGCCGGTCTCAACGTGCATCCCCAGGACCTGGAAGCCGCGCTCACGCATCAGCCGGGTGTGCGCGATGCATGCGCCTTCGCCTTCGACAGCGGAGGTGGCCCACAGCCGGCGGCCGCGCTGCTGATGAGCGACGACAGCAAGGCGGAGGCCGCCGCGGCGTCGGCAAACTCGACGCTTGCCGAGTATCAGCAGATCCGTCGATGGCTGTTCTGGCCTGATCCGGATTTCCCGCGCACTTCTACCGGCAAGGTGAAGCGTCGCGAAGTCGCGGCTCGCGCCGCGCTTGCATTCCGCTCTTCGGGCGAGATCAGTGCTGGAGATGATCCGATCCTGCAGACAGTCGGGGCTATGCGGGGCGCACGAATCGAAAGAATTTCGGATGCGAGCCGCCTCAGCGAAGATATTGGCCTCGACAGTCTTGGCATGGTGGAGCTGCAGAGCGCGCTAGAGCAGAGATTCGCCACCGAGATTCCGGATGACGCGTGGCAACAGGCGCGCACGGTGGGCGATTTACGCAGACTCGTCGCTCCTCAAGCGAGAACGGCAGAATCCGGCATAGCCACTCCCGCCAGCGCCGCTCCTGCGCAGGGTACATCAAGCCGCCAGGCAGTTGCCGACAACACGATCTATCCGCGCTGGCCCTGGAGCGCGCCCATCCGCTGGCTGCGCGTTGCCTTCCTGGAGTGCGTCTCGATCCCGCTTACGCATCTTCTGCTCGCTCCGCGCATCGTGCGGCCGCAAGCGCTTGCGCCGCGTAAGCCGCTGCTCATCGTCGCGAACCACGTCACGGCCTTTGATGTTCCGTTCGTACTTGCAGCGCTGCCTGCGCGCATCCGCCGCCATACTGCAGTCGCGATGGCCGGTGGTCTGCTGACGGGATGGCGGCACGCGCATGCGGAGCGGCACGCATGGTTTCGGCCGCTCACACCACTTGCATACTGGCTGGTCACCGCGCTCTTCAATGTCTTTCCGCTGCCGCAGGGCGCGGGTTTTCGCCGGAGCTTCGCGCATGCGGGCGCGGCGATGGACCACGGCATGTCGGTGATCCTTTTTCCGGAGGGACGTCGCTCCGCCGATGCAACGCTTGGCGCATTCCAGTCCGGGATCGGTCTGCTGGCGCGCGATTCCGCCGTGCCCGTTCTGCCCGTGGCCATGGTCGGGCTCGGCGAGATCAAGCAGCGCCAGCGACGCTGGTTCCGGCCGGGCACGGTGACGATTCGGGTCGGCGAACCCGTGACGATGGAAGCAGGTGAGACGCCTCAGGAATTCACCGCACGTCTTGAAGCACAATTCCGCGAGATGCTGGCACAGCATTAGCTCGGCTACAGCAGCTTCGCCGCTTCCTTGGCGAAGTAGGTGACGATAAAGTCCGCTCCGGCACGGCGAATCGAGATGAGTGATTCCAGTATTGCGCGATCGCGCTCCAGCCAGCCGCGCTCGAAGGCGGCCTGCATCATCGAATACTCCCCCGAAACCTGGTACGCGCCCATCGGCACATCGAAGCGTCCGCGCGCCGCGTGGATCACATCGAGATATGGCATGGCGGGTTTCATCAGGATCATGTCCGCGCCTTCGCCCAGGTCCTGCTCGATCTCGCGCATAGCCTCGCGCAGATTGGCACCATCCATCTGATAGGTGCGCCGGTCGCCAAACTGCGGCGCGGAATCAGCCGCTTCGCGGAATGGCCCGTAGAACGCAGAGGCAAACTTCGACGCATACGAAAGCACCGGCACCTGCTCAAAGCCATCCTCATCCAGCTCGTCGCGGATGGCAGCTACGCGCCCATCCATCATGTCCGATGGCGCAACGATATCCGCGCCGGCCTCGGCAAGCGACGCAGCCGTTTTCGCCAGCAGGTCGAGAGTGGCATCGTTGTCGACGTGAAATTCGTCGCCATCACGCTGCACCACGCCACAGTGGCCGTGGGAGGTGTATTCGCACAGGCAGACGTCGGCGATAAGCACCAGGTTCTTCGCGGCTGCCGCCTGCTTCAGCGCGCGCAGTCCCTGCTGCGTGATGCCGGCGGGATCATAGGCGCCGGTGCCTTGTTCGTCTTTTGCCTCAGGCAGGCCGAAGAGCAGCAATCCGCCCAGCCCGAGCGCTGCGGCCTGCTCTGCCTCCTTCACCGCCTCGTCCACGGAGACGTTGTAGACGCCGGGCATCGACTTCACTTCGCGGCGGACGCCCTCGCCGGGACACAGGAAAAGCGGATATATCAACGCGCCGGGGTGCAGGTGCGTCTCACGCACCAGGGAGCGCATGGGCGCGGTGGTGCGCAGGCGGCGAAGGCGGGTCTGCGGGAACTCCATGGCTGCATTCTATCTGCCGAGGTGGGGCCGCTCGGGGCCAAGGTAGAGTGAAAGAGTGAGTTTGCTGCCATCCATCCCGGAGCCCGTCGCCGACTTCAGCCCTGCTGCGCTGGAATGGGAGACACTGCTCGCGCTGCTTGCACAATATGCTACCGCGACGGTTACGCGCGAATGGCTGACGGCGCTCGCGCCTTCTATTTCCGGCGCATGGGCCGCCGAGCAGCATGCATTGGTGGCGGAGATGCGTATCTGCCTCGCGGCCGGATTGCGTCCGGCGGTGGCCGCGTTGTTTGACCCGGCGGTGTCCACAGCGAAAGCGCGAATTCCCGGAACCGCATTGGAAGTGGAAGAGCTGCTGCCGCTGCTCGCTCTCGGCGACGATGTCGTGGCTTGGTATACCTCGATGCAGGAGCCGCCGGAGAGCCTGTCCCCGCGCATCCCCTCGCTGCGTGCCATGACGGAGCCGCTGCGTGACAATCAGCTTGCGCCATTGCTGCGCTCGCTACGGTCGCGAATCAATCCGGACGGAACGCTGAACGACGAGGCCTCGCCTGACCTGAAGCGCATTCGCCGCGAGATCGAGCGGCAGCGAAGGAATATCGAGAACTCACTGCGTGGGTACTTGCGCAAGCTTTCGGACGACGGCGCGGCGCAGGACGAGGTCATCACGATTCGCGGCGACCGCTTCGTCATTCCCGTGAAGGTGGAGCAGAAACGGCGAGTGCAAGGCGTGGTGCACGGAGCCAGTTCGAGTGGGCAGACGGTGTTCGTTGAGCCGCTGGAAACGATCGAACAGAACAACGAACTGGTGCGTCTGCTCGATGAAGAATTGGCGGAGATTCATCGCATCCTGCTGGAGATG
>DASUWP010000015.1:0-3542 GCA_036378335.1 Acidobacteriaceae bacterium | reverse complement strand
GTCGCCCATTTTCATGGAATTCCTGATGGGGAAGAAGGAGCTGCGCTGCACCCCATGGGGCATGCCGACCTTCTCGATCTTCGGCTGGCAGAAGCCCTGCTATCTGTTGCAGGACGGCTATGCGGATAGCTTCGCAGAACTGATGGAATCGGTGGAGTGGGCGAATTACGGGACGGAGAGCGGTAATCCGCGGTGCGCGAACTGCATGGTGCATTCGGGCTATGAAGCTTCCGGCGTGAACTACACATTTGGTTCGCTCAAGGGCTTGATCGAAACCGCGAAAGCGCTTTTCAACCGATACCCCGATCCGGGCGCGCAGAAGCTCCTGAACGAATGGAAGCCCTCGCATCAAGGGCCGCTAGTGCAGATCGGCGCGTCCAGCTCCACACATTCAGCATCTGAGCTGCAGGAAGTCTCGGGGGACTAAGAGCGATGTCGACGGAAGCCCAGGAGCACGCAAAGATCGAACAGCTGCAGCACGCATCGCCGGATGAGATCGAAGTCGCCGCCGGACGCGAGCGCGAAGACCTGCAAGGCTGGGTACCGGAGTTCGCCTCTGACGAGGAGATTCGCGAGGCACTGGAGAAGGCATTCGATTACCGCGGTGACGTCACGATCACGAAGAAGGACGGGTCGAAGATCGAGGGCTATGTCTTCGATCGCCGCGCAGGCGCAACGCTGGCCGACTCGCACGTACGGGTGTTGCTGCCGGGCACGTCACAGAAGATTTCGATTGCATACAGCGAGATTGCTGGACTGGCTTTTTCAGGGCGTGACACCGCGGCCGGCAAGAGCTTTGAGGCCTGGGTGAAGAAGTACTGGGAGAAAAAGGCGGCTGGAGAAAAGGGAATCGGGATTGAAGCCGAGAAGCTCGATTAAGGTCTCGACCTCCGCCGCTCTGCACTGAGAGTTCCTTCACGATTGCTGAATCACCCATGAACGTCTTCCTGACAGGAGCAACCGGCTTCGTTGGCAGTCATGTGGCTCGCGCCCTTGCCGAACACGGTGCACGGCTGCATCTTCTGGTCAGATCCACGAGCCGTCTCGACAACCTGGAAGGAATTTCCGCGAAGACCATCACCGGCGATCTTCGCTACCCGGACAGCTTTCGTTCCGCGCTGAGTGACTGCGAAGTGCTTGTCCACGTGGCGGCGGACTACCGTCTCTGGGTGCGCGATCCACAAGCGATGTATGCGGCGAATGTCGACGGCACGCGTAATTTGCTGGCACTGGCGCGCGAGGTTGGCGTCCGCAGGGTGGTCTATACCTCGAGCGTGGCGACCATGGGTTTCCGGGAGGACGGGACGATCGTGGATGAGAACACGCCGGTGACCCTCGACGACATGATCGGGCACTACAAGCGCTCCAAGTACTTGGCGGAGCAGGAAGCGATCGTGGCGGCACAGGATGGTCAGCAGGTGATTGTGCTGAATCCGACGACTCCGATAGGCGCTAACGACATCAAGCCGACTCCGACGGGGCAAATCATTGTCGATTTTCTCAACCGCAAGTTTCCGGCGTATGTGGACACGGGACTGAACCTGGTGGACGTCAGTGAGGTGGCGCGCATGCACGTAACGGCACTCGACCGCGGCCAACCGGGCGAGCGTTATATCCTCGGTGGCGAGAACCTCTCGCTGAAGCAGATACTGGACAAGATGTCTGCGATTACCGGCCTACCGTCGCCCAGCGTGCAGGTGCCGCATTCGGTTGCAATGGCATTTGCATTCTTCGACGAGCTGGTGACGGGACGGCTGCGCGGCAAGGAACCGCGGGCTACGGTGGAGGCGGTACGGATGGGAAAGAAAAAGATGTTTGCCTCCTCAGCGAAAGCCGAGCGTGAACTGGGCTTCCGGATTGTGCCGGTGTATACGGCACTTCGGGCAGCGATCGACTGGTTTCGCGCGCATGGATATGCGCCTGCCACATGAATTTTCGTATCGGCATTATCGCGGCACTCTCCGGGGAGTTGAAGCCCCTGGTGAGCGACTGGTCCCGACAGTCGGATGGCGCGTTTTTCACCCAGCGAGGCGACGCGGCGCTGATTGCCGTCGCGGAGGGCATCGGCGCTGCGCGTGCAGAGCGCGCCGTTGCCATCGCGGAGACCTATGGCACCTTGGATGCGCTGGTGTCGATTGGCTGGGCAGGCGGGACCTCGTGCGGTGTCCAACCAGGAACCGCCTATGAGGTGGGCGAGGTGATCGACCCGGCCAGTGGCGGCCGGCACGTTACGTCAGCAGCGACAAGTCCGATTAAGCTGGTAAGTCTGGACCACGTTGCCGGGCGGGACGAGAAACGCAAGGTTGCCGAGACCTATGGCGCCTCCTTGGTGGATATGGAAGCAGCAGCCGTCGGCCGGCTGGCGCTCGCTCGCGGCATGCCATTCTACTGCTGGAAAGCAGTCACGGACATTGCCACGGAGGACCTGCCGGACTTCAACTACTTTTTGGATCAGGAGAAACAGTTGCGCGTCAGACAGGTGGCCGCATACGCTTTGACTCACCCGCGCTACGTGGCGCCGCTGCTGCGTATGGGAAGAAACAGCAAGAGCGGTGCAGAGGCGCTGGGCCAGACGCTCCGCCGATGGATTGGCGAAAGAAGATATGCAAGCAGCAACGGCTGAGAGGGAAACATTTCGGTCGCTCCGTATTCCCGAGACCATGCAGGCAGCGGTCTACCGCGGCGTGAACGACGTGCGGGTGGAAACGGTGCCGGTGCCACGCATCGGGCCAGGCGAGGTGCTTCTGCGGGTGGCCACCTGCGGCATCTGTGGCACCGACCTCAAGAAAATTCACAGCGGCTCGCACTCGGCGCCGCGCATCTTCGGCCATGAAACGGCCGGCGTGATTGCGGCTGTGGGCGAGGGCGTTCAGGGATTCAAGGTCGGCGATCACGCGATGGTCTTTCACCACGTGCCCTGCGGCGATTGTTACTACTGCCGGAAAAAGACCTTTGCGCAATGCGCGGCTTACAAGAATGTTGGATGTACGGCCGGCTTTGAGCCTTCCGGCGGCGGCTTCGCTGAGTATGTGCGTGTCATGGATTGGATTGTGCGCCGGGGCTTGGTCAAACTCCCCGACAATGTTCCATTCGAACAGGCGGCCTTTATCGAGCCGCTCAACACAACCTACAAGGGCGTGCGGTCGTTGCATCTGGAGCCGGATGAGACCGTGCTGGTGATCGGACAAGGGCCGATCGGCATCCTGTTGGCAACTCTGGCCAGACGCACCGGGGCGAAGGTGGTGACCTCGGACCTGTACCCCCAGCGCCATACCGTCGCACGTAGCTTTGGGCTGGAGCACCCGATTGATGCGAGCACGGAAGACGTTGTGAAGCGCGTTCGCGAAGAAAGTGACGGCCGGGGGGCAGATGCTGTCCTGCTGGCGGTGGGCGGGAACGCTCTGATTCGCACCGCAATCGATGCAGCGCGTCCCGGTGGACGGATTATGTTGTTTGCGCAGACACAGCACGGAGATGCGACATTCGATCCGGCAGTGGTGTGCATGGACGAGAAGACTTTGTTGGGTTCGTACAGCTCATCC
>DASUWP010000014.1:0-6227 GCA_036378335.1 Acidobacteriaceae bacterium | reverse complement strand
GAAGCCGACAACGGAAACGTCTTCCGGGACCCGCAGGTTGTGGCGGTGCAGGGAACCGATGGCCCCAATCGCAGTGAGGTCGTTCGAGGCGATGACAGCGGTGGGCCGCTCCTCCAGCGTGAGGAGCCGGTCCATCGCAGCGCGTCCGCCGTCAATGCGATGGTTGCCCACCTCGATCAGCGACTTGTTGACGCTGACGCCCTTCCGCTTCAATGACGCGAGCAGCGCCTGGCGGCGGGTGCGCGCCGATGCCAGATCCATCGGGCCGCCGATGAACGCGATGTGGGTGTGGCCGAGCGAGGTAATGTGCTCGACCGCGTCGTCCACGCCCGCCGCGTAATCCACCAGGACGTTGCTGATTCCGTTGGCCGGGTCGCCGGTATCGAGAAAAACCATCGGAATCTGGCCGCGGTGAAAGCGGTCGATGAGATGAGAACCCATCTCGGAAGTCATAACGGCAACACCGTCGACCTTGCGCTCCAGCATGCGCTGCACGCAGACCTCAGTGCGCTCCGGGCTGTAGCCGGTGTTGGCCACGATGACCTCGTAGCCGTTGCGGACGGCCATATCTTCGAAAGACTTTACCAATTCGGGAAAGAAGGGGTTGGTGATATCCGAGATGATGAGCCCGTAAATGCGGCTGCGTCCGGAGCCCAGGGCGCGGGCGTTGGTGTTGGGGTAATAGCCAAGCGCCTCGATGGCGCGGCGTACCCGCTCGGCCGTCTTGGGGGCCACCTTATTGGACCCGTTGATGGTGCGCGATACCGTGGCGGTGGAGACGCGTGCCCGATCTGCGACTGCCTGGATATTCATTTGCCCCCAAGGGCGGTCCGATGCCTGGTAAGCCCCGGACGACCCGATTCAGACAGAGGATAACCTGCCATATGAGTTTCGGGTTATTGTGAACGGACAGAAGAAGTTGCGCTGTTCGTGTTGTAATCGGTTACAATCCTCACGGCGATCACCGTACCCGGAGCCCGATTCGTCATGTCATCCGAGCGCAATTCCTTTCCGCACCGCCGCTACAACCCGTTGCGTGGCGACTGGGTGCTGGTTTCGCCCCATCGCACCCAGCGTCCGTGGCAGGGCGAGACCGGAAAAACCGAGACGGCTGCTGCCCTCCACTACGACCCCAAATGTTATCTCTGCCCCGGAAATGAGCGCGCCGGTGGGCATCGGAACCCCGAGTATCCATCCGTTTTCGCCTTTGATAATGACTATGCGGCCCTGCTGCCCGACGCGCCCGCGCCTGCTGCCACCGGATCGCCGCTGTTACGCGCCGAGCAGGAGCGGGGGCTCTGCCGCGTGCTCTGCTTCCATCCCGACCACAGCCTGACGCTTGCCCGTATGACCCTCCCCGAGATCGAAACTGTCGTGGAGGCATGGACGGCCCAATATATGGAGCTCTCCGCAGAGCCTTTCGTCCAGCACGTGCAGATTTTCGAAAACCGCGGCGCGATGATGGGCGCCAGCAATCCGCATCCGCACTGCCAGATTTGGGCTACCCAGCATGTACCGGATGAGCCCGCCGCGGAGCGCGTCAATCTAAAGCTATGGCGCGACACCCACGGAAGCGGTTTGCTGGCCGATTACGTGTCGCTCGAGCTGGAGCAGAAGGAACGGATGGTCTGCCAGAACGAGGAATTTCTAGCGGTGGTGCCCTACTGGGCGGTGTGGCCGTTTGAGACGCTCGTGTTGGCGCGGCAGCCGCTCCGTGAACTGCCGGAGTTCAGCGCGGCGCAAAGGCGCGCTCTCGCCGATATTCTCAGTCAACTGACCATCCGCTATGACAACCTCTTCCAAACCAGCTTTCCATACACCATGGGCTTCCACCAGGGGCCCGAAATAGAGCAACACTTCCACGCGCATTTCTATCCGCCGCTCTTGCGGTCGGCGACGGTGAAGAAGTTCATGGTCGGATTCGAGATGCTGGGCATGCCGCAACGCGACATCCTGCCGGAAGACGCGGCGGCACGGTTGCGTGAATTGCCGTCCACGCATTACCTGGGGAGCCGCTCGTGATGAACAGAGCCAGAGCGGAAGAGGAAATTCAGATCGCACCGGGTGGCACTGCGCGCGTGCTTGAAAGCGCTGACATTCGAGTGGAAGTCGTGCCTGCGTTAGGCGGGAAATTCACATCCTTATTCAGCAAACGGACCTCCACGGAGTGGCTGTTGCCGCCGTTGAGACCGTATGCCGAGGCGAAGACCACCGGCGGTTTTGAGGGCTGGGATGGTGGCGGCTTCGATGAATGTCTGCCTACGGTCGCCGCGACGGAAACTGCGCCCGATCATGGCGAGCTCTGGCGGTATGCGTGGGACGAGCAGGAAGCAGAAAATGCGGTGCTGCTGCATACGACCGCCCTCGGTGGCGCGATTGCGGTGGAACGCTGTGCGCGTCTTGAGGGCTCGAGCCTGGTGCTGGACTATGCCCTCGAAAACCGCAGCGATACGTCCCAGAGCCTGATCTATTGCCCACATCCGCTGCTTCGCGTCGAACCTGGCGATCATATCCTGCTGCCTGCCGAAGTGCGCGAGGTGCTGGTGGAGGGATCGGCCGGCGACCGGCTGGGACGGCGCGGCGACCGCATCGCATGGCCGACGCCGAAGCAGGGTGACGATCTGAGCGTCGTCGGGCCGCCCGATGGATTGCAGGCGGATAAGGTCTTTGCCGGGCCGATAAGCGATGGCTGGTGCGCGTTGGTGCGGCCATCGCTCGATGAAGCTCTGGAACTGACATTCACCAGCGATGTGCTTCCGTATCTAGGGCTTTGGATATGCCGGGCGGCATGGCCCGACTCCGGTGCGGCGAAGCAATACACAGTTGCATTTGAGCCGGCGAGCTCGTCAAACGACAGTCTTGCCGATGCCGAGCGAGACGGAACGGCGTGGCGGCTCGGGCCAGGAGAGAGGCGTGAATGGAGGCTTTGCTTCCGAATTGGCAGACGGCAGGAGATCGAAGCGCGCGCGAGGAGAGCCCAATGATCGCCAGTGAGCCCCTGCTGCGCCAGCATGCTGAACGTTTTGGAGCCGCAGGGCGCGCATTCCAGGCGCCGGGGCGCGTAAACCTGATCGGCGAGCACACGGACTATACCGGCGGGCTGGTCATGCCGGCCGCGATCGACTTCAATACTGTTGCAGTGGCGAGCCCCGCGAAGGACGGCCGGAGTGTCATCCGTTCCGTCGATTTCCAGAAAGAATTTGAGTTCGATGCCAGCGCGCTTGCGGAAAAGCCGAAGCATGACTGGACGGATTACCCGACCGGTGTGCTGTGGAGTCTGCGCCAATCCAATGTGGTCGCGCCGCAGTTCAACATGACCCTGAAGGGCGATGTGCCGCTGGGCGCCGGGTTGAGCTCGTCTGCGTCGATCGAAGTTGCCGTCGCTTTTGCCGCCCTGGCGCTGGCGGGGAACTCGATGGCGCTAACCGATATAGCTCTCGTCTGCAAGAAGGCCGAGAACGGTTTTGTCGGCGCACAGAGCGGCATCATGGACCAGTACATCGCCTGCTGCGGAGTGAAGGACCATGCGCTGGTGATCGACACGCGCGACCTGAGCTCCCGGGCAGTGCCGCTGCCGGGCGATGTGCGGCTCGTGATCTGCAATTCGATGGTGAAGCACTCGCATGCGGGCGGAGAGTACAACGAACGCCGCGCCGAAGTAGAGGAAGGGAGCCGGGCATTGCGCACGGCGAACCCGGCGATTCAAGAGCTCCGCGACGCAACGTTGACCGACCTGGAGAAGGCGCGTGCCTCGATGTCGGAGAACGCGTTCCTTCGCTGTCGCCATATCATCACGGAGAATGCGCGGGTTGAAGAGGCAGCGCGGGCGCTGGCGGATGGTGACATGAAGCGCATGGGCCAGCTGATGTACGAGGCGCACGCCAGCTATCGCGACGATTTTGCCGCAAGCTGTTCGGAGGCCGATCTGCTGGTGGAACTGGCGGCGGCCCAGCCGGGTGTCATCGGAGCGCGGCTGACCGGCGGCGGCTTTGGCGGCTGTACGGTGAACCTGGTCGAAGCCGCGCAGGCCGAGGCGTTCCGCGAGAATATTCACAAGGCCTATCTAAATCGAGCCGGGATCGATGCCGATATTTATCTCTGCCAGGCTGCGGCGGGAGCCTCGGAGCTTTCCTTCTAACCGATCTGCCTGGGATTCCGTTCCTGATGTAGCTTCAAAGCATGCGTCGCCTGCCGCTCGCGCTGCTTCTCCTTTTCACTTCCATGGCGTTTGCGCGTGCGGCTTCGCATGCCAAGCCCGCAGTCATCGCGGTCCCGAACGCAGACAATCGCGCAGAGCAGCTTGCCAAGCATTATGTCCTGCTGGTCTCGCTCGACGGTTTTCGTTATGACTATGCGAAGCTCTATGGCGCGCCGCATCTGGATGCGATCGCAAAGGAGGGCGCTACGGCGCCGGATGGCATGGTTCCCGCGTATCCATCCGTCACGTTTCCTAACCATTACACGCTGGTGACCGGCCTGTATCCGGAGCATCACGGCATCGTGGCGATGAGCTTCTACGATCCCGCGCGCAAGGAACGCTACGCATTCAACGATGCGAAAACGGTGACGGACGGAAGCTGGTATCGCGGAGTGCCGCTGTGGTCGCTTGCGGAGAAGCAGGGAATGCGCGCCGCGTGCTTTTTCTGGCCGGGATCGGAGGCCGAGATCGCCGGTGCGCGACCGAGCTACTATCTGAAGTATGACGACGCGGTGCCGGATGAAGAGCGAGTCGACCAGGTCATCGACTGGCTGAAACTGCCTCCAGCCAAGCGGCCTCATTTCATCACGCTCTACTTCGGCGAAGTCGATCACGCCGGCCACGAGTACGGACCGGATGCGCCGGAGACGCGCGCGGCGGTGCGGCACGTCGACAGTGTGATCGGCACGCTGCGAGCCCATCTGACGAAGCTGCATCTGCCGATCGATCTGGTCGTGGTCTCCGACCACGGGATGGCAGCCGAGCAGGGCGGCTGGATCGACCTGGATCAGTATGCGGATTTCAGCGGAGTGCAGACGGCAGGCGCGCTGATGTATCCGGATTCCGAAGCGGCGACGGCAAAGCTCTATGCAAAACTGCGCATTCAGAGTGACAAATTCAAGGTGTACCGGCGAAACAGGATGCCGGTGGAGCTGGATTACACGGGCGAGCCGCGCATCGGCGACCCGGTAGTGGTTGCAACTGGCCCATATTCGATCCGGGTGCACGCACCGGCCGATCCGGCGCGGGATCATCCTCCGAACAAAGGAGTGCACGGCTACGATCCACGCGTCCTCCCGGAGATGCGTGCGATCTTTTATGCGGAGGGGCCGGACATTCGCAAGGGCGCTGTCTTGAAGCCGTTCGAAAATGTGAGTGTCTATCCGTTTCTGGCGGAGATTCTCGGCCTGGATGCGCCTGCGGTGGATGGCAATGCTTCTGTGCTGGAGCCGGCGCTCACGGCCGCCCATCCGTGAACGGACGAGCCGCTATGATGAAAACCGCATGACATATTTTCTGGGCTTGGATGCCGGGGGCACCAGCACGCGTGCCGCCCTGGCGGATGACGAGCGCATTCTGGGGCGTGCCAAAAGCGGCAGCATCAAGGTGATGCGCGTCTCCGCCGCGGTGGCGGAGACCAACCTGCGCGCACTGCTGAACGAGGTGGCGAAGACCAGCGGCGTGCCGATCACACAGGTTACGTCGACCTGCGTGGGGACGGCCGGCAACACCGTATCCACGGTAACCGGATGGATATGGCAGACGCTCGGACCGATGCTGCGCGGCGACCTGGTCGTCTGCGGTGATGTGGAGATTGCCCTCGATGCCGCCTTTCCCGGCGAGGCCGGCGTGCTCGTGATGGCCGGCACCGGTTCGAATACGCTGGGCCGCACCTCGAATGGCGAGCTGCTAACGGTGGGTGGCTGGGGTCCGATGCTTGCGGACGAGGGATCGGGTCATTGGATTGGGCTGAGGGCGCTCCGCGCCGCGGTTCGAGAGCACGATGAGCTGGGCCGCAGCGAGTTGCTGACCGCGCTCGCCGCGCAGTGGAAGGTGGACACGCTGGAGCAGGTGGTTGAGGTTGCACACAAGGTTCCGCCGCCGGACTTTGCCGCGCTGACGCGCACGGTGGTGGAAGTCGCAGCGAAAGGGAATCGCCTGGCACAGTCAGTACTGCTCGGCGGGGGACGCGCGCTGGGAGAGGATGCCTCGCTGGCACTGCGCAAGGTGCTGGCACTGGAGCCGGCGG
>DASUWP010000013.1:0-2297 GCA_036378335.1 Acidobacteriaceae bacterium | reverse complement strand
CCCTTGTCTTCGACCCGCCGGTTTAGCTCCGCGCGGGCAGCATCGGAAGCGGGCGCCACCACCTCCGGCGCGTTCGCCGCTGGAGAAGCAGACTGCATCTCTGCCGCCACCGCACGCGCCAGCATCGCATCGTCCGATGCGATCGCGACATTTTTCGCACCGGAGGCAAATTTGCCCGCCAAAACGCTTCCACCCACCATGAATCCGATGAAGATCGGAAACAGCATCGTCATGGTCAGGAACGCGCGGCTGCGCACCCGTTCCAGATACTCCCGCCGGGCAATCAGCAGCACTTCATGCATCGATTTTTCTCCCCACCGTACGGATGAAAATCTCTTCAAGCGATGGCTCGACCAGCTCAAATTTGAATATCTCAGCTTTGGCGGCTGCCATACGAAGCAATGCCTGCGGGTCAGCGCCGTTGCGCAGCTTGAACTCCGCCCGTCCTGTCGATTCGCGCAGCTCGGTGATCGATGGATCGGTGAGAAACGATGCGTCGCCCGCGTACTCCACCACCACGCGATCGCGCCGGTAGCGCGATTTCACCGCGCGCATCGAGCCCTCCAGCACCGCCTTGCCTTGGTCGACCAGACAAATCGCATCGCACAGCTTCTCCACCTGTTCCATGCGATGGGTGGAAAACAAAATGGTGCGGCCCTTGTTCTTCAACTCCAGCAGGATTTGTTCCAGCAGCGAAACGTTCACCGGGTCGAGGCCAGAGGACGGTTCATCCATGATGATCAGTTCCGGATCGTGCAGCAGCGTGGCAATGAACTGGATCTTCTGCTGCATGCCCTTGGAGAGTTCCTGCGTCTTCTTCTCCATCGACTCGGCAATCTCCATCCGCTCGCACCACTGGCGCGCCCGCGCCGTCGCGGTGGCCGCCGCCAGACCATGCAGTTGCCCCATGAAGACAAGCTGGTCGATCACTTTCATCCGCTTGTAGAGGCCGCGCTCTTCCGGCAGATAGCCCACCCGCCGCAAATGAGCGCGGTGGAACGGCTCGTCGAACAGCCGCACCGTTCCGGAATCCGGCATCGTCATGCCCACCATCATCCGGATAGTGGATGTCTTGCCCGCGCCGTTCGGCCCCAGCAAACCGTACATCGTGCCCGGCTCGATGCGCAGGCTCAGTTCCTGCACCGCCGCTTTGCCGCTGTAGGACTTAGATACACGGTCGAGATCGACTACCGGCATGCAGTACGGACCCTCGGGTGACGGCGTCTCAGTCTAGCAAAGCCGGCGGCAGCCTCCAGAAATGCGGAGGCGCCCGTTCGGACGCCCCTTATGTCACAGTCTGGATTGCAATCTAGGAATTGTCGAAGCTGTCGTCACCGAGGGAGCTATCGTCGAACGATCCGCCGTCATCGAGCGATGCATCGTCATAGGATCCGCTGCTATCGTCCCCGATCGTCGGCAGATCGGTATCCGCTTGTAGCTGCGTGTCGCTGTTGTCGTCCACGTTCACGTCGCTCGCCAGGTCTTGCTGAGTGTTCAGGTCGCTGTCACCTTCGTGCGCAAATTGCTGAATGTCCGCGTTCGCCGAGCCGGCACTGCCGTCATTGTGCGCCGGGGCGGCCGAGTCGTAGTAGTTGTTGATAACCGTCTCTTCCGGCCTGCCGCCAAAATCACCCAGGCCCGAACCTAGGCCTCCGCCGTATCCGCCAAAACCCGCAGCGTGGCCGAAGCCATGCATCAGCGACTCGACGCCCTCGAACGCCAGCGCACCTGCCGCGACACCAGCGGCGGTGGTCGCCGCGGAACGCAGGAAGCTCGAGCCGCCGCCCGGTGCAGAGCTCTGCGGCGTGCCATACGACCCATACTGCTGCGGCGCAGCGTATTGCGGAACCGGTGCATACCCCTGCTGTGCCTGGGGCTGCGCGTATGCCGGGGCGGGCTGTTGCGGACGCGGCTCGTCTGTGTGGCCGAACAGATTGCCGAGAAAGCTCGTGTTCTTCGCCTGCTGCTGCGGGGCAGGATGCTGCGCAGCTTGCTGCTGAAGATTCTGTTGCAGAGATTGAATCTGGGTCTTCGCCTGTTCCAGCGCATAGCTCTGCACCAGCACGGTCTGCGCCAGGATGTACGTAGCGTCCGGATTGCGCCTGGACCACTCCTCGATCCGTTGCGCCGCTTCAGGATCTTTGTCGTCCAGCCGTGTGCCGTCCACACGTGCCATCAGGTCGTCCAGCATCTTCTGTTCTTGCGGGGTCATCGTCTCTCCATCTCTCAACCGCGCCGTCCTAAAACCGACGGACGGCTCTAGCTGTTAGATGTGAGAACGCACTTCAAGTGAGCGA
>DASUWP010000012.1:0-24090 GCA_036378335.1 Acidobacteriaceae bacterium | reverse complement strand
GAGCGCGGAGAGTACACCCACAGCAACTTTTCTCGATATCACCGAGATCATGCACATCCTGCCGCACCGCTATCCCTTCCTGCTGATCGATCGCGTGGTCGAGCTGGTGCGCATGCAGCGGATCGTGGCGATCAAGAACGTCACGATCAACGAGCCCTACTTCCAGGGCCATTTCCCTACGTATCCCATCATGCCCGGCGTGCTGATGGTGGAAGCAATGGCGCAGGCTGGCGGCGCCTTACTGCTGACCGAAGTGCCCGATCGCGATAACAAGCTGATGGTCTTTACCGGGATCGATCAGGCGCGCTTTCCGGCGCCGGTGGTTCCAGGCGATCAGGTGCGCATCGAGGTGGAGGTAATGAAGTGGAGCCGCCGTGGCGCCACCATGCGCGGCAAAGCGCACGTAGATGGGAAGCTGGTGTGCGAAGCAGAGATCAAGTGTCTCGTGGTGCCGCGCGCCGCCCGTAAGGCGGAGCCGCAGGAGGCGCCGACGCTTGCCGGGGCCGCCGCGGAGTGAGCATTCATCCAACTGCCCTGGTAGAGACCGGGGCTATCGTTCCAAATTCCGCAAACATCGGTCCGTACTGCACGGTGGGGGCAAATGTCGTGCTCGGCGAGGGATGCGAGCTGGTGTCCCATGTAGTGCTCGATGGACATACAACGCTGGGCGCCGGTTGCCGCGTGTATAGCTTTGCCGCTGTGGGGGTCGCCCCGCAGGACCTGAAGTACGCGGGCGAGCCAACCAGCGTGGAGATCGGGGAGCGCACAGTGATCCGCGAGTGCGTCACGATTTCCCGGGGAACTGCAGGGGGCGGAGGCACCACACGCGTTGGCAGCGATTGTCTGATCATGGCGTACGCGCACATCGGCCATGACTCGACGATCGGGAATAGCTGCATTCTCGCGAACGGCGCAACCCTCGCCGGACACGTGACGGTGGAGGACTGGGCGACGGTGGGGGCGCTCTGCCCGGTGCACCAATATTGCCGGATTGGACGGCATGCCTACGTCGGCGGCGGCACCACCATCACTCAGGATGTGCTCCCGTATTCGCTCACATCCGCCAGGCGCGAGACGCGCGCTTACGGACTGAACAAAGTCGGACTGGAGCGGCGCGGATTTACGCCTGAGCGACTGCGAGCTCTTCAGCATGCCTACCGGCTGCTGCTCGCATCGAAACGCAACACCTCACAGGCGCTCGACGTCTTGCGCGCCGAAGCGGATACCTGCGAAGAGGTGCAGTACCTGCTTCGCTTTGTGGAGACAAGCGAGCGCGGCGTGCTGAAGTAAACCGCAGCGTGCTGAAGTAAACCGATGGCAATCGAACTGAACGATCCGCAACAACCGCTCGGCCTGATCGCCGGAAACGGGCGCTTCCCTTTCCTGCTGCTCGATGCGGCGCGGGCGCATGGCCGTCCCGTAGTGGTCGCAGCGATTCGCGAAGAGACCGATGTCGCGATGAACGCGCGTGCTGCCAATGACTCCGGTACGACGGTGTACTGGTTGTCTCTGGGTGAACTGTCGCGGCTGATCGAGACTTTTCAAAGCGAAGGTGTGACCCAGGCCGTGATGGCCGGGCAGGTGAGGCACAAGCAGATCTTTTCGAGCATCCGGCCGGACTGGCGGCTGGCCAAACTGCTGTTGAATCTGCGCACGCGCAACACGAACATGCTTCTGGGAGCAATCGCAAAAGTGCTCAGCGACGAAGGCATCGAGCTGATCTCCTCTACATCCTTTTTGGAGCCGCTGCTGGCGCCGGCCGGCGTGCTCACCGCGCGAGCGCCGAGCGACCAGGAGAAAAAGGACATCGCATACGGACGCGAGGTGGCGGCGGGAATCGCCGGCTACGACATTGGCCAGACGGCGGTGATTGCGGGGCAGGCGTGCGTTGCCGTGGAGGCGATGGAGGGCACCGATGCGACCATAGCGCGGGCAGGCGCGCTGATGCGAACGCTTGAAGATCCAGCGTCGACGCTCGACCGGAGCCTCACGGTGGTAAAGCTTGCAAAACCGAAGCAGGACATGCGCTTCGATGTTCCTGTTATCGGCGAGACGACAATCACGGCAATGCGGGAGGCGGGCGCGACTTGCCTGGCGCTCGAAGCAAAGCGCACGCTGATCTTTGATCGCGCCGCCGTCATCGCTGCTGCGGACATGGCGGGAATCGCAATCATCGCCTTGTCGTAGCCACAGCGCGGAAGCGCTGCCGGGCAGAACAACCGGCGAATCTTCATTGAATTGTCACTTATCAACCAGGGTTTGTACCCGCGGCCCACTGAAAATGCTCTAATACTTGCGACCTCAGGAGGAGGCATTTCGATGTCTACGTCACGTTTTGCAGTTCTGGCTGTGTTAGTGATCGCTGCCATCGCCGGTGTATTCGCACTGCGCAGCGCTCGCGCCGCTGATGATGCAGTGCCTGCGGTTGGACAGCAGGCGCCCGAGTTTTCGCTGCCCTCGCAGGAGGGCACGCCTGTCAGTCTCAACCAGTATCGCGGTAAATGGGTGGTGCTGTATTTCTATCCCAAGGACATGACCTCCGGCTGCACCATGGAGGCGCATAAATTTCAGGAAGACCTACCCAAGTATCAGCGGGACAATGCTGTGATCCTGGGCGTGAGCGTGGATTCAGTCGCAAGCCACAAGACCTTCTGCACGAAAGATGGCTTGAGTTTCAAGCTGCTCTCCGATGAGCAGAAGTCGACGGTTGCGAAGTACGGCTCGCTCGGCAGCTTTGGACCCATGAAAATTGCCAAACGAAATACGTTCCTGATCGATCCAGAGGGGAAGATCGTCAAGGTGTGGACCAGCGTAGATCCATCGAACCACAGCACCGAAGTTCTGGCTGCGCTTGCGGATCTGGAAAAGAAGAACGGATAACAGGGGAGTACAAACGCAAAAAAGCCCGGCGCGATGCCGGGCTCTTTTGCTTGCCTCGTACTACGGTAGGACTACTTCTTCTTGGTTGCCTTCTTAGCGGCCTTCTTGGTCGACTTCTTCTTTGCCGCCTTTTTGGTTGCCTTCTTGACGGCCTTCTTCGCCGACTTCTTCTTTGCTGCTTTCTTTGCTGCCAATTGAGTACCTCGCTTCGTGGATTTACTGCTTGCACCCTTTTTGCCGGCAGCCTTCTTGGCCGCCTTACCGCCGCTGCGGGCGCTACTTTTCTTCGCGGCAGATTTTGAACTCTTCTTCTTGGCCGCCTTCTTTGCAGGCGCCTTGGTCGCTGCGGCCTTCTTGGCTGGAGCTTTTTTCGCAGCGGTCTTTTTGGCCGGCGCCTTGGTAGAAGGCGTGCTCAAACGGGAAGGTGCAGCTGCGGGCTCGCCGTAGCCTTCATCGTCCTGACCATCATCTTCGGATGAGAGCGGGACACTGATCTCTTCATCTTCCTCGTCTTCGTCGATCTCGTCTTCCATTTCATCCGAGTAGTCTTTCCCCTCGGGCTCGTGTTCACCATCGTCGTACGCTGCTAAGAGCTTTCTTTCGTCCTGCATCTCTGCCTCCGGGATTTCTCTCTTCGTTGGCTTCGCTTGTGGCAGCGAGCGCAAATTTCGACCACTCCACCTGCGGCGCGGATTATAGCAACAGCATGCAACGGTCTGCCACCGAACGCAAGGGAGAAACGCTTGCGCATGGCGCGAATCGATTGCAGCAGATCGCATTTCTCATCGCATTAGAACTTATTTGCGATCGGCTGCGTTGCGCGATGTTCAGTCGTGACGCGGCTTCGTCTTCGATTTGGATGGCGACGACTGCTTGCTCTGTGCCGCACCGTGCGAGGCCCGGTTCGCTGCTCCGCCACTGCGGCCTTTGCGTCCACGTTTGCCTCTTGCAGATGCGGAAACGTGCGCCGGCTCCGCTACGAACAGGACCTGCCCGGACCGCAGAGTGCTGGAGCGGAGATGATTCCAGCGGCGCAACTGCTCTGTAGTGACGTTGAAGCGGTCCGCAAGCGTCACGAGGGTGTCTTCACTTTCCACGCGGTAACGCGCGCTGCTGCGCTGCATGCCGGATGCGGCCGGCGGCACGGTGGGGATGATCAGCGCGTCCTCGCCGGAGATATCCGCAGTCGGTTCGATCTGGTTGACGAACGCGATTTCTGCAGCCGACACGTGATAGGTCTTCGCCAGCGATGCCAAAGTGTCGTCCGGCTGCACGCGGTGATAGCGCCAGGCCGTCCGCTTGTCCGGCGGGATTTCGGCAATGGCTTCCATGAACGTGGACTTCGTGCCTGTCGGAAGATGCAGATCGTAAGGCTCGTCCGGGGGCGTCATCATGCGCAAAAGGCTCGGATTGAGACCGACGATCTGCTGCACCGGCACATTGACAATGTCAGCCACCAAACGAAGGTCGATGGAGCCGCTAACAGTTACCGTGTCGTCGACAACCGGAGGATCGGCGCCGATATCCGTCAGCGCATATTGCACCGGGTTCTTCGCCATGACAGCCGCGGCAAGAATGATCGGAACGTAGTTCTTTGTCTCTTGCGGGAGGTTATTGCGCTTGTATAGCTCCCAGAAATCGGCGTAACCGGTGCGCTGGACCGCTCGCTGCACATTGCCGGCGCCCCAGTCATAGGCGGCCATGGCCAGGTACCAATCGCCAAACTGCTGGTAATTCTTCTTGATTTCGCGTGCGTAGGCGCGGGTGGCCTTTTCCGGATCGAAGCGCTCATCCACCCATCCATTGCGCTCCAGTCCATAGGCTCCGCGGAAAGGCATGAACTGCCACATCCCCGCTGCCCCAGAGCGCCCGTTGACGGCCTGCACCTGAAAGCCCGATTCGGCGATGGCCTGATAGATCAGATCGGCGGGAACGCCTTCGTCGCGCAGCGTGCGCTCGATAAGGTCCTTGTAGCGCCCGGCGCGGCGCAGAGAGCTGGTGATGGTGTTGCGGCCGGTACTGGTATTGGAAAAATAGCCAATGTAGCTGGTAACCGCATCATTGATCACGAGCGGCAGATCGGATTGGGTGGTTTTGAGTTCGGCTTCGGCGGCAGCCCGGATATTGGGATCGACCGGGAAGGTGACGTCGTTGGCGACGCCAACCGGGGTCTGCTCCATGGGCGCTGCGAAGCCGTTGCCCTGCTTGAGCGCATCCATCTCAAGCGCATTGACCGCGTCAACAATGTGCTCGAAAGTGTCACTGAGTGCGGGGCTGGTCTTCAGATTGAGGCCGCTGGAGAGCATGGTATCGACAGCGTTGTCGAAATCACGCTTGGCTGCGGCCAGATCTCCGGCATGGTAATTCCGCATGCCGCTTGAGTATTCGCCCTGGGCGGCGGCAATCACCTGTTGTTCGCGTGGACTGGGGGGCACAGTCGCCTGCGGAGTGGGCACGCCCCGGGCAGCAGGCAATGGAACCTGCGTCTTCTTCTGCACGGCTGAGAGCGCACCCGCCGCAGTAGCACCGCCGCAGCAGGCAGCAAGGAGGAGGGCCGCCTGCACAAGAGCGGCGGAAGGCTTTGAAACATCCATGCGGTTCAGAGGTGATCCTCGCGTCATTGTAGAGCGCGGGCGGCGGGCGTGCCGATGATAAACTCAAGGTTCGAGCGGACTTCGGTACTGTTGCGCATTCGCTCATCCCCGCGCGGCACATCTGGTACAACGACCCATTCGCAAACTGCATACCCGCATTCATGGACACCAGGCACATACGTAATTTCGCGATCATCGCGCACATCGATCATGGCAAGTCCACGCTCTCCGACCGCCTGCTGGAGTTGACCGGCTCCGTGAGCGCGCGCGAGATGCAGGCCCAGGTGCTGGACGCCATGGACCTGGAACGCGAACGCGGCATCACCATCAAGGCGCATGCCGTCCGCATGCTCTATAAGGCGAAGGATGGCGAGCTGTATCAGCTCAACCTGATCGATACGCCGGGCCACGTGGACTTCTCCTATGAAGTTTCGCGCTCGCTGGCCTCGTGCGAGGGCGCGCTGCTGGTTGTCGATGCCACCCAGGGTGTCGAGGCGCAGACGCTGGCCAACGCCTATCTTGCCATCAGCAACGGGCTGGACATGATCCCGGTGATTAACAAGATCGATCTGCCCAGCGCTGATGTTGTGCGCACACAAGAGATGATCGAGAACGCCGTCGGCATTGACGCTACGGATGCGATTCCCGTAAGCGCCAAGACCGGCGAGAACGTGGAGGCCATTCTCGAGGCCATCGTCCACCGCCTCCCTGCGCCAACGGGCGATCCCGAGGCGCCACTGCAGGCCCTTATCTTCGACTCCTGGTTCGATGCCTATCGCGGCGTGATCGTGCTGACTCGCGTGATGCAGGGCACGCTCCGCAAGGGAGCACGCATCCGGCTGATGTCGAACGGGCGTGTCTTCGATGTGGAGTCGATGGGCATTCTGACGCCTAAGCCGGTCGAAGTAACCGAACTTGGTGCGGGTGAGGTCGGGTTCTTCGTGGCGACGATCAAGAATGTCGGGGACACAAAGATCGGCGACACCATCACAGAGGTCGAGCGGCCCGCCAGGGAAGCCTTACCAGGGTTTGAAGATATCAAGTCGATGGTCTTCGCCGGGCTTTACACGGTGGACTCGCACGAGCACACCTTGCTGCGCGAGGCGCTCGAGAAGCTGCGGCTCAATGATTCATCGTTCTCGATGGAGCCCGAGAGTTCCGCCGCTCTCGGCTTCGGTTTCCGCTGCGGCTTCCTCGGCTTGCTGCACATGGAGATCATCCAGGAGCGGTTGGAGCGGGAGTTCGATCTGGACCTGATCACCACGGCGCCTGGGGTGAGATACAAGATCCGGCTGACGGACGGCAGCGAGATCGAGGTGGATAATCCGTCGCGTTGGCCCAATCCGAGCGAGATTGAGGAGATCGAAGAGCCGGTGATTCGGGCTACCATCCTGACCAACGAGGAGTACGTGGGCGGGATCCTGAAGCTGGTGGAAGAGAAGCGTGGACGGCAGCAGAACTTCGAGTATGTGACGCCGACCCGGGTGATGCTGACGTACGAACTGCCGCTGAACGAGATCGTACTGGACTTCTACGACCGGCTTAAATCGGTCTCCCGCGGTTACGCATCGCTCGACTACAGCCTTTCGGGCTCGTGGATTTCTCCAATGGTCAAGCTGGACATCCTGGTTTCCGGCGAGCCGGTGGATGCGCTCTCCATCATCGTGCATCGCGACTTCGCGTATGAACGAGGCAAGGCGCTGGTGTCGAAGATGCGCGAGCTGATCCCGCGGCAACAGTTCGAGGTGGCCATCCAGGCGGCTATCGGATCAAAGATCGTCGCGCGGGAAACGGTCGCGGCGCTGCGCAAGAATGTGCTCGCCAAATGTTACGGAGGCGACATAAGCCGCAAGCGCAAGCTGCTGGAGAAGCAGAAAGAAGGCAAGAAGCGCATGAAGCGGATCGGGAAAGTCGACATACCACAAGAGGCCTTCCTGGCGGTGCTCAAAGTCGGCGAAGACGCAGGGAAATGAGCTCCGGATTTTCAACCGGCAAAGCGATCTGTGGAAAGCTGCGAGATTCCGCCTTCCCTGTTCACTTCTTGTTCATACCTCAACAAGCTTTTGAACTTGACCTAATCCCTTAGGCTTGTAGGAGATAGGCGGCCGCAAACCCGTCCGTGTGTCGCAGTAGTGGTGCAGGCGGGGGAGTCTACGCGGGAACAGCGCGCGCGATCCACAGAAATTTCCACAGCCAGCAAGTAGCTTAGCGCCCAGCGGAATTGTGTAGCGGCGGGCTCCGGAAGCGCTGTCGGGGAGCCCGCCTGAGTGGGTTTAGTGCTGCGTCCTTGGTGCGGTGGTGCGGGGCAAAGGACGGGTGGTGGTTGTGCCAGGCCGCGGCGCCGAGGCGGCGGCGGGCTGGGGCGGAACGCCTGACTGCTTGTTGTAGGCCTGCAGGACAGCTTCCGAGATGTTGGTGGACTCGGCAGCCCAGAGGATCGGCGACTGCTGCTGCTGCGAGGAGCCGGCGTCCATGACCAGCGTGTAGCCGTTCTGCTGGGCGTACTGGGTCATGACCTGGGCGACCTTCTGCGCGATACCACTGAACTTCTCGTTCATCTCGCCGGAGAAGTCGTTGCGGGCATCTTCCACGTTGCGCTGCAGCGTCTTTTCCTTCTCGTCGATGGTACGCAGCCGTGTTTGGCGGTCGGTGTCGCTCAGCTTGTCGCCAGCGGTCTGCAGATCCTTCTTCAGCGTGTCGACTTCGTCGCTTTCAGTCTTGATCTGCTGCTGTTTGGGCTGGTACTTGGTGTTCAGTTCGGCGAAGGCGCGCTGTCCTTCATTGGTCTGGCCAACGACTGCCTCGAACTGGATGACCGCAATCTTTGTGGGGCCGGCGGGGGCTGTGGCGGCGGGGACGCCGGGGGCGGAGGGTGGCTCTGCTGCGGTCTGAGCGAGCGCACTGGCGCCAAGGGTGGACGCGAGCATGCAGACGAGTGACAAAGAACGCTTCATTTGACTAGGAAACTCCTTCAGTTCTTGTTGGGATCGATCCAGGCACTTGCGGCGGCGCTGCCCTGTGCTCTCCCTTTGCGCAATTCCGTTGCAGGCCACGTAGCGCCCAGGTGGCACGGGATGCGCACAAGAGACACGGACAGAGGACATCTCAGGAACTTGCGAACGATTATAGAGCAGGTTTCACGTACACGGCACTTCATCGTGACGGATGACCATGCCGGGGATGAGCTCGGCATCAGCCTCCGGCGAAGAATAGACCCGCTCTGAAACTGCCGTGGGTGAAATCGCTCGGGCCGCCTGGTGAAGGGGAACAATGCCCGCCACCCCACCCCCCTCCCGTCCGGGAGGTTTGGCTCGTAACCGACTTCAATCGTGTGGTTTAGACCCTCTCCCGCGAGGTAAATTCGTCCAAACACAAGACTTAGCGGCAAATTCGTCATTTCATTGAACTTAGCCTCGCCCCGTTGCCGCCGGTGCGCTTGACGATATTCGCCCTATTTCCAGGATAGCGAATTGAGAGATATACCATGCCACGAATTTGCTACCGAGATGGATACAGTTCTGTTTTGGACCAGACCTGGGCCGATGGAGGTAGACGCGTGCGGTTACGGATCCGCTTACAGGCCAACTTGGATCAGGAATGATCGATCTAAGTGCTTCTAGGTGTGACTCGCCCCGGTAGTCAACAAATCAAGCTCGTCCCTTCATCTGGTAAGAAGACCGTTTAGGATCACTCGGTGCGCAAGATCGTGCTGTTTGCTAATCCGCTGCTTGAGTCACGTGGCACGCGGGATCTGCACGAAGCCCTGCAAGTTTTTAAGGAGGCTGGTGCCGAAGTCGACCTTCGGGAAACAGGGCCCAACCGAGTTGCAGGGAGCACGGCGAAGCACCTAGTCGAGCAAGGGATCGACGCTGTTGTGGTCTGCGGCGGCGACGGAACAGTTTTTGATGTGTTGCAAGGACTCGCCGGATCGGAGATTCCCTTGGGCATTATCCCTTTCGGGACAGGAAATATCCTGGCGCAGAATCTCCATGTTCCTAACAAGCCGGCCGACGCAGCACGTTGGCTGCTCTGCGCAGAGCCACGTCCTGTGCCTTTGGGAAAGGTTACCTGTTTTGTGGCCGGCGGCATACGAACGTGGTTCTTCGCCATAGCTGCCGGAATGGGCCTCCACGCCGCCATGATGGAAGCGACGGAGCGTTCCCGAAAGGGCCGCATGGGACGGATGGCTTATTTCGTGATCGGCCTCAAAGCGCTTTTCTCACATCCTGTCCAACCGTTTGAAATGAAGATTGAAACTGTGGAGGGGAAGACATTAGAAAGGCGGGTGTGCGAGGCAATTGCTCTGCGCGTCGCCGAACTAAACCTCTGGCGCCCCGGAGGGGATCTGGACTTTCCGTTCCTCCGCCTGGCGAGCGTAGAGGGTGAATCGCGATGGCGTCTTGCCAAAGGCTTCTTTGAGGCGCTTTTCCTGAGAGCTGGGCAGCGCGACCGTCTATTCAAAAAAAGTGATGCGGCACGTTACGAAAATGTTTTGCGCGTCGAATGTAGAGCCATTGCGGGGCTGAAATATAGAGCACCGATCGCGCTGGAAGCGGATGGCGAGGTTCTAGGAACCTCCTGCGCCACCATCGAAATGGCCGGGCTGAGCGTGAGATTGTTGTCTTCTCCGATGACAGGCGCTCCGACCAGATCAAATGGTGAATCCTAGTCAAGCTGGCGCGGAGTCTTTCCGTACAAGGACGCTCTCGTTTCAGATGAATTCGCGGCAGACCTATGCCTCTGTTTTGTCGTTCTGCCCTCATTGGGTTTCAACACTATTCACATTAGTGCGCGGGCGACCATAAGGTAGGCATCGGGGAGGACAGTTGCATGCTCTTTCGCGGGAGAAGTGCGCATTCCATCTGGCTCACCGGGTTGATGCTCGCGGCGGTATTGTCTGCAGTTGCCGAAGCTAACGGCCGTACAAACATCACGGCTGACGTAGGAAGGGCCTCTATGGAACTGTGGGTTGGCCATTGGATATCTCGAGGCGATCCAGGGTCCTGGTACGCGGACACGGTATGCAAATGGTCGAGAGAGGCAGATTACGTAATCTGCGATCAAATCATCAACGAACACACGAAACAGCTGTTGGTCATCTCCTATGACAATAGGGCGAAGGAATACAGAATGACGTCATTAGGACAGGCGCGGCCGCCGGTTATTCAAACAGCCACGGTAAAAGATCTCGTGTGGACCATCACGGGAACCTACAAACAAGACGGCAAAACAATGTTCATTCGAGGCACCACAGATTTTAGTGAATCAGGCGTCTACCGGGATAAGCAGGAACATTCCGAGGATGGCGGCGTCCACTGGATCGTCGATAGCCGCGGCAAGGGAGTAAAGCAGCACGGCTGAACCTTCACGCAGGCGTCCTGCTCATCGCCCATCGAATTTTAATCAAGGGCGCTTCGCGCCGATCCTGCTTGATTAGATACTGCACGTCCCTTGCTCCACTTGTCGGTTACCCTCGGGATGACAATGTAGGGTAGCCGGTCACACTCATGCTGGCGGTGTGGTGAGTCAACGACTCTTACCCGCAGACTCGCCACACTAGAAGGTGGTGCTGACGGCCAGGCGGAAGGTCTTGCGCGGCTCCCGGAGCTGGTAGAGCGATCCGTAGAGCTGCTGGGACTGCGCGTAGCTGTAATCGCCGGCGCCGCCCGCCGGGAACATGTCGCGGGTGATCAGGTTTTCTCCGCGCACCTGCTCGAGCAACCGCAGCGGGTTGTAGGCGTAGTAAATGCGGAACGGCGCACGAACGATGGGCAGCAGCACAGAGATCTCTGCGCCGGTGGACATGCGCGGCACCGTATTCGAGCCCTCGATGGGGCGGATTTGCCGGCTGAAGTCCACGCGTCGTCCGCCCTGGCACGATCCATTGACGTAAACCGGGCAGCCATAGAGTGGTGCGTTGAGCTGATCGGTGGCGATCACGCTCTGGAGCAGTTGCGACTGGCGTGTGGCCACGGACATGCCGAAGTCGTCAAAGAACTTGAACGTGACGGGGCCGCCGAGCGGAATGCGGTATTCGATATTGCTGGTGAACTGGGTGTCACCGCCCACTGAGACGATGCCGTAGGTGGGGATAGGCACAGTGATGTTGCCGAGCGTGGGATTGGTAGGATCGCGCGGCACCAGCGTGCCATCCGGGTTGGTGAGGATGAACTGGGTGCGCTGCGGAATGAATGCATACGGCGTGCCGGAGCGGATATCGAAGCCGCGGAGATCTGCCTCGCCGCCCTGATAGAAGCGCTGGAAGGGCGGCGCAACCTTGCCGCCGATGCCCTGAATGTACTGCGCCTGGAAGCGCAACGCGAGAACGTTGCGACCCTCTTTGCTCGGCTTGATGCCGTGCATGCCGTTGAAGTGGCGATATTCAAAGATGGGATTGTAGTACTTGACGTTGCCGCCGAGGCCGGCGATCTGCAGGAGTGCCGTGTAGGAGACGCCCTCGTGCGGATTGTAGGGATTGCCGATCTTGTTATAGGTGTACGAGAGCGAGGCCGTGCTGGAATAGATGCCCTGGAGCGCGTTGTTTCCCTGAATACCGCTGCGGAAGGCGAGCGTATCGAAGAGCGAGGTCGATGCCGGGCTGAAGGCCGTGATGGAGCTCTTCTGGAACGAGTAGGTAAGGCCGAGGCGATGGAAGCTGTGGCGGACGAGGTAGTTGGTCGATACCGTGAGGCCGGTGGAGGACTGGTTGTAGTTCTGCACCAGAGACTGCTGGGCCGCGGTCAGGTTGCCGCCTCCGGTTGATATCTGGTAGTTCTTCGCGGCATTGTAATCGTACTTGCTGGAGAAGACCTGGAAGCCGAGCGAGATGGGTTTATTGCGGAAATAGGGCTCGGTAAAGCCGAACGACAGGTTGCGCTGCAGGTTGCCGAGGTTGGCCTGCACGCTCAGCGTCTCGCCTAACCCAAGGAAGTTGTTGGTCTGATAGTTGAGGCCGAGGAATGATCCGGAGAGGCCGCTGACGCCGCCATTCAGACCGATGGAGTTCTTGCCTTTCTCGTGCACGCGGAGCAGCAGGGAGACGGTGTTATTCGCTTGGTCCTGGGTTGCGGTGGAGTCCTGATCGACCCTCAGCGCGTCGAAATACTCAAGCTGGTTCAGGCGGAGCAGGCTCTGCTCCCACAAATTGCTGTTGTAGACCTGGCCCTCTTCGAGGAGCAGTTCGCGGCGGATAACGGGGTCGCGCGTGACGGTGTTGCCGGTGAACTCGATGTGCGACACGTAGAAGGGCTTGCCTTCATCGATGTCGATGTCGAGATACAGCATTTTCTTCGCCTCGTCGAAACGGGTGGTCGGGTTGGCGACGAAGTTGATGTAGCCCAGAGTGCCGTAGGCCTTACGCAGATTTTCGAGGCCCTTGCCGACAGCGGTGTAGTTGAAGTAGTCGCCGTCCTTGATCGCGAACTGAGCGCGCAGGGCACGCACATTCCTGACCGCCGTGTTGCCGGTGAAGGTGATACCGCCCAGGCGGTAGCGCCCGCCCTCTTCAATGGGAAGGGTGATATCGATGCGCTTGCCCTTCTTGGGGCGGAAGGTGAGCAGCGAAAGGCCGCCCTCATTGCGGATGTGGGTGGAGGGCTCGCCGACCACGGCCTTGAAATAGCCGTGGTTCTGATAGGCGACTCGGACGCGCTCGGAGTCTTCTTCCAGCTTGCTGGCGTCGTAGGTGCGGGCGAAGAGGTTCTCCAGGAAGATGGAATGCGGAATGCCGATGGGCCGGAGATTGCGCATCGCGGCACGCAGGGTGCGTGAGTTCAGATTCTTGTTTCCGGTGAAGCGAATGTTGCCGACTTTGACGGTCGGGCCTTCCTTGATGTTGAAGGTGACGGCGACCGAGGCCGGCGGAATGGTCTTGATGTCCGGTGTGATGGTTGGGAACTGGTGCCCATGCTCGCCCAGCAGCGTCCTGAGGACAGCGATCACCCTGGCAACCCGGGTCGGATCGTACTGGCTCTCCACACTGAACCCGACCTTCTCCTTCTTCAACCGGTCGAGCACATCGGACTGCGTTACCGAATTAAGCCCCTTGTAATTGATCTCGCGGATGGTGGGCTTTTCACGGACGAAGATGTCGAGAACTTCGCCTTTGGGGGTGTCCTCTTTTTCGATGCGGACATCTTCGAAGTAGCCGGTGTTCCACAGCGAGTTGAAATCACGCTCGACGGTGGCGGGGTCGTAGTTGTCGCCCACGTGGGAGTAGAGGCGGGCGAGCACCGTTTCCTTGGGAATGCGGCGGTTGCCGATGACCCGGATTTCGGAGATGACATTGCTGTTCTGCGCAAAAGCGGGCGCAGCGATGCAGAAGAGAATGGCTAGAGCACCCAACCACTGCAGCGACAGAGTTTGAAAGATCTGGGGACGAATGTTCTTGTCCTGCTGGATCTGGGAGCTCATGCTCCGCCAAATGACGGGAAAAATAGGCACACCCTCACTGCAACCAAAATCGAACTTCCGCTCTTTCGTGCTGGAAAGCCGATTCTATAGCAACCGGGGTGATGACGACTAACGGGGCCGGCGGGACGGACCGGCGGAAGGCACGAAAGCGAGCATGAAAAGGAGCTCAAATTTTCTCTCAGCTTTCGAGTTCGGCGTGGATGAGAAAGCACTCATCGGCAGCGCTCCAGCGCAGGTCGAGCACGTTCGGCTTGCAGCAGACCTGGCAATCCTCTACGTACTGCTGGCGGGTGCCGGCGGATTCATCCACAGTGGTTTCGTTCCATTGGCCACAGCCGGCACATTGGAACCCGGATTCAGCCAATGTGCGGAACCCGCGCCACCTCGACCAGGGTGGAGTAGAAGGTGGGCCCGCGGCCGATATCTGTGAGGCGCTCGGAGGTGAGCGCGTTCACGTTGCTGCCGCCGGCGGAAAGCTTGTTCCAGTTGAGGCGTGACGCGACGATGCCCATGGCAACGCCGGTGTGGATCTGCGCGACCAGGCGGATGCGTCCGCGATCGTTGAAAACTTCCACAGTGTCGCCTTCGTGAATGCCGCGCGCGGCTGCATCGCTGGGATGAATTTCAAGCCGGCCTGTATGGGCGGCTTCCATCTTCTGGTGAGTGGGGTGGTTCGCGAAGGTGGAGTTCATGTAGTTGTCGGCCTTGCGCCCCAGAAATTCGAGCGGGTAGGCGTGGTTTTTGCTGTGGCGCGATTCCTTAGGCGGCGTGAAGGAGGGCAACGGGTCCAGCCCATCCGCGGCGAGCGTGGCGGAGAAGAGCTCGCCTTTGCCGGAAGGCGTGCCGAAGCCGCCATCGGCAAAGGGCTGGAAGGGCGTTTCGGGCTCACCGGCCCAGTGGAGACGCACGCTGTGCCGCGCGCGAAGCTGATCGAGGGTGATGCCGCCCATCTGTGGATGCGTGTCGGCGGGATGCGTGTCCGGGGGATGCGGTTCCTGCGATGTGTCGGCTACGGACGGAGGGAGCGCCTGGGCCAGCATCTCCTGCTCGGTATCGCGGAAGCAGGCTTCGGGGAAGCCGATGCGCTGACCGAGCTGGCCGAAGAGCCAGATGTTCGGGCGAGCCTCGCCGAGCGGGGCGATGGCCTGATCGGAGAGCTGCACGTGATAGTGGCCGTAGGCGCCCTGGATGTCCGCGTGTTCGAGGAAGGTGGTTGCGGGCAGCACGATGTCGGCGTAGTCGGCGGTGTCGGTCCAGAACTGCTCATGCACAACGGTGAAGAGATCGGGGCGCGCCATGCCGCGCAGGACGGTGTTCTGATTGGGCGCAATGGCGGCGGGATTCGAGTTGTAGACGAAGAGCGCCTTGACGGGCGGGTCGCTGAGCTCAGTGAGCGCATGGCCCAGGAGGGACATGTTGACGACGCGGGCGGCGCGGCCGAGCGGGCTTGCGTACATCAGGTCGGGGCGTTCGAGCTCTTGCGAGTTGAAACGGAAAGCGCCGCTGGTGGAGAGCTGCAGCCCGCCGCCGAGATGCTTCCACGCGCCGGTAAGGAGCGGCAGCATGGCGACAGCGCGGGCGGCGGTGCCGCCGTTCTCGCAGCGCTGGATCCCGTAGTTGAGGCGGATGACAGCGGGCTGGGTGGTCGCGTACTGGCGGGCGAGTGCGCGGATGCCATCGACCGTCATGCCGGTCCAGGCGGCGACCCGTTCCGGCGGATACTCTCGGGCGCGTTCGGCGAGTTCCTGCGCTCCAACCGTGTGCTGGTCGAGATAAGCACGGTCCTCGAGACCCTCTGCGAAGATGACGTGCATCATGCCGAGCGCGAGTGCCGCGTCAGTGCCAGGATGGATGGCGATGTGCCAGTCGGCCAGCTTGGCAGTACGGGTCTGGTAGGGGTCGATGACGATCAGGCGAGCGCCGTTGCGACGGGCCTCTTCGATCTGCGGCCAGAGATGAACGCTGTTGCCATGAATATTCGCACCCCACGCGATGATGAGGCGGGCGCGATGGAACTGCTCGGTGTCCGTGCCGAGCTTGCGGCCATAAACGGAGAGGAGGGCGTCGCCACCGGCAGTGGCGCAGATGGTGCGATCGAGCTGCGAGGCACCCAGGCGGTGGAAGAAACGGCGGTCCATGGAACCGTAGCCGAGCACACCCATGGTGCCGGCGTAGGAGTAGGGCAGGACCGATTCGGGGCCGTGCTCCTCGGCGATAGTGGCCAGCCGCTGCGCGACGGAGTCCAGCGCTTCGTCCCAGGTGATGCGCTCGAAGCTCTCCGCTTCGCGTCCGAGCGGCAGCGGGCCCTTGGCAATGCCAGCGCGACGGCGCATGGGATAGAGCAGGCGGTCGGGCGAATAAACGCGATCGAGGTAGCGGGCGACCTTGGCGCAGAGAAAGCCGCGCGTGACGGGGTGGCTGGGGTCGCCGGCGATCTTCTGAGCGCGGCCTTCGCTATCCACGCTCACCAGGACGGCGCAGGAATCCGGGCAGTCGTGCGAGCAGACGGCGTGGACCACGCGCAACGGAGATTCCGGCTGGGACATAGCACAATTGTATGCAGGCTGCCGCGGTAAAGCCCGGAAAAAGCAAGACTTTGGGACAGCTGACGGACGGTGACGCGCAAAGTTTTGGCAACCTGTGGCGTCTGCGATGATCTAAGAGAGCAATACCGAGAGCAATATCGGGAAAGCGAATCAGAGTTCTGGAGAAGCACGAGCGGGTGAGTCGAAGGACTGCAATTGGGATAATGTGCGCCGCGATGCTCTGCGGCGGCGCGAAGCTGCGCGCGCAGGCGAATGCTCCAAATGCCCCATCTCCCTCCACCTCGTCCTCGAGCACAACCGGTTCGGGTACCGCTACGGGTGGTTCCGGTAGCGGGAGCACATCGGGTTCCAGCACCGGAAATAGCTCAGGGGCATCGACGACCACGACTGCCAGTTTGTCCAATCCATCTGGACAATCTTCTGCACAGCCACTGCTGAATCCCAGCTCGGCGCAGAATCCTTATTACGGCAGCGTGACCATGGGGACCGCGACACCGGAGACGCTGCAGCTTTCGCTCGACGACGCGATCCAGCGCGGCATCCAGGCAAATCTGGCGATCACGCAGGCGCGCATCCAGCAGCAGCAATCGGATGCGCAGCGGTTGGAGTCACTCGATTCCCTGCTGCCCTACGTGAAGGCAGAAGCGTCCACGGGTGCGCATCAGTACAATCTGGCGACGTTCGGCTTCAGCCCCGGCTTCATCAAAAGGGTGCCGCTGCCTCCGGGTGTGAATCCCGCGAACTTCCACACCATTGTGAAGGTCGATGTCACGACGGCAGATGCGGCGCTGAATTGGAAGGCGCTGGATCTGGCCGCATATACGCGGTATCGGTCGGCGAAAGAGGACCTCAAAGCCGCTTACTACAACACGCAGTCGTCACGCGGGCTGGTGGTGCTGAATGTTGGCAATCAATATCTGAAAACGCTGGCCGATCAATCGCAGATTGACAGCGCAGAGGCACTGCTGCGGGCCGACGATGTGCTGCTGAAGCAAGCGGCTGCAGAACACGAGGCGGGCACGGCGGCGCGGCTGGACGAGTTGCGGGCGCGAGTGCAGTACCAGACGCAACAGCAGAAGGTGATAGCTGCACAGAACACGTTTGAGAAGGACAAGATTCTGCTGAAGCGCGAGATCGGGATACCGGTGGAGCAGGCGATTCAATTGACCGACACCGCGCCCTATGCGGACCTGGAGCAGATGTCGATCGAGGACGCGCGCCGCCTAGCATACAAAAGCCGGCAGGACTATCAGGGCATGCAGCGGCAGGTGCGTGCGGCGCAGCTCTCGCGTTCGGCGGCCCGTTACGAGCGCCTGCCCACGCTCACGACGGCCGGCAACTATGGCGTCACCGGGGTGACGCACGGCCTCTATCACGGCACATTCGTTGCGATGGGCGAGCTGCAACTGCCGCTGTTCAAGGAAGCGCAGTTCCGCGGCGATGCCCACGTGGCGGAGGCGCAGCAGAGCGACACGATGAACAAGATGACCGACCTGCAGCAGCAGATCGATCAACAATTGCGCGACAGCATGCTGGACCTGACTTCGTCACAGGCGCTCGTGCATGTCTCGCAGCAGAACGTGGAGCTTGCGACGCGCGCGTTGTCGGATGCGAACGATCGCTTTGCCGCCGGCGTCGATGACAATCTTCCGGTGGTGCAGGCGCAGGCTACCTTGTCGCAGGCGCAATCGCAGTTGATTTCAGACACCCTCGGCTATAACCAGGCGAAGCTGGGGCTGGCGCGCAATTTGGGCATCGTGGATACGCAGTACAAGACTTATCTGCACGGCAGTTCGCCCTAAAGACTGACGGCGTCTCTCCATCCGCGGCGCGCGATCACGATTGATACGACATCGATCACAGAGACCATGACGGCGCATGCCGTCCATCCGCCGAGCTTCCACACTAGACTGGGCGCGACGCCGGCCACTGTCCCGCCGAAGTAGTAGCACGCTACGTACATGCCCACAGCGGAGGCGCGTGACGACTCCGGCGCCGCTTCGCGGAGAAAGCTGGTGGCGCAACTCTGGGAAATGAAGACGCCGGTGCAGCACAGCGCGAGTCCCGCGACGACGACCGGCAGCGAGTGCACCAGCGTGAGCTGGACGCCGGCTAGCGAAAGCAGGATGGAGCTGGTGATGCCTGCGCGTAGGCCGACGCGGGGCAACAGCGCTCCGGCAAGCGGAGTGGCGACCAAGCCCACCAGGTACACCACAAACAGCAGGCTGAGCTTGGCGGTGGAGAGCGAGAAGGGTGGGGCTGCCAGATAGAAAGTGATGTACGTGAAGACGCCCACCAGCGAGAACAGCACGTTGAAGCCGACGAGATACGTGGTGAGCAGACGCGGATTTCGTAAGTGCGCCAGCATGGGCATGAAGATCTGCCGGAGGGGCGGCCGCGTGTCTGCACTGTGTCGCGAAGGCCGGTCCGGCAACAGCCACAGCACCAATGCAGCGCCGGCAACAGACATAACGCCGAGCAGCAGAAAGGATGCGCGCCAGCCGGTGTGGTCGGCCATGATGCCGGTGACGGCGCGGCCGGAGAAGCCGCCGAGCGCGGTGCCGCTGACGTAAATGCTCATGACCGGAGCGACTGCTGTGGGCGGCCACGCTTCTGTGATGTAGGCGATGGTGGTGGCGAAGACGCCGGGGGTGATGAGCCCCTGCAGCAAGCGCCAGAAGATCAGCCAGCCAAGCGAAGTGGATGTGGCCGCGGCGCAGGTCGGCACCGTCAGCAAGACAATGGAGACCAGGATGACGCGCTTGCGGTTCATGCGCTCGGTGAAGGTGCCGAGCAGCGGCGCAGCGATGGCGACACCGAGCGTGGAAGCACTCACCGTCCAGCCGACCGCCGACTTGGATGCGTGAAAAAGCATTTCAAATAACGGCAGCAGCGGCTGGGTGGCATAGAGCGTGAGGAAGGCGATGAGCCCGCAGACAAAGACGCCGACGACACCAGACAACGGGTCCAGCGGATGCAACGGACGCGGAGAGGCCGTGGAGAGCGCCGCAGAGGCCGACGACGCACCTTCGCCAAGTGGCAGCCGGGGCACGGCCGACTCGTGTGTGCGATGTGACGTGTTGGCGTCGGAGTCGGGCATGGCGGGCGAGACTCAAGAGTAATCGAGCCCGTGTTTTACCGGCGGATACGCGCGATGCTGCGACAATAGAGCAATCCCACACGAAACGAGAGCATGAGCGAACAAAAGAAAGAGGAGCCTGGCAGTCGCGGCGCCGCCGCTTTCGCCTATCGCGATTTCCGGCTGTACCAGATGGCGCGCGCCCTGGTGATCATGGGCGCGGAGGCGCAGTCGGTCGCGGTGGCATGGCAGGTCTACCTGATCACGCATCGCGCCATCGATCTTGGCTACACGGGACTGGCGCTCTTTCTTCCGGGGCTGATCTTTATGCTGCCGGCGGGTCACACGGCGGACCGCTTCGATCGCCGCGCGGTGATCCTGGTCTGCTACTCAGTGCAGTTCATCTGCACGCTGACTCTTTTTCTCTTCGCGTTCCAAGGCATCCATCACATTCTGCCGATTTATGTGGTGCTTTTCTTCATCGGAACCGGCCGTGCGTTCAGCGGGCCGGCGAGTTCGGCGCTGGTGCCTCACCTTGTCCCGACAGAGCACTTCGTGAATGCCGTCACCTGGGGCGCGACTGTGTTCCAGATTGCGAACATCGCCGGACCTGCGGTGGGCGGCATACTTTTTACGCTACCGCTGGCCCATTGGGGATGGCCGCATCTGGCGGGAGCGCCGGTGGTCTTTCTCTGCACACTGGTGACATTGGTGGGCTTTCTCATATTGATTGGCATGCTCGCAGTGCGGCCGGGACGGATGGAGCATCGCGCTACGACATTCGACATCCTGCTCGAAGGACTGCGCTATGTGTGGCGCGCGAAACTGCTGCTGGGCTCGGTAAGTCTGGATTTGTTTGTGGTGCTGCTGGGTGGCGCGGTTGCGCTGATGCCGATCTTTGCGGAAAACATCCTGCACACGGGCGCGCGTGGGTTGGGCGTGCTGCGCGCGGCGCCGGCGCTGGGTGCGCTGACTGTCTCGATTCTGCTTTCCTTCCGGCCCATCCGCCGCCGCGCGGGACGCATGATGTTCGTCTGTGTTGCCATCTTCGGCACGGCGACGATCGTCTTCGGACTCTCGCGCAGCCTGTGGCTCTCGCTGACTGCGCTGGTGATTCTGGGCGCGGCGGATATGGTGAGCGTGGTGATCCGCTCTTCGCTGCTGCAACTGGCAACGCCGCCTTCGATGCGCGGCCGGGTCAGCGCGGTCAACTCGCTCTTCGTGGGTGCATCGAATGAACTGGGCGAGTACGAGAGTGGTCTGACTGCGCAGTGGTGGGGGCCGGTGCGCGCGGTCGTGCTGGGTGGGGTTGGGTCGCTGGTGGTAACGGGGCTGTGGACGGCACTCTTCCCGTCGCTGCGTAACGCGGACGCGTTGACGGGGGAGTCGCTGATGCAGCCGGAAGAGCAGTTGGAGCAGCCATCGATCTAATGACGAGGAAGAGGTTCGATGAAGAATTGGCAGATCATCGGAGCGATCACCCTTCTGGTTTTGGCGATTGCGGCGTGGCGCATCCTTTCCTACGAGCATGAACGCAATGCGCCAGGGGTCGCAGCAAACAAGCCGGCACAGCAAAAGATCAGCGATGACCAGCTGGTGTTTGTCCGCCAGATGCTGATTGACAGCATGAAGTCGGCGCGGGTACTGAATGGCAAGTCGGTGTGGATGAAGACCGGCTATACCGTCGTCTACTATCCGTATCGGACTGGGCGCGTTGTTTTTTCGCAGCCGGCGGGATGGCTGCCACCTGCGCAGGACCTGCAGGTGAAGGATTTTGTGGAGGTCACGACGCCGCCGGACTGGGCGAGCAGCATTCCGCGCGGCCCGAAGAACGCATTCGTCGTATTCACGGAGCCGAATCGCAGCGGCGAGTTTGCGGCCCCGGTGGCCTCGCTGGATGGCGCGAATTCCACCTGGGCCTGCGACGATATCTTTTTCTACGATGACCCGAAGACGCTCTACCACTGGCCTGCGGAGTGGTGGCAGGCGGTGGCGCAGCACACTCCGAAACAGGGGATGAGCGAGTTCCAGACGACGATGGCGGTAGGCAATATACAGAAGTCGGATTCAAAGAACTTCGGCAATCGCACGGTGAAATACACCACGGTGGACCAGGGGCAGACGCATCACTTCAGCGTGACCTTCTCGGGAGACAAGGCGACGGCTATCAGTTCTGACTAAACGCTGGCCTGCTCCAACTGCTGTACCAGTTCTTCCCACTCGGCGGAGAGAGTTGTGTGTTCGGTGCGCAGCGTTTCGAGAGCCGCGCTCTGACGCTGCGTTTCTTCTGCGCTCACAAAATTGCCCAACGCCTGCTCGGTTTCGGCAATCGCCGTCTCGATACGCGGAATCTCCGCTTCTAGGAATTTAAGGCGTTCCTGCATCTGCTTGCGCTTGATGGGATTCACGCGGCGTGCACGGCCGTTGTTCTCCGCCGTTTCGATGGGCTGGGAAGCCGCAGCGGCCGCGGCCACTACAGGATCGGGCACTCCGGCCTTGCGCCGCATGTAGTCCTCGTAGTTGCCGGGATAGACGTGCACGGTACCGCCCTCGACCTCGAAGACGCGCGTGCCGAGCGCGTCGAGGAAGTAGCGGTCGTGCGAGACGAAGATCACGGTGCCGCTGAAGTTGCGAATCGCTTCCAGCAGCACTTCCTTGGCGCGTAGATCGAGATGGTTGGTCGGCTCGTCCAGCAGCAGGAAGTTTGCCGGGCTGACGAGAATGCGGGCGAGTGCGTAGCGGTTGCGCTCGCCGCCGGAGAGTACGCCGAGCGGCTTGAACGCATCATCACCAGAGAAGAGGAAGCAGCCGAGCAGCCCGCGCAGGTCCGCCTGGGGAACCCGCGGCGCGATGCTGCTGATGTCGTCCAGCATGCGCGCGTTGGGGTTGAGCACCTTGTATTGGTCCTGCGCGAAATATTCCGCGGTAACGTTGTGGCCGAGCTTGAGTGTGCCGCTGGATGGGCCTTCGCTGCCGGAGAGCATCCGGATGAGCGTGGATTTGCCTGCGCCGTTGACGCCGACCAGCGCGATGCGGTCGCCGCGATCGATGGTGAAATTCACTCCCTGCAGCACCTGCTTGGGGCCGTAGTTCTTCGCGAGGTCGCGCACCTCGACGACGGTACGGCCGGATGGCGGCGGCTGCGGGAAGGTGAAGTGAATCACGGGCTCTTCCTGCGGCAATTCAATGCGCTCGATCTTGTCCAGCTCCTTGATGCGGCTCTGCACCTGCTTCGCCTTGGTGGCCTGGTAGCGGAAGCGGCTGATGAATGTCTCCAGATGCTCGATGTGCTCGCGCTGATTGCGATAGGCGGATTCAAGCTGGGCGCGCCGCTCCTGCTTCTGCTCCAGGTATCGGTCGTAGTTGCCGTGGTAGACGTGGAGCGCCTTGTTCCATATCTCGATGATCTTGGTCACGGTCACGTCGAGGAAGTAGCGATCGTGGGAGATGAGAATGTAGCCGTTGGGATAGCCGTGCAAGTAGTCTTCGAGCCAGTTGCGGGTCTCGAGATCGAGATGGTTGGTGGGCTCGTCGAGCAGCAGCAGGCTTGGTTTGGCCAGCAGCAGCTTGGCCAGGGCGATGCGCATCTGCCAGCCGCCGGAGAACTCCTGCGTCTGGCGCGACCAGTCTGTCTTGCTGAAGCCGAGCCCATCGAGCACGGCGCCAACCTGCGCGTCCAATGCGTAACCGCTATGGGCACGAAAACGCGAGTCTAAATTGGAAAATCGCTCGGCGGCGGCAGCATAGGCGTTCGAGGCTGGATCAAGCTCGGCCAGACTGATGGAGAGCGTCTCCAGCTCCTGCTCCATGGAACGGATCTCGTCGAAGACGGAGAGGCATTCCTCAAAGACGCTGCGGCCAGAGAGGGCAAGGCCATCCTGCGGCAGATAGCCGATGGTGGCGCCGCGCGCGCGATCAAGCGTGCCGTAGTCGAGCGACTCCATCCCGGCGAGGGTCTTGAGCAGGGTCGATTTTCCGGTGCCATTGGCCCCGACCAATGCGGTGCGCTCGCCCGGCGTAATCAGCCAGTTTGCGCCTTCAAAGAGAATGCGTGGTCCAAAGCGCCTTCCGGCGGAGGTGAGTTGCAGCATGCAGAGACTATTCCTGCTGCTATTTTCTCATTTTGCGGGAATCGCGGCGGCCTTCGCCGGAGGTGCTGTGCGCTTCCGCGAAACCACGAGTGCGTGCCAATCCGCTTCGGTCTGATCGGCATAGGCTTCCGCGAAGGCGGTCAGTGCGAGATCGAACTTGTCCTGTTTGCTGCCTGCGCCGAGATACCCAGTGATGAGGTGAACATCGCCGGAGCGCGCATGACCACGGGCGAGCAGCTCGCCACAAACGACCGCATATTCTGCGAGGCCGCTGCCCCGCAGCGCTTCGAGATCCACGGAGGCCTTGTAGTCATTGAGTTGACGGACGAGATAGTCACGATGGGCAATCGTCGTCCAGCCGAGAAAGGGATCGGACTGCCGCTGCATGGCGTGTTGCCCTTCGGCCACACGCTGGCCCTGGTGGGTCGCGTGCGTTGCGCCGCGGGTGGCGAGATAGGGTGCATAGGCCGATCCCGGCTCTTCCTTGA
>DASUWP010000011.1:0-8366 GCA_036378335.1 Acidobacteriaceae bacterium | reverse complement strand
AATCGAACCTGAATGCCCGCGATCAGCGTGCCTTGATAGGAGAGTGGCTTCGTGCTGGTCACCGTGCCTTCCACCCGCTGGCAATGCGGAGTGGTGAAGACCTCTTCGGTTGGAATATTCGGGATGCATGCCAGTCCATTCCCTGCGGTCGTGCCGCCGCCCATCCATACGTGATCGTCAGCCAGCCCGACGCGCAGATCAGTGCCCGGCCCGCGGAAATGCAGCGTGCTGTATCGCCGCTCGTTCAGGAGTGCGGCGCGTTTCCGCAAACCTTCGTCGTGCGCGCGCCACGCCGCCACCGGATCGGGCGCATCGACGCGCGAAGCCGCAAAGATCGCATCCCACAACTTTGTCATCGCGACCTTTTTCGTTTCGCCGGGAAATACGGCGGCAGCCCACGCCGGTGCGGCCGCCGCCACGATGGTCCAATTGATCGCGTGTCGTGTGATCAGTTCCATGGCGGGCCGGCTCGCCTTTGAAAAAGCGCGGTTCGCACGCCCTACTTTCTCCGGATCTTCCTTTGCCAGCAGAGCCGGGTTCGCGCCCGCGATCGCCATCCGTGCCGCATTGTTGCGAAAGGCCTGAGCGATGCCATCCTGCAGCCACGTAGCGGCGCTATCGAAGCTCGCATCGGGCGCGTAGCGGAAGCGAGCCAGCGTCGTCTCGTCATCGCTGTAGAAAGTTGTTACCAGCGACGCACCTGCCTGGTAAGCGCGCTCGGTGATGCGCCGCACCAGAGGCAGCGCGTCGAGGGATGCAGTGATCAGCAGTTCCTGCCCTGGTGCCAGCCCCAACCCTACTTCGATAGCTATGGCAGCCAGCCGGTCCAATCGCGCGGCATGGCGCGGGGCATTCTTCTTGGCAGTAGGTGGGGCAGGGGCTGGTGCGGTTGTGCTCATGCTGCGTTTCCTCCAACTACAAATATTCTAGGCGTCATCTGTGAGCTCACTCCCTCACGCCTGACCCATTGGCTGTAGCATACGTCCATGCCAAACCGACGCGCATTTCTGGGTGCCTCCGCGGCCGCGCTACCTCTCATCGCCGGCTTCGCCTCTGCCGAACAGGGTCATCTGCCGAGTGTTGTCATCGATCCTGCTACTGCAAAGCTGACGCATGAAAGTTACGGCGACCGCAGGATTTACTTCGACGGTTCCACAGGACAGCTCCGTGCGTTGACTGTAGGATGTCTTGTCCTGAAAGCCGGGATGGCGCCGCATCCTCCCCATCAGCATCCTGAGGAAGAGATCATGCTGGTCACTGAAGGCGCCGGCGAGATCACCGTTGAGGCGAAGGCATATCCCGTCGGTCCCGGGTCGATGATGTATTGCAGTGGACAGCGCATGCACGGGATCACTGCCGGACCACACGGCCTCACCTTCTACTTTTACAAATGGGGAACCTGAGCCTGGCGCCAAAGCCATGCTCCGCTTGCTACAATCCGCCTGTCACCCGCCGATCTCGAATCAGGAGCCCACTTCATGTCTGAAGCCTTCGCCGCCTCGGAGTTTTTTGCCGCATTGGACGCCCGCATCGCCCGCTACGACCTGCTGCAGCATCCGTTCTACCAGGCATGGTCGAAAGGTGAACTGACCAGGGACGAGCTGCGCGAATACGCAGCCGAGTATTGGCACCACGTCTCGGCGTTCCCGACCTATCTGAGCGCGCTCCATGCCCGCCTGGACGACGCGCCTCTGCGCCGGACCGTGCTGGAAAATCTGGCCGATGAAGAGGGCTTGCCGGCAGGGCGCGCCCACAGCGATCTCTGGATGGACTTCGCGGCCGGGATGGGAGCGGATTCCGCTGCAGTGCGGGCGCGTAAGCTCCAGCCCGAGACTGCGGCCCTCATTGCCCACTTCCGCGATGCGATGCATGCCTCACCGGCAGCGACACTGGCCTCGCTCTACACCTATGAGTCGCGCGTGCCCGCCATTGCTCGCACCAAGGCCGAGGGACTGAAGCAGCACTACAATGCCGATGCGGCGACTGCGCGCTATTTCACCCTGCACCAGACCGCCGATGTGCACCATGCGAGTGTCTGGCGGAGCGCGATCGAGGTTGAACTGACAGCACATCCGGAAGAAGCAGACGCCGCACTGGACGCTGCCGAGAGCACCGCAGCAGCCCTCTGGGAGACGCTCAGCGGCGTCGAGCGCGAGCGCCAGCAGGCTCGAACGGTCTTCGCGTGATCTCATTTGCGGAAGGCGGTCCTGCCCGGCTCGATCAACAATTCCGGAGCACTCGCTTCATCGCTTGATGTAGACTGCGGCCACTTCCTCCCCGCTTCGCGATGTGCCATGCCATCAGTGGGTGTCCTCACGGAGAGTTGAGCTTCGCAGCCGCTGGCTGAAGCCGCATCTTGTGAAAACGCTTTATGTCGATGAATGATTCTCTGCCGCGCCTGCTACTCACTGATGCCGATGGCACTCACACGCATCCGTTGCTGCATTTCCCCTTCACCCTGGGTCGCAGTGGCGAGTGCGATCTGTGCGTAGCCCATGCACAGGTCTCCCGGCGTCATGCCTCCATTGAGGCGGCACCGGAGGGTCTGTACCTGTGCGACCTGGGCAGCCGCCACGGCACGCTGCAGAATGGCGAGCTGGTGGAACGCGTCCGGCTTCACTCCGGCGACCGGATTACGCTGGGGCAATCAACCGTCACACTGGTGTTTCTCGACGGCCCGGCGCAGGACGAGGTGTACGCGCGCCGCCACGATAGTGTCACCGGGGCTCGCGATCTATTGGACCGCGCGTCCGGGCAGGTCAGTGGCTCCGACCTGGAAAAACTCTCGCTCTTTCTCGAGGCCGCCCAGCGCTTCAACGGCACTCAGGTGCTGGATGACGTGCTCAGCACCATGATCGAATATGCGCTTCGTCTCACCAGCGCAGAGCGCGGCTTTGTATTTCTAGGCGACGACATCGCATCGCTACAGCTCCGCATCGGCCGTGGCAGCGACGGCTCTACGCTTCTGGACGACTCGAAGATCTCCCGCTCCATCCTGCGCGATGCCGCGCATTCCGGCCTCGACTACATACTTGGAGACGCCACCGGCGAGGGCGCCGCTATTGGCCGCGAAAGCATCATCGCGCATGACTTGCGTAGCGTGATTGCAATCCCGCTGCGCCGCCGCAGCATCGGCACACTGCTCGGCATGCTCTATCTGGACAGCCGCCTTCAATCCTGCAATTTAAGCAGCGTCAGCCGAGAGATCCTGCGGGCGATCGCGACGGAAGCTGCGACCCTGGTGGAGAACGCACGCATGCTGGAGGCGGAGCAGGCCGCCGCCCTTATGCGCAAGGAGATGGACATTGCGGCGTCCATTCAACAGCGGATCATCTCCTGCGATCTGCCTGCTGTGCCGGGCTTTGCGTTGCGCGCCCGGACCTTGCCCTGCACTGAGGTTGGCGGTGACTTCTACGACGTCATCCGCACGGACGACGGCTGCGTCGCCATCGTCGCGGACGTTTCCGGCAAAGGAATGTCGGCCGCGCTGCTCGCCTCGATCGTGCACGGCATGATGTACGCGCAGATCAACAGCGGCGCCTCCCTCGTCGATGCCGTCAGTGCCGTCCACGCATTTCTGTGCGCCCGCGTCTCCGGAACGAAGTACGTCACGCTGGTCGCGCTCCGCTGCCGCCGGGACGGATCGGCCGAGCTGGTCAACGGCGGCCACGTTCCTCCGCTCCTGGTAGAACCGGATGGCCGCGTTAGTTCTATCGAGGACGGGGACATGCCGGTGGGAATGTTGCCGGAGGCCAACTTTCACGCCATCCCGCTCAGTCTGCCGGCGGGCGCGCGAATGGTTCTCTTGAGCGACGGTGTTAGCGAATCGGAAAACCCACAGGGTGAGCAATTTACTGTGCCATACTTTGAGCAGTACCTTTCCGGTGACAACCCCATCGCAGCTGTCTTCGCTGCGGTAGAGCGCTTCAGCGACGGCGTTCCCCCGGCCGACGATCGCACCATGCTCACCATAGACCGGCTGGTCTAAAGCCAGCTAATTCGGAAGCCTCAGTATTGCCCGCTGATTCGCAGATGGCTGCGCACCGCGGCGAGAAATTTCTGCCGGGCCGCCGGCGATACGATCTCTTTCGCCAGCGCGTCGCACATCTCGCGCAGGTTCGTGGTGCTGCTGGAGGCGCGCCGCACCAGCACCCCTGCGATCGGACCTACGTGCTCCGCCAGTTGCCGTGTGATCTCCGTCAGCGACTCGGGCCGGTGCGCGCTGGCCGATGGAGGAGACCCCGATCCGGACGCTTGCGGCGCTGGATTCTGGGTCACGCGCACCTGCGAAACGTCGCCCGCCGGCGTGGTGCGCAGGCCATCGTTGTCCAGAGCCTCAAGAAAGGCTTCAGCCGTCTGCCAGCGTTCCCGCGGATTCTTGGCCAGCGCACGCATGACTGCGGCGGAAAGAGCCGCCGGAATCCTCGTATTGATCTGCGCCGGAGGGGTCGGCGTATGTTGCAAGTGACCCGCAATCACCTGGATATGAGTGGCGCCCTCGACGGGCAGGCGGCCGGTGATCATCTCGTAGAGGGTGACGCCCACCGCATAGATGTCCGAACGTGCGTCATGCGGCTCGCCCGAGATTTGCTCAGGCGCGATGTAGTGCATCGTGCCCACCAGTGCTCCGGTCGTGGTCAATCGCTGCTCGGGCGTGCCCAGCGCATTCCCCAGTGCCAGCCCGAAGTCCAGCAATTTCACCTCGCCGGCCGGAGTGATCATGGTGTTCGAGGGCTTGATGTCGCGGTGGACGATACCGCGCGCGTGTGCGTAGAGCAGACCCTCCAGCACCTGCCGCGTGTAGCGCAGCGATTCTTCCAGCGTCAGCCCCTTGGGCAGTCGCCGCCCCAGATCTTCGCCTTCCACGCATTCCATGATCATCACCAGCTCCTGCTGGTGGCGAAATGCGGTGTGAAGTGTAGCGATATTCGGATGCTGCAGCGTAGCCAGCAGACGGATCTCGCGCACGAAGCGATCCATCATCTCCTGTGCCTGGGCGCCGGAGGCTGGCCCGGCGCGCAGTAGCTTCATCGCCTCAATGCGGTCCGAGATGGTGTGCCGCACGCGGAACACCTCGCCCATGCCGCCATAGCCAAGCGTTCCGACGATCTCGTAGTCGCCGATGCGGGTTCCGGGTGCCCATGCCATCGAAAGCAGTTATACCGCGCACGGACCTTGTCGCCCACGAAATCATGGGTTGCCCGCCACTCCGCCCGCCACTCCGCCTTGGATGCGGCCTGCGCGCTCAAGTTCAGTCAGGCAGAAGTGCGCCTCGCCAGGAATCCCGAAGGGCCGTAAACTAAAGAGTTATGGCCGCCACCGAGATCTCTACTGTCATCCTTCCGCTTGCCCCAAGCGGCGAATTCCGCAATGAACCCTTCGTCGATTTCAAGTCGAGCGCGAATGAGCACGCGATGAAGGCGGCGCTGGAACGTGTGGGCGGCATGCTCGGCCACGAATACGAGCTGATCATTGGGGGTGAGCGGGTGCGCGCCGCGAAGAAGATCCGCTCGCTCAACCCGGCCAGGCCAGCGCAGGTGGTCGGCATCCATCAGGAAGCCGGCACCGAGCATGCCGAACAGGCGATCGCGGCAGCACTCAAGGCATTCGAAAACTGGCAGTTCGTTTCGCCGGAGCAGCGAGTCTCCCTGCTGCTGCGGGCAGCGGCTCTCATTCGCGACCGGAAATTCGAGTTCTGCGCATGGCTCACCTACGAGGTTGGAAAGAACTGGGCAGAAGCGGATGCCGATGTGGCAGAGACCATTGACTTCCTCGAGTTCTACGCCCGCGAAGCTCTGCGCCTGGGCAATGCTGAGCCTCCGATCCAGTATCCCGGCGAGCGCAATCGTCTGCTCTACGTCCCACTCGGCGTGGGCGCGGTCATCCCGCCGTGGAATTTCCCCTTCGCCATCATGGCCGGAATGACTGCCGCGGCCATCGTATGCGGCAACACTGTCGTCCTCAAGCCATCGAGCGACGCGCCCACCATCGCAGCGCGATTCCTCGATGTGCTGGAAGAGGCCGGCATGCCGCCCGGCGTCGTGAACCTGGTGCAGGGCGGCCCCGAAGCCGGCCGCGCTCTCGTCGAGCATCCGAAAACCCGTTTCGTCGCTTTTACCGGCTCAAAGAAAGTTGGCCTTGAGATTCATGAGCGCGCCGCAAAGACGCAGAACGGCCAGCTCTGGATCAAGCGCACCGTCCTGGAAATGGGTGGCAAGGACTCCATCATCGTCAGCTCGGACGCTGACATCGATGCCGCTGTCGAAGGTGTCGTGGCTTCAGCCTTCGGCTTTAGCGGCCAGAAGTGCTCGGCCTGTTCGCGCGCTATCGTCGAAGATCCCATCTACGATTCCTTTCTCGAACGCCTTCAAGAACGGGTCGCGCGTATCAAAATCGGCGACCCGGTGAACAACGTCTACATGGGTCCCGTAGTGAACGAGACCGCGATGAAGCGGATCCTCGACTACATCGAGATTGGCAAAGGAGAAGGCCGCCTCATCTCCGGTGGCAAGCGGGTTGAGAATACGGAGGGCGGCTATTACATCCAGCCGACTGTGATTACCGATGTCGCGCCGACTGCGCGCATAGCACAGGAAGAGATATTTGGCCCGGTGCTGGCGATCATTCGCGTCAAGAACTTTGAAGAGGCGCTCGAGGTTGCGAATAACACCGAGTATGGCCTCACCGGATCGGTGTACAGCGCAGATCGCCACAAGCTCGACCATGCAACCCACGTCTTCCAAGTCGGCAATCTCTACTTCAATCGCAAGAGCACCGGCGCAATGGTGGGCGCGCATCCCTTTGGTGGCTTCAACATGTCCGGAACTGACTCAAAAGCCGGCGGCCCTGACTATCTGCTGTTGTTCACCCAAGCCAAGTCTGTCGCAGAGAAACTGCGCTAACGAGCGGCGTCGAATTACCGAGCATCTGTACTTGCTGCTCCCCGAGCAGACATACCGGTTCGGACCTCTTTAACTTCCGCGACGATGACTTCCGAGTTCCGGTTAGCTGGGGGCAGCTTCTCGGCGGATAGTATGATGTTTCAAACTAATAACAACGATGATAAAGTTCGAGAAATTAAACCGGGGCACCGTTGCGGTCTGCATCCTCAGTTCAGCGGCGCTACTCATCTCCGGTGCAGGGGTCCTGTTCGCGCCAAACAACGGTGACCGCGCTTTTACGGTGGCGTTGAATTCGTTCACCCACCGCTTTTTCTGGTTCGACGCCGCATGTCATTCGATTTCGGAAAACACCTTGTTTTCCGGCATGATCTTTGCCGCGCTTCTTTGGTATTGCTGGTTTTCCTTTCCCGACCTGCAGAGCCGGCATAGGAATCTATCGGGGACCATTGCCTCGGCAGTTGCTGCAATGCTCAGTCGCATGACGCAACTGATATTTCCGAGTCGCGCACGTCCCTTTCAGGATCCTTCTCTACATCTGAAGCTGCCATTCACCGTCAGGCTGGATTCGCTCAGGCACGTTGCGTCTTCATTTCCCAGCGATCATGCCGCGCTGTATTTCGCTCTTGCGGCAACTATATTTACTGTGAACCGAAAGATAGGGTATTACGCCTTTGGATTGGCTGTACTGCTCGATGTCATTCGCATCTATCTAGGTTTTCACTATTTGTCAGACGTAATCGGGGGAGCGGCCCTGGGAGTGGTGTGTGTGTGCCTGGCTCAAAACATCAGAATTATCTCTCTCACAAAGCGCCTATCAGCTATGTATCGGGCTCCGAGTCCGGCATTTTATGCCGTAGCGTATTGCGTGACCTACAGCATCTCGACGATGTTTTATGACGTGCGTCTTGTCGCAGCGCAACTAGCTCACGTAATACGGCGCTGACTCAACGATCCGATGTTGGCATCGCCCCATTCCAGAATTACGTTCTGCCGTTATGCACAGGGAACAGCAGACCAATGAGTGCGGCCAACATACAAGCAAAACAAAAGCCCTCCTTGCGGAGGGCTGTTTTGAAGGGCCGAAGTGTTGCTCTGTGCGCTTTTGATCTTATGCGCTGCGCATCTGTAATGTGCTGGCGGCCGCCTGGATACCGTTCGCCGCTGGCGCCGGTGCCTGCAGGCCGTTCACCGCTTCGGCTGCCGCGGCGGCCAGGATGCGGTGATGAATCGTAAAAAGTGCGAGCTCCAGCCGGTCGGAGACGCCGGTCTTGTCATAGATGCTGCGCAGATAATTCTTGATGACCTGCTCCTTGGTATGGAGCTGCGTCGCAATCTGCTTGTTCTTGCATCCCTGGATGATCAGCGCGACGATCTGCAGCTCCTTCGGCGTCAGCCGGTCGCGCACCCTTGCCCCCACCGTGTCCTGCGCCATGATCGAGGTCACATTCGAGTGATCCACACATC
>DASUWP010000010.1:0-6078 GCA_036378335.1 Acidobacteriaceae bacterium | reverse complement strand
GGCGTCGGCCGGTTTGCCGGTTGCTGTGAGATGCCCGCGGCGGGCGGCGATGGACGCGGCCATCGCGTGCGTTCCGACGTAGCGGAGGACCGCGGTCTTGATGCCGCTGAAGCTGAAGAGGAAGGGAGCATCGGCTGCGCGTTGTCCGCCGCGATGGACCTTGGCCTTGATCTGGGCGAAGGAGAAGGGTACGGCCAGGGGGTTGCCGTGGGGGGCCAAGTGGTCGATCCAGGGCCCGCCGGGGTAGCCGAGGCCGAGCAGCTTGGCTACCTTGTCGAAGGCCTCGCCAGCGGCGTCGTCGACGGTGTGGCCGACGTTGCGGTAGTGCCAGGCGGTATCGCGCTGCTCGGCGAGATAGAGGTGAGTGTGGCCGCCGGAGACGACCAGTGCGAGCAGCGGGCCGGTGGTCGGCAGTGCGGCAGCGTGCTCCAGCAGGACGGCGTGGATGTGGCCTTCGAGGTGGTTGACGGCGATGAGCGGCTTGCCGAGCGCGTAGGCCAGGGCCTTGGCGTAGCCGATGCCGACGAGAAGCGCGCCGGCGAGGCCAGGGCCTTCGGTGACGGCGATGGCGTCGAGTTGCGTCATGGCGATGCCGGCTTCGCGAAGGGCGGCGTCGACCACGGGGATGATGGCGCGGAGGTGCTCGCGGGAGGCGAGCTCGGGGACGACGCCGCCATAGGGCGAGTGGATGGCGATCTGCGAGGCGACGACGTTCGAGAGCTGGCGGGAGCCGCGCTCGACCACGGCGGCGGCGGTCTCGTCGCAGGAGCTCTCGATGCCCAGGATCAGGCCTGATCCGCTGTACGTCGTGTCGTTCACCCTCATCCATACTAGAGGAGTGAGTGTGGCATTCAGCGGCGGGCTGGAGGCGGCGACGGCGGTGGTGCACACGCTGGCCGGGGCAGGGCATCGCGCGTATCTGGTGGGCGGGTGCGTGCGCGACCTGCTGATGGGGCATGCGCCGAAGGACTTCGACGTGGCGACGGATGCGCGGCCGGACGAGGTGCTGGCGCTGTTCCCGAGAGCCTTCGGCGTGGGGGCGCACTTTGGCGTGGTGCTGGTGCCGCTGCGGGTGGATGGGCAGGAGATCGTCACTGAGGTGGCGACGTTCCGGTCAGATGGCGCGTACAGCGATGGGCGGCGGCCGGACGAGGTCAAGTACACGGACGACGCGAAGCACGATGTGCTGCGGCGCGACTTCACCATCAACGGGATGCTGCTGGCTGTCGATAAGTATCTGGCGAGCGGCGATGCATCGGCCGCGGTGCTGGATTATGTGGGCGGGCGCGAGGACCTGCGGGCGGGCGTGGTGCGCGCGATCGGGAAGCCGATGCAGCGCTTCACCGAGGACAAGCTGCGGATGCTGCGCGCGGTGCGGTTTGCAGCGCGGTTCGAGTTCACCATCGAGCGCGAGACCTTCGCGGCGATTCGGGTGCTGGCGCGCGAGATCGCGCAGGTAAGCCGCGAGCGGATGCGGGATGAACTGACACGCATGCTGACGGAAGGGCATGCGGCTGACGCTTTCAAAATGCTGGAGGCGAGCGGGCTGCTGCAGCAGGTGCTGCCGGAGGTGGCGGCGATGCGGGGTGTGGCGCAGCCGCCGGAGTGGCACCCGGAGGGCGATGTGTGGGTGCACACGCAGCTGCTGCTGGAGCAGCTGCCGGCGGGCGGCTCACCGACGCTGGCGTGGGGCGCGCTGCTGCACGATGTCGGCAAGCCGCCGACATATTCGGTGAGCGATCGCATCCGCTTCAACGGTCATGCGGAAGTGGGGACGCGGATGGCGGCGGCGATCTGCCGGCGCCTGCGCTTCTCCAACGAAGAGACGGAGCAGATCCTGTCGCTGGTGGCGAACCACATGCGCTTCGGCGATGTGGGAAAGATGAAGGAGTCGACGCTGAAGCGGTTCTTCCGGCTGCCGCGCTTTGACGAGCACTTGGAATTGCACCGGCTGGATGTGACATCGAGTCACAACCGGCTGGAGCTTTACGAGTTTGCGAAGGCTCGTTACACACAGGCGCCGGCTGAGGAAGTGCGGCCGAGGCTGCTGGTGACGGGTGCGGACCTGATCGCGGCGGGGTATCGGCCGGGGCCGGGATTCCGGGCGATGCTCGATGCGGCGGAGGATGCGCAGCTTGAGGGCGCTATCACGACCAAGGAAGAGGGGCTGGCGCTGGTGCGCGAGATGTTTCCTCCGCCTTCGGCGGTGTAGTTATGTTAGCCACCCCTCCCCCCTCCCGTGCCGGGAGGCTGGTTTGTAACTTCATCCGGATCAATCAGATAGGCGCTCTCCCGAGGGTCAAATTCGTCATTCCAAAGTAGTTATCGCTTAATTCGTCTTGTGTAAGGACTTACGGCCGATAAGTCGGCCATAAATTGAAAACGCCACCGATCTGGTGGCGTTTTGGTTCGTTTGATCTGTTTTTATTGTAGCGAATTGGGTGGGTTGATTTGGCAGATTTTTGGGCGGGCAGTGGAACTGGCGATTCGTTTTGGGACGCTGCCCTCGAAACCACGACGGTCTCCTTAGCGCGGGGTGAGGCCCTCGGTCTGGCCGGAGAAGATCACGTCCTTCTCTTCTGGATAGCAAAGTAAATCCAGCAGCCGAGCGCAGATCCGACCACCCCGGAAAGAAAATGGAGAATTTCATGCGAGTACATATGTTCCCACCTCAGTTCGTTCCAAACATGCCATAGGCTATGTTTCTGCAAAAAAGAAATCAGCGGAAGAGGAGTCGGCACCCGCCATGCTTCGTCAGCCAGGCCTAGAGCGCCCAGCAGCGCGAGGACGCCAATTGTTATCTCCGGGAAGAGTCGTACTTTCATGTCGAGCCTGCAAAGATTGTAGACTCGCAGGCACGCGGGATATCTTCTATGAGTTCCATCCTTCCGGTGCATAAGAAACCATCGGCGGAACGATGGCCATAAATGAAAACGCCACCGGCTTGGTGGCGTTTTGGCTTGTTTGCTCTGTTTTTATTGTAGGGGATTGGGTGGGTTGATTTGGTAGGTTTTGAAAAGCAGGTTCTGTTTTGGGATGCCTATTCTCGCGTGCCAGTCCGACGGGTGCTGAATGGCAGCTCTACCCACGTCAATTTCGCGCGATTTACCTTCCTCCAAATCTTCGAAGGCTGCGTTTGTCCTGACATGGAAAACCGCAAAGCCTCGAGCTGGGTCGCAACGTGCTGCTCCATCAGATAGCCCGACTGTTCGAGTGCCTCCATGATTTCTTCATTGGTCGGGTTGGCGCTCATTCGTGACCGCCATTTTACCCGGTTGAGGTGGTCAATCCAGGTGGCACCCGTCTGGATTCTCAGATTAGTGGGCTTCAGCTAAATCTAAGAATCGCAGTGTAGGCTCGGGCACGTATCGCGTAACCACTAACATCCTCTGCGTTTCTTAACCCGGTTCAGGAGAATTGATGTGCGATTGACTCGAACGACTGCAATACACCTAGCCCTCGTGCTTGTTGCGGGTTTGTTACCAGCGATGGCTCAGGCAAATTGGAACGTAAGCAAAACCTTCCCGGTCGGCGGAGACGGTGGCTGGGACTACGTGACAGTGGACGCTTCCACGCATCGTCTTTTTGTGACGCGTTCCACGCACACGATGGTGCTTGATTCGGAGTCGGGCAAGGTGCTGGGCGACATCCCTGGCCAGCAGAGATCGCATGGCGTCGCGATTGTTCCCAAGCTGGGCCGTGGCTTTATTACAGACGGCGGCGGGAGCGGAAGCATCGTGATCTTCGATTTGAAGACATATGCGGTGCTGGGGAAGCTCGCCACGATGCCGGATTCTGATGGCATCATCTACGACAAGGTGCTGAATCGGGTGCTCGCCGTGTCAGGAGACGGTGGCGCGCTGATGACGTTCAAGCCTGACATTGATCCTAAGGACGGCAAGATAGAGGCGCCGATTATGCTGGGCGGGGCGCCAGAGTTTCTTGCCTCTGACGGGACAGGAAAGGTGTACGTCAATTTAGAAGACAAAGATGTGGTCGCTGTTGTCGATCTGCAGTCGCGCAAGGTAAGCGCACGATGGCCGGTGACCCCGGGCGGGCATCCCGTGGGAATGTCGATGGATGCGAAGACGCACCGCTTGTTTATCGGTTGCCGCAACCCGCAAAAAATGATCGTGATGAGTACACGAGACGGGAAGGTCGAGACCTCACTGCCCATTGGAGCCGGCGTAGACGCCACGGCGTTCGACGAGGGCCAAGCGTTTGCCAGCTGCCGCGACGGATCTCTTACCGTGGCTGGAGAAAAGGCCGGTAAGTTTGAGGTAGAGCAAGTGGTAAAGACTCCGCAGGGCGCTCGGACGATGGGCGTAGATACGGCGACTCAGCGGATTTATTTGCCAACCGCAGAATTCGAGGCTGCTCCGTCGGCTGGACGTCCGAAGCCAAAGCCGAATTCATTCATGATCGTCGTCGTCGGGCGTCACTAAACGGCAGAAGCAAATCGTATTGCTGCCGGGAATTCGCTCGGATTTTCTTGAGTTATTTCGACCGGATCAGAAGAAGGGCGTGGAGACGGGATTAGTCTGGCTTTTCCGCGACGTAGAGATAACGTAACAGGCGGCGCTCGCTGCACAACGTCGCGACGCAGGCGAGGAATTGCTGGAGGCCTTCGAAGTTGCTGGCGCCTTCGCTGGCGACGAGCGCGTCGCGGTGGTCGCTGCGGGCGGCTTGCCAACGTTGGGCGATGGCGGCGGCGTTTGCGGTGGTGTCCGTAGCTTCAAGCAGGCGGAAACCGGCTCGCTCGATGAGGCGCTCGTTGTGACCGGGTGGGGTGAAGATGTAGATGCCGATGGAGCTGCGCGTAGCGATCTCCTGGTGGGTGACGGCTCCGCCGAGGATAAGGGCGTCGCTGAAGAGCAGGCGGGCGCGGGGCTTGAGGACGCGGAAGATTTCCGGGAGCAGGGCGTCGCGCGCGGGAATGTGGCAGAGAACATCGTTGGCGAAGGCAGCGTCGAAGGATTGGTCGGCGAAGGGCAGCGGCTTTGCGACATCGCAGAGTTGGAACCCAGCGCGGCTGTCGAGGTTGCGCTCGCGCGCGAGTCTGCTGGCGTTGCGAATGCCGGCTTCGTTGATGTCGACGCCGAGGATGCTGGAGCCGGTGGCTTCGGCGAGCTGAAGGGCATAGGCTCCGGAGCCGCAGCCGATTTCGAGAGCGCGCGAGGCGGTGGTGAGCTTAAGGAGTTGAGGAATCTGGTGGGACTCCTCGCTCGTGACCCAGCTTGTCTGGCCGAGGTCTTCGCCATAGGTGGCGATGCGAACCTGACGATAGACGTCGGCCGCATAGTGGCTATAGGCGCTGTCGTAGAGGTCTACGGGCATGATGACTCCGCTGGCTGATCACTATAGACGAGCCGAATGCCGGACTGCGATCTCGTGACCAGCCTAGCGTTCTGGATTGCATGCCACCCCTAGCTACGCCAGGATGGGTGCGGCGATGACTTATAGCTTGCGGAGGCTGAATGAGATAGGTAGGCCGATGATCAGCATGTGTACCAGGATGCCCGTTAACAGGCCGCGGTACTGATAGGGGCCCATGTAGTGATAGGCGCTGAGCGGCAGGACTATCAGGTTCATGACGAGAAAGACGGCGATGCCGTAGAAGAGGCCGCAGACCAGCCAATGATCTTTGAGGAAGTTGAGGCGGCGGCTGGAGAGACAGTAGATGGCTGCTGCCGAGAAGGCGATGGAGTAGTGGAGAGCGACACCGAGGATCCATGTGCCGGCTCCGCCTTGCACGGCTTGCTTGCCGAGCAGTCCTCCGGCGATGAGGCGCGGATTGCCGAGCCCGAAGGTGATGAAGGCGGAGATCAGATCGAAGGTGCCGGCCAGCGCGCCACCGACGAGAATGGGGCGAAGCAGTTTGTCTTTCAGGACGGGTGCCGCAATTGAAGCAGAGCTCATGTGAGTGCACTCCCTGGAGATTGGCGGTTTATCTCCATGCGCCGTATCTTCCAACATGCATTTCTGATGATGCATTCCAGCAGGCTTGATTGCGAGAGGAGGACGTCGCAAGAGTCGGCGTTGGGCCCTGAGAATGGGGAGCTCGGCCCTATGCGTTGC
>DASUWP010000009.1:0-5405 GCA_036378335.1 Acidobacteriaceae bacterium | reverse complement strand
CGCATCAAGCGCTGGGGCGGCGACCTGAATGTCAGCGCGCATCTGCTGGAGGGCTTGCACTATCGAGGGCTGTTGCGCGTGGCGCGGCGCGTGGGCGGCACCCGCGTCTATCAGACGATCGAGCACCCGACGCAGGACGACAGTCCCGAAGCCCGGCTCGCGCGCGCGGGCCGGTTGCTGGACATCGTGGTGCAGCTCTATGCGCCACTGCCTGCACCCAGCCTGCGCTATCTGTGCGGACTGCTGTGCTATGGAGTGTCGCACTTGGCCGCCGAAACGCGGCAGATCAACGAGCACGCCCAATCCCGCTATGCCCATGCCCAGGTCGACGGTTTGCTGTGGTTCTGGCCGCAGGGCGAGAACCCCGCGGCCGTCCGGCACCAGGTCGACGACAGGCTGCGCTTCCTCGCGCCCTTTGACCCCGTGGTCTGGGATCGCCGGCGCTTCCAGTTGTTCTGGGGCTGGGAATACAAGCTGGAGGCCTATGTGCCGGCCCACAAGCGCCGCATGGGCCATTACGCGATGCCGATGCTATGGGGCGAGCAAATACTGGGTTGGGCCAATCTGAAGGTGGTCCATGGCCGCCTTCAGCACGAACTGGGCTTCGTTGGCCCGCGGCCTCGCGGCCGCGCCTTTCAACTGGCGCTGGACGAGGCATTGCAGGAGATGCAGCATTTTCTGGGACTGTAGCACTCCCATGACTTTCGTTAGTGAGTGAGCTTAGCCCTTAAAGGGCTGGCGGCGGTTCGATCGCGTCCTAGGCCGCCACCACATCGAATCGCAAATCAGTTCTTTTCGTTCTCCCAGAGCATGAATGCTCCCTTGAACGCGTTGTCATTCGATCCGAGAAAGACTTTGGGCGGCAGTTTCTTGATGAGCTTTGCGTTTCCCCCGCCGAGCACGACGTAATCGGCCTCCATAGCATTCGACATCAGCTCGATTACCTTCATGACATTCCTCTCCCACGCCTTGCGGCCGTATCGCTTCAAGCCAGCCTTGCCGAGATAGTCTTCGTAACTCTTCCGCTTCCTCCACGGTAGATGAGCCAGTTCCATTGCTTGTACGGAGCCATCCACGACCATCGCAGAGCCCAGGCCGGTGCCTAGCCCCAGATAGAGCATGCGGCCACCCTTGTAACTGCCCATCGCCTGCATCGCGGCGTCGTTGAGGAACTTCAGCGGCTTATTCCCGAATGCTTTCTTGAAGTCGAAATGCACCCATCCCTTTCCGAGATTGTGCGGCTCGAGCAGTGGCTTGTTGTGAATCACCGGTCCGGGAAAGCCCACGGAAACGTGGTCATACTTCCAGCCCGCGGTGTGTTCCTTGATCGCCTTCATCATGACCTCAGGGGTCATCTTCGGGCCGGATGGGACCTTGATGATCTCGTCTTGTTTCTGCATGCGGAATTTCAGGTTGGTGCCGCCGATGTCGACGCCCAATATATTCATGCCATCTCCTTCTCATCCGAACCAAAGCGCCCTCCATATATACATGGACCGGATGCGGGCTCGCGAGAGAGAGTTTCTGCAAAGAAATGCATCACGATTGAATCTTGACGGCTCCTGGAGACATTCCAGCAATGCCGCTGGCACGGCCGGCACGGCGGATTGCAGTAAGATCAGGCTTTCCGCAACGCATGCTGATGCGAGTCATCGCCGCGCGATTGCGCGCCACTGGGGGCTGGTTTGCTCATTCGGAATTTGCTCATTCGGAAGATTTTTCTTTTTCTCCTGACGTTTCTGGCTGGCACAACAGCGATCACGCACGCGCAGGAGCCGCGTGAGCACTGGTCTGCGATCTGGATTTCGCATCCTACGGCGCCACTGCGCGAACCGATCGTGCTCCACTTTCGCAAGTCGATCGAGCTGCCGACTGCGCCGCAGCACTACCTCGTCCATGTCAGCGGAGATCGCAGGTTTCTTTTTTATGTGAACGGGCAGCGCATTGGTGCCGGTCCCGCGGCAAGTGACTTGCCGCACTGGCGCTATGAGACGTTCGACCTGGCGCCGGCTCTGCATGCCGGCACCAATCTGCTGACGGCGACAGTTTGGAATTTTGGCATCTATTCGGCAATCTCGCAGATGTCTGACCGCACCGCTTTTCTGGTGCAGGGCGACACGAGACAGGAAACTGCAGCGGATACGAATGGGAGCTGGTCCGTAGCGGAAGAGCCGGGCATCACGGTGGTGCCGCGCGCCAATGATGGCCGCGGTGACTACATGGCCGCCAGCCCGGGCGAGATGCTCGATGCCGCCAAGTACGGCTGGAAGTGGCAGCAGCCGGACGATGGGTCGCTGCACTGGGTGGCGGCCCGTACGGCAATGCGCGAGGATGACGGCGCCGCTGCAGGGCAGGCGGCGTCGGAACGCGACGTTGCGAATATTCCGTGGCGGCTGATGCCCGACCAATTGCCACAAATGACCTACAACGACGAGAGTCCCGGAGCCATTGTCCGGGCGGGACTGGCGGATGCGGTAGCTTCGGGATTCCCGAAAAGCGGGCTCACCATCCCCTCGCATACTACGACTCAGGTGCTGCTCGATCGCAAGACGTTGACCACCGCCTTTCCGGAGCTAACATTCAGCGACGGCCGCGGCTCGCGGGTCGTCCTTACGTATGCCGAGGCCCTCTACGACGCACAACTGAAGAAGGGCAATCGCAACGACATTGCAGGCCGGCACGCGATCGGCTTTCACGACATTGTTCTGCCCGACGGCGGCAAGCAACATACGTTCGAGCCGCTGTGGTGGCGCACCTGGCGCTATATGCAGATCGACATCGAAACCGGCGATGAGCCGTTGACACTGGAGCATCTCGGCGCCCACGAGAGCGCATATCCCTTTTCGCAGCGCGCGCTCTTCGATTCAGCGGATGCCGACCTCCAGCGCATCTGGCAGATCGGGTGGCGCACGGCGCGCCTCGACGCGCACGAGACCTATATGGATACGCCGTACTACGAGCAGTTGCAGTACATCGGCGATACACGTATCCAGGCACTGATCTCGTACGCAGTGACAGGCGATGACCGGTTGGCCCGACAGGCGATTGCGGCGTTTGCCAACTCACACATCCCTGAAGGGCTGACGCAGAGCCGCTATCCCAGCAGCCTGGAGCAGATCATTCCGCCGTTCTCGCTCTATTGGATCGGTATGCTGGACGATCTGTACTGGTATCGTCCGGACGCGCAGATTGTTACGCAAAATCTGCAGGGAACGCGCGATGTGCTGGCGTGGTTCTTTGGCTATTTGCAGCCGGATGGATTGCTGCGCGAGCCGCCGTATTGGAATTTTGTGGACTGGGTGCCGGAGACGGAAAAGACTCCGGCCTTCGACGCGCACGGCGAGTCGTGCCTGCTTTCGCTGGAGCTCTCAGGCGCGCTGCGCGACGCGTCCGAGCTGGAACGCGCACTCGGCGATCCCGCCGTAGCCTCAACCTATGAGGCGCGGCTGAAGCACACGCGTGAAGGGATTTACGAGCACTGTTGGTCGCCAGAACGAAAGCTGCTGGCCGATACTCCCGATCGGACCGTCTTCAGCGAGCACGCAAATATTCTGGGTGTTCTGTACGACGTGATTCCGAAGAGCGAGCAGCAGGGTGTGATGCGCCGCATGGTGAATGATCAGGAGCACCTGATGCCCGCGAGTTACTACTTCCGCTTCTACCTGGCGCGGGCGCTGGAACACGCCGGGCTCGGCAATCTCTATCTCGACTCACTCGGGCCCTGGCGTGAGCTGTTGCCGATGGGATTCAGCACCTGGCCGGAGATGCCTGGCGATTCGCGCTCCGACTCGCACGCGTGGAGCGCGCATCCGACCTACGATTTGCTCACGATTGTCGGCGGCATTCATCCGGGGAGTCCCGGATTTCGCACGGTGAGGATCGCGCCGGAGCTTGGCGGTTTGAAAAAGCTGACTGTTCGCTATCCGCACCCGCTGGGCGACATCACGGCGCAGTACGAGGTGACCGCACGTGGTCTGCATGCTGAGATTGGTCTGCCCGCTGGGCTTCACGGCAGCTTCGAATGGCGGCGGCAATCGCATCCGCTAAGCGCCGGGAAGTCGACTTTTGACCTTCCGTAGGAGCAGCGATTTGGGGCGCGCTATGCGCCGGGCAGTCCGGCGACGAGCGCCACCAATGCTGCGCCACCGAAGAGGCAGAGCATCTGCAATGCAATGGCTGTCCGGCCGTGCTGGTGCCGCAGTTCGGGCAGCAAATTCACACAGGCGATGTAGAGGAAGCTTGCAGCACTGATCGGGAGCAGCCAGTAGACAGCCGTTCCGCCGCTGGCGCCAAAAGCGGCGACCAGCGCGACGCCGAGCAGCGCACCGAGCGAGGGCAGTACCGCCATGCGCAGCGCACTTTTGGCCGAGTAGCCCGCGTGCAGCAGCACGGCAAAGTCTCCAACGCGATGAGGAACCTCGTGCAGGCTGATGGCCAGCGCAGTGATCCAGCCGACGCGGGGGCCGGCGGCGAAGGCTGCGGCCACCGAAACACCGTCGAGAAAACTATGCAGACTGCTGGCAACGATGAGGTTCGCCGGACGGAGCGAAAGATGGGCATGCCCATGATCATGAACATGTACGATCGGCGCATCTATATCGCCGGCGTGCACGATCGCGGCAACGATCTGCTCCACACAGAAGAGACCCAATATGCCGGCGGATAGCAGATACCAGACACGCGGCATATTGCCGAGAGCAGCGATGGCTTCCGGCAGCAGATGAAGCAGCGCTGTGGCGAGCAGCAGCCCGGTCGCTACGCTGACGAGATAGGGAAGGAACGCGCTCAGCGCATACTCGCGCCGCCGCAACAGCCACGCAGCCAGCATTGCCACCGCTTCCAGAGCAAAGACAGCCAATAGCGCGTGGATGACCGTGATGATGTGCATGGAGGGATGGATCTTGCCTTCGAATAAATGCTGTGGCCGCTATGAGGTGTTAATGATAACAAACAATCGTTATCTACTGGTTCGGCTATGCCCCTTCACCGGGGCCGGGTCAGTGCAGCGCGCGCAGTTGCCATAGAGCAGCAGCTCATGTCCGGCAACGCGAAAGCCCTTGGGAGGCCGCGGCAGCACAGTATCCGTGCAGTCGCCGAGCTCGTACATTCGCCCGCATTTTCGACAGTGAAAGTGGTGGTGGTGGGCCTTGCCGGCTACCTCGTAACGAGTTGCCTGGCCGGGCAGCGAAACGGGGTCGAGCCATCGTTCCGAGAGCAGCGACTTGATATTGCGGTAGACAGTCGCGATGCCCAGCGTCTCAAAGTGATGCTGTGCCGCGATGAGTGCCTCTTCCGGAGAAAGCGGGCGGTTCGCTTCGATAAAGGCGTCGCGGATGGCTTGTTTCTGGCGTGTGTTGCGTGGGACCGGTTGCGGCATGGCGGCTGTTGATAGCGATCTTTCAGTT
>DASUWP010000008.1:0-19695 GCA_036378335.1 Acidobacteriaceae bacterium | reverse complement strand
GTCAACGACACGGGAACCCCGGCGGCTAACGATCCCAATGCCCAATGCACGCTGAACGGCAGCTCGCTGTTCCTGATTGATTCCATCTCGTCCGATCCGCAGTTCACGCATAGCGTGTCGGTGCCGGACGGATACACCAATCCCACACTCGCGGTGCCGCGACCCAGCACCGGCGAGTTGTATCTGCACCTGCGCGACGATCCAACAATCGCAAACACAATCACGGTGCCGCCGAATGCCGCAACGCTGAGTAGAAACAACGCCGCCGGCGTAACTGCTGCCGCCGGCGTGTCTCATCCGCGCGTGGATGACGGCAATCGGTAGGTGCTGTAAATCCAGATTCTGCTAATTTCGATCAACCGAAATGAGCGAAGAATGCGCTTGCCTCAGGGGCCGCTCGTGCTCGCTCGTCGCGGTCAGCACGAATCATTCACCGGTTGCTTACTGCGACTGGCTGTTGAACCTTGGTGCTGACTTCCTTGTAGCCGGCCGGCACTTCGAAACGACCGGGATCGACTGCTTCGGAGGAGAAGCCGCCCATCGTGGTATTCGATTCAATGAGCACGTTGGCTGCGGCATCCTGAGCCTGCTGAGGATTCGTGCTGTCGTCGGTGGGCGGGGGTGTCTCTGCCTTCTTTTTCTTGCCGAAACCTCCGAGTCCCCCGAAGCCTCCCAACTTGCTGGCTATTACGGAAGTCGCCGACTGCTGCGCCACGTCTCCTGCGCTTGGCATTACCGGAGTGGAAGACTTCGGCAAGGGCGCTTCTGACGCAGCTGGTAATGGTTTTCCATCAGCAGTCGATCCCATACGCATGACTTGAAGAACGGGGACACCCTTCACCTTCCGCATCTCTTCCGCCAGATTTTCAAGACCCTTTGCGGCTCCCGGCTGCGACATGAGCGCTGCCATTCCACCTGCGGCATTTCCGCTGAAGACATTGCCCATCTTCTGCGCCAGTTTCTCGTTGAATGCTCGTACTTCATCAAACCCGGGTATATCCGGCGCCATCCACATATCGTTCGTTATCGAGAGCGCGCCTTTTTGCTGGTTCGTCTTGTCTTGCGCGATGAGGGACATCGTCATGATCGCTTCATTCGTATCAAGACCGGAGACTTGACGCGAAGCCCCCGTATTTCGCACATGGACGTCATAAGACATGTCCGCACTCGATGGCTGGGTAGCGGGCTCCGCTTGCGTTTGAGATGAAGCTTGCCGGGCCTGCGCATCCCGCTGTGCCTGCTCCAGTTGCTGTTTCATCTGATCGAACGTCATCGTGCTGTACTGGCGTTTGATAGTGTCGATTTGCGTGACTGTCCCGCGGTCAAGATCGATGATCTCGATAGAGTCCGGACGTATGCGTGCCATCCGGTTGCCTTTCAGCAGCACCGTCGAGGTTATCGGCTGATCCGCCTTACGCGCCTGTGAGCTGAATGCTCCAGCCATCTTCATCAACCCCATCACCGAGCCACCGGTGATCTGTGTCGTTTCCTGATACTGAAAATCGGCGAGCAGTAGCGTAGGGCAGGCAAGACATGCCCCGAAAGCAGCGACTTGCATAAGCTTGGACATAAGAGCTCTCTCTGATTCGATGGACGACGCTGTTTGGGGGAGGTAGGGCTTCCATCTTGCGTTGCGTGACTAAGTCGTGTCAATGAGGTTTTGGATCCGCATTGTAGTGACGAGAGACAATCAAAGCATTGAAACTTCTGATCCAATGAAAATTCACACTGGAGGCAGTTAGGGCAATTCTCGCGGAAGGAAAGATATAGCCCATTACCCTTTGCTTCAGCTCCCGAGTGCGACGTGCGGTTCGGGCAACGTAGATATCGGTCACCGGAAATCGATGATGATTTAGCCTCGGTGGGAAAGTTGTTCATTTTGTCTGGACATGTATTGTCCAGCTGGATTGCAACCGGTTTCCTCGCGCGGCGTTTTGTGGCATCTTGGGAGACCGATGATGCTCTTACGGTTTTCGCGCGCTCTCTTCTTCCCTGCCCTCCTGCTGATTTCCCTCACCGCCTCTGCCGAGCTGCGCTTGCCGAAGCTGTGGAGCGATCATGCGGTCATCCAGCGCGACCGGCCAATCCACGTGTGGGGTTGGGCGGATGTGGGCGAGCACGTGACCGCAACTCTGCGCCGCGCGAACGGCGGCGGTGACGAGACGGCGAGTGCGATAACAGACTCGCTCGGGCACTGGAGTTTATACCTTGCGCCGCGTCCCGCGGGCGGCGGGCCATACACGCTCACGGTGGCCGCCTCGAACACCGTAATGGTCAACGATCTGCTGATGGGCGACGTTTGGCTGGCGAGCGGACAATCGAATATGGAGATGCCGCTGCTCGGGTTTCCCGGCTCCGCAGTACTGAAGAATGGAGCGGAGGAGATCAAGGCGGCGAACCATCCGGAGATTCGTCTGCTGCACGAGCCGAAGCGCTTCTCGTACTTTCCACTGCAGGACCAGGATGCGATATGGCAGATCTGCACGCCGGAGACAGCGGCGAGTTTCAGTTCCGTTGCGTACTTCTTTGCGCGCGAGATTCAGCACGATCAGAAAGTGCCGATCGGTGTTGTAGAAGCGGACTGGGGCGGCACGCCGGCTGAGTCGTGGACCAGTCTGGACACTCTGGGCAGCGATGCTGCGCTGATGCCGGTCTTTGCCGCGCGGGCGGCCGAGATGGACGAGCAGGCGGATGTGGAGGCGATCAAGGCGCGATACGCACGCGAGGATGCAGCCGCAAAGGCCGCGGGGCGTACACCGGAGCAGCATCCGTGGCAGCCGCCGGTGGAACCGTGGGCCGCGAGTTCACTCTACAACGGTATGATTGCGCCGGTTACGCCTCTGGCGATCCGCGGTGTGATCTGGTACCAGGGTGAGGCGAACACCGGGCTCGCGCGGGCACCACTCTATAACCGGCTCTTCTCATCGATGATTAGCGATTGGCGACGCCAGTTTGCTCAGGGCGATTTTCCTTTCCTTTTCGCGCAGATCTCGAGTTACGAGGCTTCGCCGGAGGAGGATTGGGGCATGGTGCGCGATGCGCAGCGGCGGACGCTCTCGCTGACGAACACCGGAATGGCGGTGACGATCGATGTAGGCGATCGGAACAACGTGCATCCGGCAGACAAGCAGACGGTTGGGCATCGGCTGGCGCTGGCCGCGCAGGCGCTTTCCTATGGGGAGGATGTGCACCACAGCGGGCCGTTGTTCCGTCAGGCGACGACCGAAGGCGCGGGCATGCGCGTGTATTTCACGGGAGCGGATGGCAAGCTGGCAGTACGCGGCGGGACGCTGCAGGGTTTTGAACTGGCGGGTTCGGATCGGCATTTTGTGCCGGCGACGGCGACGATCGACACTGGCGGCGCGACGGTCAGCGTGACCAGCCCGCAGGTACCGGCGCCCTTGTACGTGCGTTACGCTTGGCCGAATGCACCGGACGCGACGCTGATGGACAGTGCCGGGCTGCCCACTCCTACGTTTACGTCCGAGGCCGTGCCGGCGCTGCCGGCACGCTGAGTCTCGCTTCAGAACGCTATGGGGCTGTCGCGGCGCTCAACAAGGTATCGTTAACATAATTCGCAAGCTCCCATCGCCTGCCCAGACCAGGAGTATCCGCATGCAATGCTCGATCCGCTCTCTCCTATTGGCTAGTACTCTGCTGCTGCTCGCAAATGTGCCTGCGTTCGGCCAGCATGGCGCTGCCATTTATCAGGTGCTACCGCCAGAGTATGGGCCATTCAGCGGCCATTTTCTGGCTGGAGGCGAGGGGCTGGAGAAGTCTTTGCCTGAGACGGATCCGCTTCTGAAGGCAACTACGCCCTGGACAATGACGGTTTGGGTCGAAATGCCGGCCGCCTCTGCAAAACCCGTGCTGATAGCCGGCATAGGCAATGTTGCGGAAGAAGAGTCGCGTTTGTTCGCGATAGTGAACGGGCGGCTTGCCCTCTGGTTCGGCAAGGACAATGTGCTGACCGCGAGTGTTCCTTTGGCACAACGACAGTGGCATTTCTTCGCAGCCAGCTTCGATGGGCAGGCGGTGCGCCTCTACAGCGATGGTATGGAAGTAGCAAAGGGATCGCTGCTCTATGGGCGGGTCGCACCGGTCGTCTCGATGGCGCCCATACCATCTCCGCTTCTGGACACTGCTCCGTTTGGGGGGCGCATCGCGATGCTGACGGTGTCTCGCGCAGTCAAGAGCGATGCAGAGATCGCCGCGATGGCCAAGCAGCAGCCGGAGTTTTCGCTGGTGAGCTTTGAAGAGGGATCGAAGGCATGGCCGGTACAGACCCGAGGGCAGGCGGGTTATCGTGCGCCGCAAGACCCAGCGACTTTACCGCGGAGCGAAGCGCCGTTCTCGCAGCCAAAAGCGGCAGCGGAGCCTCCAGCCATGACAACCCTGCGCAAGGACCGAGATGGCGCGTGGACACTGAGCGGCGGATGGAAGCTGATCCCTGCGCCCAAGCTGACGACTACGCCGGAAGAGATTTCGAAACCGGGTTTTCGCACTGCAGACTGGTGGGCCGCGACCGTGCCGGGAACGGTGCTGACCACGATGGTCGATCGCGGCATCTATCCGGACCCCGACTACGGGCTGAATAACATGGCGGTTCCTGAGTCGCTGAACAAGCAGAACTATTGGTACCGCGCGGAGTTCACCGCGCCCAAGCAATCAAAGAACGACCGTCGCACGCTGGTGCTGGAGGGCATCAACTATCACGCTGAGGTATGGCTGAACGGCAAACACATCGGACAGGTAACGGGCGCATTTGACCGTGGAGTCTTCGATGTGACAGGCGACCTGCGCGCGGGCGGAACGAATGCGCTCGCGATCCGCATCTCACCACCGCCACATCCAGGCATACCGCAGGAGCAGTCCATCCTGGGCGGTCCGGGCGAGAACGGCGGCATGATGTGCCTGGATGGACCAACGTTCGTCGCGACCGAGGGCTGGGACTGGATTCCCGCAGAGCGCGATCGCGATAGCGGCCTGTGGCAGGATGTGCGGCTGGTGCCGAGCGGACAGGTGAAGATAGGCGACGCACAAGTGGTCACGACGCTTCCCCTGCTGCAGAACGGACAGACAGACACCACGCAGGCAGATGTGTCGATCACCGTGCCCCTGAGAAATGCGAGCGACGAGGCGAAGCGCGGCAAGCTGACCGCTTCGTTCGAAGACGTGGAGGTGTCGAAGCAGATCACGGTTGCGACGGGCGAACAAAGCGTTGAGCTAAAGCCGGCGGAGTTTCCGCAACTGCATCTGGCGCATCCGCGCCTGTGGTGGCCCAATGGCTATGGCGAGCCGGAGCTCTACCACCTCAAGGTCACATTTGATGAAGACGGCGGTGCTACAAGCACGGCGACCTCACAGTTCGGCGTGCGCCAGATTACGTATGAACTCAGCCTGTTCGATAACCACGGGACGTTGCGGCGCGTGGAGTATTCACCGACGGAGGACCGCGAGCGTGCAATGCCGGCGGTGGATGTCTCCCACGACGGGATGCGCATGACCTTGGAGCAAAAAGGGGAAATGCGAGCTGTTGCGTCAATTGCCGTAGGCGCGGACGCTGCGCCCTCCCTTCATTCTGATGGCGATCTCGCCCCTGCGCCCTACCTGGTCATCAAGGTGAACGGTGTGCGCATTGCGGCGCGCGGCGGCAACTGGGGCATGGACGATGCCCGCAAGCGGGTTTCGCGCGAGCGACTGGAGCCCTACTTCCGGCTGCATCGCGATGCGGGACTGAACATCATCCGCAACTGGGTGGGACAGAGCACGGAAGAGACCTTCTACGATCTTGCCGACGAGTACGGCTTGATGGTGTGGAACGACTTCTGGGATTCAACGCAGAACTACAACGTGGAGGCGGAAGACCCGCAACTCTTCCTCGATAACGCGAAGGACACCATTGAGCGCTATCGCAATCATCCATCCATCGTGATGTGGTGCGGTCGCAATGAAGGCGTGCCGCAGCCAATCATCAATGAGGGATTGATTCGGCTGATTCATTCGCTCGATGGCACGCGCTACTACTCCCCGAGTTCCAATGCAGTGAATCTGCAGGGCAGCGGACCGTATTCCTATCAGGATCCTGCGGATTACTTCAGCCGGCTGAACTACGGCTTCTCGGTCGAGACGGGCACGCCCTCTCTGCCGACGCGCGAATGGTTCAGCCGCTGGATACCGGAGGCCGACCACTGGCCTGTGTCAGACGACTGGGCGTACCACGATTGGCACCAGGCAGGAAACGGCGACGTGAATCCGTTCAACCAGCACATGGAGGCGATGTTCGGCGCGGCGACGAATCTTGAGGACTATGTTCGCAAGGCACAAATGATGAACTATGTTGACCATCGCGCCATCTTCGAGGGAATGAACGCGCATTTATGGTGGCCGAACAGCGGGCGCATGCTGTGGATGACGCAACCGGCATGGCCGAGCACGATGTGGGAGATATTTACCTCCGATTACGACACACAGGCCTCCTACTACGGCGTGAAGAAGGCTTGCGAACCGCTGCATGTGCAACTTGACTTATCCGATGACACCGTCTCGGTGACAAATACTACAACCGCGGCGCGAGCCGGCCTGAAGTTGATTGCACGTGTCTATGGATTGGACAATAGGCTGCTACTGAGCAAAGACGCTGTGGTGAATGCTGCGGCCGATGCAGTGATGCCAGGCTTCGCTCTTGCTCTGGCGCCGCTGATGGGCGATGACGGAGTGGTACTTGTGCGGCTGGAACTTCACAGCGCGGACGGGCAGCTCGTATCTGATAATTTCTACTGGCGAGCTGCGCATGAGGCGGGCTATCGCGCACTGGACCGGCTGTCCCCAGCGACCGTAACCGCGACGGCGACGGCGGCCAAGGGTGAGATTCGCGTAGATCTGCGCAATACCGGGCAGGTGGCGGCGCTTGAGAACAAGCTGACCCTGCTGCGCGTCGATGGCTCGCAGGTGCTGCCTGCGTACTACAGTGACAATTACCTGTCACTCCTGCCGGGCGAAGATCGACAAGTGACGATCGCAATTCCGGAAGACGCGCGCGAAGGTGGTCTTCGTCTGCAGCTTCGAGGATGGAATACGACGCCGATTTCGTTGTCGGTCCACCAATGAGTTAGCGGGCCGGATGGCGCCGGGTAGTCTCGATGCGATGATTCTGCGTTGTCACAACTATGCGCTAGATAATCCGGCAAGTCGTTGCTTCATTGAGATTTAATGTTGAAAAAGATACCTTGAAGTCTGGATGAGATGGCAGATAAAGGGCATTTTCACTGTTTCTGTGCGCAGCCAAGCTTCGCAAGATGTCGCTTTTCTTGAGGGAAAGGCTACGCCGACGATCGCGCCCTTGTATGCACCTACAGTGAAAACGCCCAAGGCTCACCACGCGCGACCCGGATTCTGGGTGGGCGCCCTTTTTCTCTGCTTCTTTTCGCTGCGCTGCTTTTCGCAGGCGCCACCGGCTCAGGATACGACTGGCGCGCAATCCAGGGCGCCGCTGGTCATCACACTCGATGAAGCGATCCACCGCGCGCAATCGAATGAGCCCAACTTCGCGGCTGCGCGCGGAGAGGCGAAGGCGACTGCGCTCGATCGCTCCATTGCGCGCGCCGCGCTGCTGCCGAACGCGGTGTATCACAATCAGTTTCTCTACACCCAGGGAACGGCTGGAACGGTAAGCGTCGACGGGACCCAGACGCCGTCACCGATCTTTATTGCGAACAATGCGGTGCACGAGTACACCAGCCAGGCAGCCGTGACCGAGACGATGGGGCTGAAGGGTGTTGCTGATGTGCGGCTGGCCAACGCGACGGCTGCGCGCGCCGCTGCTGAGTACGAAGTGGCCCGGCGTGGTCTGGTGGCGACCGTGGTCGGTCTGTATTTCAGCCTCAGCGCGAGTGAGCACAAGGTTGGCGTAGCTGAACGTGCAGAGAAAGAGGCAGCCGGCTTCACCGGTCTGACAAACAAGCGGGAGACCGCGCGCGAAGTTGCGCATGCCGACGTGGTGAAGGCGCAATTGCAGCAGCAACAGCGCCAGCGTGATCTCGCCGATGCGCGATTGGCAGCGGACAAGGCGCGGCTGGAGCTAGGTGTGCTGCTCTTTCCCGATCCGCGGACAAGTTACACGACACAGAGCTCGGCGCTGCCGCCGATGCCTTCGCGCTCCGATGTGGAGGCACAGGCCACAGCACATAATCCAGATCTGAAGAGCGCGCTAGCCGCCGTGCACATGAGCGATGCGGAGGTGCTGGGTGCGCGCGCGGCATACTTGCCCGATCTGGCGCTGAACTTCAACTACGGCATCGATGCCGCTCAGTTTGCCGTGAAGGGACCAACAGGCGTGAGCAATCTGGGTTATTCCGCGAGCGCAACGGTGGATATACCGGTATGGGACTGGCTGGCGACACCACATCGAGTGAAGCAGACGGAGATTCGCCGCGATGCCGCGCGCGTGGCGCTGACCGCGACACAACGGCACCTGATCGCCACGCTCGACGAGGCGTATGCGGAAGCGGCAGAGGCGCAGCGGCAGGCGGCATCGCTCGACCTGAGTGCGACGACAGCGGCGGAGAGTCTGCGGCTGACCAAGATGCGCTACACGGCGGGCGAGGCGACGGCGCTGGAAGTAGTGGACGCGCAGACGGCGCTGACCGCAGCGGAGAATGCGCGCGAGGATGGGATCGTGCGATATGAAACGGGCCTGGCCAATCTGCAGACGCTGACGGGGACGATGTGAGAATGAGAGCGCACAAAAAGACACGAAGATTCGCGTTGCTGATTCTGCCGGTGGCTGCACTCGGTCTCGCATCCATTGCCGGCTGCAGCAAGGGCGAAAGCGCACCGACGCCGCTGGTCACAGTGCAGGCGGAGCACCCGCAGATGGGCACGATTGTCGAGCACATTCCGGCGGACGCAGTGCTCGCTCCCGTGGCGCAGGCAGCGATTGTTCCCAAAATCACGGCGCCGATTCGCCATTTTTACGTGCAGCGCGGCTCGCGCGTGAAAGCGGGACAGCTGCTGGCCACGCTGGAGAATCGCGATCTGACGGCGGCCGCGCTGGACAATCGCGGCTCCTACACGGCGGCACAGGCGGCGTATGCCACAGCAACGCAGGCACAGGTGCCGGAGGACTATCAAAAGGCGCAGCTCGATGTCGCGCAGGCGAAGGCGAATCTGGAGCTGAATCAAAGCATTGTGACGGCGCGCAAGCAGCTGTTTGCCGAAGGCGCGATACCGGGCCGCGATCTGGATACAGCGCAGGCTGCGCTGGTGCAGGCACAGGCAGCATACGATACAGCAGCAAAGCATCTGGAATCGCAGAAGAGCGTGTCGCGCAGGGCGTCGCTTGAAGCGGCGAAGGGGCAGTTAACTTCAGCCGAGGGCAAGTACAAGGGCGCGGAGGCGCAGGTTTCCTATTCGGAGATACGCAGTCCGATCTCCGGCTTCGTCACGGACAGGCCGCTCTTCGCGGGAGAAACTGTAGCCGCCGGATCGACCCTGTTGACTGTGATGGACACGTCTGTCCTGCTGGCGAAGATCCATCTGGCCCAGCAGCTCGCACAGAAGATGAAGGTAGGCGACGCCGCGACAATTACCGTGCCGGGCGTTGCGGATCCGGTGCCGGCGAAGGTGTCTCTGATTAGCCCCGCGCTTGATCCGGGGAGCACGACGGTGGAGATCTGGCTGCGCATCGAAAACAAGAAGGGAACGCTGAAGGTCGGCACGCCGGTGCATGCGTCGATTGTGGGCAGGCAGGTACCGCAGGCGCTGATCGTTCCCTCGTCGGCGCTGCTGACTGCGCAGGACGGAAGCAGATCCGTGATGGTTGTGGGCCCGGATGGGGCAGCGCACAAGAAGCCTGTAAACGTGGGGATCACGGATGATGGCAACGTGCAGATCACCAGCGGCGTAAGCACTGCCGATTTGGTGATCACCTCCGGAAATTACGCGCTCGAGGATGGCACGAAAGTGAAGATAGGCGCGGCTGACGACACAGACGAGAAGAAGCCGGACGCGGCGAAGGAAGACAAGTGACGACATCGGCACTGCCACCGAGCCAGAGGAAGACGGAACGGCGGCCGGAGGAACCGCGCTTCTGGCTGCTGCGTTTTCGCAGCACCATCTTCTTCTTCCTGATCGTGCTGACTGTCGGAGGTATCTATCTCGCGACCCAAATTCCTATCTCAGTCTTCCCGGAGACGAACTTTCCGCGCGTCGTCATCGGTCTGGACAACGGCGTCATGCCGGTGGAGCAGATGGAGGTGACGATCACCAAGCCGGTGGAAGATGCGGTGAATGTCGTGCCGGGACTGGTGACGGTGCGCTCGACGACGAGCCGCGGATCTGCCGAGGTCAGCCTCTTCTTCAGCTGGGGTGTGGACATGTACCGCACCTTGCAATTGGTGGACGCGGCACTCAGTAAAGTGCAGCAGACGCTGCCGCCTACCGTGAAGATCACCACTAACAAGCTAACCTTCGCTACTTTTCCGATTCTTGGCTACAGCCTCACCTCCAACACGATGTCGCAGACGGCGCTGTGGGAGATGGCGACATATGAGCTGAAGCCCCCGCTGAACCGCACCGCCGGCGTAAGCATGGTGACGGTGCAGGGCGGCAAGATTCCGGAGTACCACATTGTTCCGGACATGGCGCGCATGGAAGCCTCCGGCGTGACCATCACTGATCTTTCGACTGCGGTGAATGCGTCGAACATCATCGATTCGCCGGGACTGTATGAAGCCAACCACCAGTTGATCCTGGGCCTGATCGGAGCGCAGGTCCACGACGAGCACGAGCTAAGCCAACTGGTGGTGAAGACCACTCCGAACGGCGCGCCGGTTCACGTCTCCGATGTCGGCACGGTAGTCAAGGCGGTGATGCCGGTCTACACCGTGGTGACCGCGAACGGGCAGCAGGCGGTGCTGCTGAACATCACACGTCAGCCGGATAGCAATACGGTAGCGGTGGCCGACGCGGTGAGCAAAGAGGTTGCCCAATTGCGCAGCAAGCTGCCGCCGGGCGTGAAGCTGGAGCCGTACTACGACCAGTCGGAACTAGTGCGGGAGAGCATCGGCAGCGTGCGCGACGCGATTCTGATCGGGCTGGTGCTGGCCTGCGTCATCCTGTTCCTGTTTCTGCGTGACTGGAGTTCGTCGCTGATTGCCGGTCTGGTGATTCCTGTCACTGTTGCTGTCACGTTTGTCTTTTTGAAGATCATCGGCCAGAGCTTCAATCTCATGACTCTGGGTGGTCTGGCGGCCGCGATCGGCCTGGTGATCGACGATGCCATCGTGGTGGTGGAAAATATCGTCCTTCACCGAGACTCCGGCGAGACGCGGGTGCAGGCGGTGCGGAAGGCGCTGGCAGAGGTTACGCGTCCACTCATCGGTTCTACCATCACGCCGGTTGTCGTCTTCCTACCGCTGATTGCGGTGACCGGCGTGACCGGCAGCTTCTTCCGCGCGCTGGCTGTCACCATGACCGCTGCTCTTTTGACTTCCCTGCTGCTGGCGCTGACCTGGACACCGGCACTGGGTCTCACGTTGTTGCGCGATCGTGCCGAGGCCGCGGATCGTCCGGCGGATGAAACTTTGCATCACGGGGAGCCGGGACGCGTCCTGGGTCACGTGCTGCATTGGCATGAGCGCGCGCTGGAGTGGTCGCTGGCGCGCCCGCTGCTGCTAGCGCTGCTCTGCATTCTGCTGGTGGCTGGCACCTGGTTCGGCTACAAGCAGCTTGGCTCCGATCTGCTTCCCGCGATGGACGAGGGTGGCTTCGTGCTGGACTACATCATGCCGGCGGGCAGTTCGCTGACCGAGACTGATCGCGTGCTGGCACATGTGGATCAAATTCTGCGCAACACGCCGGAGGTGGAGACCACCTCGCGGCGCACCGGTCTGCAGATGGGCCTCGCCGCCGTAACCGAAGCAAATACCGGCGATATCACGGTGAAGCTGAAGAACAAGCGTGACCGCGGAATCGACGAGGTGATGGCGGATGTTCACGCGCAAATTCAAAAGACTGAGCCTGAGCTGGACGTCGAATTTACCCAGGTGCTGCAGGACATGATCGGCGACCTGTCGAACGCTCCCGAGCCGATTTACGTCAAACTCTACTCGACCGATGCGCAATTACTGCAGAAGCTGGGCCCGCAAGTCGGCGATGCCATCGGCAAAATCCAGGGCGTGACGGAAGTGCAGAACGGCATCGAGAACACCATCAGCGGCCCGGCCACGAACTTCCAGGTGAATTCAACGGTCGCCGATCGGCTGGGTTTCACCCCGACGGAGGTTGCGGAGGATGCTACCTCTATCCTGGACGGCGTGGAGACGACTGTCCCGCTGATTGCCAACGGGCGACCCTACACGATTCGCGTACGCATGCCGGATGATACGCGCACCTCGCTAGACGCCATCCAGAACACGGTATTCAATAGTGCCGCCGGCAAACTCGCTTCGCTCGGCTCGCTGGCGACGATTCAGCAGTTGCCGCCGCAGAACGAGATACGTCGCGAGAACCTACAGCAGTTAGTCGCGGTGACTGCGCGGCTTGAGGGATCCGACCTGGGTACCGCGGTCAGGAAAGTTCAGCAAGTGGTGCAGCAGATGCATCTGCCACCTTCTGTGCGCGTGGAGTATGGCGGCACATATCAGGAGCAGCAGCAGTCGTTCCATGAGTTGCTGCGGGTGCTGCTGCTGGCGCTGGCACTCGTCTTCGGCGTGCTGCTGGCGGAGTTCCGCAACTTCGCTGCGCCTGTTGCCATCCTTACGTCGTCAGTGCTCTCCATCTCGGGTGTGGTATTCGCACTGCTGATCACCGGGACGGACTTCAACGTTGCGTCCTTCATGGGCCTGATCATGATCATCGGCATCGTAGCTAAGAACGGCATCCTGTTGCTGGACGCAGATGAGAAATACCGCGCCGAGGGTGTGGCGCCGCGCGAGGCGATGGTGCACGCGGCGCAGCGGCGGTTGCGACCTATTGTGATGACGGCGATGGCCGCTATCTGCGGCATGCTGCCGCTGGCTTTCGCGTTGGGTTCCGGATCTCAGATGCTGCAGCCGCTGGCGATTGCGGTGATCGGTGGCCTGCTGATTTCGATTGCACTGAGCCTTATCGTGACTCCAGTGACCTATTACCTGATGACACGCGGGCGCCACGCAGAAATATAAAAAGGCCAGCGAGAACAAATGTCTCGCTGGCCGTTCGGTTATCGGGGGAGTTTAGCGGCCAAGCAGCCGCTAAATCTATCGACCCACCACTAGCACGGTGAAGGTGTCCGGCAGAATCGAGGGCCTGGGATGCGGCGCCTGCGCGGTAGCTGCAGGCCTGGGACCGAACTCTGCGGTAGTCAGATAGACGCGGCCGTTCGCCGAATCGAAGGCCATGGTGCGTGCGCCCTTCTGCGTGTTCAGGTTCTGGACGACGGGGAAGCTCGACTTGCTGGCATCCACGACGGTCAGCGTCCCGTCGCCGTTGGACGAGAAGGCCACCTTGTCCTTTGCATCGAAGCCGACGGCATCGGGACCCTCGCCGATCGCGGGTGTCGCCAGCACCTTTCCCGTGTTCGCATCGACCACCGCCATCTTCTTGCCATCGCAGACAGAGAAGAGGTGACGGGCCGAGGTGTCAATCGCGAGACCGGAAGGCGAGTCGCAGGCTGGCCACTCCGCAGTCAACTTCTTTGTGGCAGCATCCAGGCGCACAATCTCGTTTTTGCTCTCGATGTTGTCGTAGACGTGGCCCTTGCCATCTGCCACCGGGAACTCCGGCCTGCCGGGCAGCGGAATAGTCGCGACTACCGTCTGCGAGTTCGTATCGATAACGGTGACATTGCTGCTGCGCCCGTTGAAGGCCCAAACTGTCTTCGTGACCGGCTCGTATGCAATGCCATCCGGATTGGTTCCGGCAGGGATCGAGGTGACTGTCTTCAGCGTGCTGCGATCGAAGACCACAACCGAGTTGGCCCGGCCATCGCTGATATATCCATACTTCCCGGCGGCATCCAGCGCAACGCCATGCGTGCCTTGCAGGTCGGTGATGGCTCCGACGGATTTCCCGCTCTCGGTGTCGATCACCTCCACGCGCGCGCCATGCGTAATGTACAGGCGATGAGCGGCCGGATCCGCGGTCAGATAGTCCCACCCGCCTTCGCCACCGATCTTCCATTGCGTCATAACGCGGTACTGGCCTTGTGCGAGCGCGAATGGTGAAGCTGCACAGCAAACCAGCGCGGCCAAGAGCAGCAAAGACCGGCAAGCATTTTTCTTTCGTGAATCGACCATGCGTGGCTCCGTTGTGGTGCTGACCCCTGTGGCGCTGACTGCGCCGGGGCAAGTCTAGAGTGACTGTATTAATTCAAGCTGAAGGAGTTGCCTGGAGCGAGGCTTCAACCGACGCTGGAGCCGGCAGCCCCACAGCACGCGGCAAGCATACTACCGCCGTGGTCCCGTGCCCGGGCTCACTCTGCAAGGCAATGCTGCCGCCTGCCCTGTCCACTATCGCCTTGCAAATTGCGAGCCCCAGACCGGTGCCTCCGGTGTTCCGGCTGCGCGATGGATCGCCACGCGAGAAGCGCTCGAATACATGCGGCAGTAAAGCAGGATCAATGCCGTCGCCCTGGTCTTCGAACCGTAATTCCACATTCTCTGCCTCCGGCTCCAGCACTACACGGACTTCGCTCCGGGGTGGGCTATGCTGCAGCGCATTCAGCAAAAGGTTGGAGCAGAGAAGCGAACATTCCTCCGAGGTTAAAGGGACGAAGCACGGATCGCGGGCCAAAAGCGTCAGCGTAACCAAGCGCACCTGCGCCATGGATTGAAACTGCTGCGTCGTGGCGGCGGCGGTGGCGGCGAGGTCTGTTGTTCCGGCGGCGTGCTCCGCCGTGGTGAGGTGTTCGGCACGCGCCAAGGTGAGCATGCGGAATACGATCTCCTCGATTCGCTCGCAATCGGTCAGGCTCACCTCAACGCCGGCCTCGTATTCTTCTGTAGTGCGCTGCCGCATACTGAGCAACTGCAATGACGACTTGACGACAGCCACTGCCGTCTTCAACTCGTGCGCGGCATCGCTGACGAATCGTCGCTGCTGCGCGAAGGAGGCTTCCAGCCGCTGCATTGCAGCGCTCAGCGCCGAGGCTAGAGGCGCAAGCTCACGCGTCTCGACCGCGCTCTCCGGCGGCTGAAATTTCCAGCGATAGATCGAGATATTTTCTGCTTCGGCCGCAAGCTCCCGCATGGGCGCGAGGCCGCGATGCAGCAGCCATGCCATCAAGACACCGGTGACGATCAGCAGGACAAGATTCGAGAGCGAGAAGAAAACGATGGAATTGCGCACCTCATGCCAGACGTGCGAAGTGGGCGCGCCGTACACGACAAGAATATGTCGCGCCGTGCCGCCGCCTTTGTCTCCAGGATCGACCACGCGCAGACCGTGAAGCGCGAGCACACGATAGTGACGCCCGTTCACGTTCGCGTGGAAGATGCGGTCCCGGCTGGCTGTGACATCGCCTCGGTCGGGGCCCTGCCAGTTATTCGAGCGACCCAGCAGCCGGCCACCACTGTCGCGCACCTCGTAGATATCCTCAGAGGGCAACTGCAGGCCGGTGCGGTCCAGCATCACATTATCGGCGGGATCCTCGGCATCCTGCACCGCGCCCAGCAGCGAATCGGCGCGCCCCTGCAACATGATGTCGAAAGAATGCAGGTGAGCATGGCGCTCATATGCGGCAGCCAGCGCGATCACCGCGACGGCGAAGACAAGCTCCACCAGCAGCACGGACGAGATCAGCCGCCGGGAAAGAGAATGCCGCTTCATCAGACACTTCCGGGGATCGACGGCGCGGGTTCCGCCACGAGACGGTAGCCACGGCCGCGCAGCGTCTCTACTGCCTGCTGGTCGGTATCGGCACCGAGCTTCTTGCGCAGGTTGGAGATATGCGCCTCGATGACGTTGGAGTGATGTTCCCAGTTGTAATCGTAGAGATGCTCGAGCAACTCGCGTTTGGAGACGATGACGCGCGGCCGATGCACCATGTATTCGAGGATGCGGTACTCCGTCGGCGAAAGATCGATGAGCCGCCCCGCGCGGCGCACCGTCTGCTCCAGTGTGTTCACTTCGATGTCAGCCACGGTGAGCACGGGATGCGAGGCACCCTTGCCCCGGCGAATGAGCGCCTTGGCCCGCGCTATGAGCTCGCCCAGATCGAAGGGCTTGCTCAGATAGTCATCTGCACCCGCGTTTAGCAGTTCGATGGTCGAAGCTGTGCCATCCTTGGCCGTGAGTATCAGGACTGGCGTTGCATTGTCGCGCGCACGAAGTTGGCGCAGCATGGTCAGACCGTCCACCTTCGGCAGCATCAGGTCAAGCACGATGAGGTCGTAGCAGCCCTGCCGAGCCAACTCGCCACCCAGTTCACCATCCTCCGCGCAATCCACGGCGAAGCCTGGACCTTCGCGCAGAGCAGCCGCAAGATTATCCGCCAACCGCACTTCATCTTCGACGACGAGGACGCGCATTCGAGCAATCTTCCTGCACTCCATCTTAAGCGAGCGTGAAGAGCGGCTGCGACTTCGATTGCATCCTTCCGATCCGGTGGTGGAGAATGTCCTGCGGAAAGTAAAACGCTTAAATCTGCGCTGATAGAGGAGCCCGATGGCCGAAAACGAACCGCTGCCGCGACGCACATTTCTGAAGCAGGCTGCGGGCGCCATCGGCGCCGCGACCCAGGTGGGCGGGTGGCCGGCGCTCGGCGAAGCAGCGGAGCGCGAATCGCCGGCTGCTCCGGCAACAGCGGTCAAAGATGCCGCCTTCCCGCGGGTCTTCACCGGACGCAAACTCAAGATGATTGCCTTCCCGCTGGGCGGAGTCGCCGCGGGCAGCGTGGCACTGGGGGGACGCGGACAACTGCGCGATTGGGAGATCTTCAATCGGCCGAACAAGGGCTATTCGCCTGCGTATGCCTTTCCATCGATCTGGGCACAGACTGGCAATGCCAAGCCTATCGCTCGCGTGCTGGAAGCGCGGATTCTGCCGCCGTACGAGGGGCAGGATGGACTGGGAGCGAACAATGCGCCCGGGCTGAGCCGGCTCGATGCGGCGACGTTCACCGGCGCCTATCCGCTGGCGCATATCGCCTTTGAAGATCGCACATTGCCGGTGACGGTGGAGATGGAAGCCTTCTCGCCATTCATTCCGCATGAGCCGGATGATTCCGGTCTGCCGGTCGCAATTCTGCGCTATCGAGTGACGAATCCGAAGAGCGCGAGCGTAAAGGTGAGCATCGCCTGGTCACTCGAGAATCCAGTCAAGGCTGGGCCGCCGGGCGAACCGGATCCTCGTCGAAATACGTATCACGCGAACTCGCAAATTTCCGGTCTGACGATGTCGAATCCTGCGCTGGTGGAGAGCGATCCGATGCGGGGCACGATCGCTCTGGCGGCGCTGGTGAAGCCAGATGTGAAGATGTCGCACTGGCGCGGCTGGCCGCAAGGGCGCTGGTGGAACTCGCCCATGCTTTTCTGGGACGCATTCTCCGCCAATGGTGAGTTGGGCGCCGAGCCCGAGGCACAGAACGCGGTGGGCGTGGTGCTGCAAAGCGCAAAGATTGCACCGCATCAATCGCAGACGTTTACGTTTCTGCTGGCGTGGCATTTTCCCAACCGCACTCCGGACTGGTGCGGCTGGGACGCGCCGAAGGGCAAGGGTGACACACGCATCGGCAACTACTATGCGACGCGATTCGACGACGCATGGGCCGTGGCGGACTACACCGCGACGCATCTCGAATCGCTGGAACGGCGCACGCGTCTCTTCGCAGATACCTTTCGCGAGAGCACGCTACCCGCGACGGTGAAGGAGGCAGCAAGCGCGAACCTCTCGACGCTCGCCTCCACGACCTGCTTCCGCACTGCTGATGGCGAGTTCCATGGCTTTGAAGGAGTGGACGACGCACGCGGCTGCTGCTTCGGCAACTGCACCCACGTGTGGAACTACGAGACGGCCACCGCGTTCCTCTTTCCGTCGTTTGCCCGTTCGCTGCGCAAGGCAGCATTTGGCTATTCCATGGACGATGCAGGCGCGATGCGCTTTCGGCAGTTGCTTCCGGATGGCTACGATCGATTCGGCTGGGCCGCGGCAGATGGGCAGATGGGCCAGATCATGCACGCGTATCTCGACTGGAAGCTCACCGGCGACGATGGGTGGCTGCGTGAGATGTGGCCGCGGTTGAAGAAAGCGATCGAGTTCGCGTGGGTTCCTGGCGGCTGGGATGCAAATCGCGACGGAGTCATGGAAGGCGTGCAACACAACACCTACGATGTCGAGTTCTACGGCCCCAATCCGCTATGCGGCATCTATTACCTGGGCGCGCTGCGTGCCAGTGAGGAGATGGCGCGGCGCATGGGTGACACCGCCTCTGCGGCGGAGTATCACCGGCTCTTCGCGCAGGGCAGCCAATGGATCGATGCGAACCTCTTCAACGGCAAATACTACGTGCAGCAGGTCCGCGGCTTTCACAATGATCAGATCGCTCCGCATCTGCGCGGCGATATGGGTGCGAACCAGACGGAGCATCCGGAATATCAGGTAGGCGATGGCTGTTTGGTCGATCAGTTGATGGGCCAATACCTGGCCTATGTCGCCGGTCTCGGCGATCTAGTTTCCGGCGAGAACATGTTAGTCACCCTGTGCGCAATCTACGACTCAAACTACAAGCGCACGCTGCTGGAGCATGACAATGTGGAGCGCACTTTTGCCTTAAACGACGAAGCAGCGGTGCTGGTGTGCAGCTATGCGGAAGGCAAGCGGCCGCGCATTCCTTTTCCTTACTATGCGGAAGTCTTCACCGGGCTGGAACATGCCACGGCAGCAATGATGATGTATGCGGGCATGGTCGAGGAAGGCACCGAGTACATCGCCAACACGCGTGCGCGTTACGACGGGGAGAAGCGCAATCCATGGGACGAGGCAGAGTGTGGTCATCACTACGCCCGCGCGATGTCGTCGTGGTCGAGCGTGGTTGCACTCAGCGGCTTCAGATATGACGGCGCAGAGGAGGCCGTCGTTGCGGTACCAGCCCCACAAAGGATCTTCCGCAGCTTCTGGGCCAACGGAATCGGCTGGGGCGATTTCTCTTACGAGCCGGGGATTGGGGGCGGCAGACATTTCAGGCTACGCGTGCTCGGCGGGAAGCTGCGCTGTCGCACCATCGCAGTCGCCATTATTGGAGCCGCGCGAGTCTATATCGGTGAGAAGGAATACAGTTGCCTGTCAATGAGCAACGGCAATACGACGCTCTTCACGCCTGAGCAAACGATGGTGATCGCAGAAGGCCAAGAGCTACGTATCGAGGTCGGCGCGTGAAGCCCACACTCGTCTTCATCGGCGGCTTTCTCGGCGCGGGCAAGACCACGCTCATTCTCGCCGCGGCGCGCGAACTGCAAAGACGTGGCATGCGCTGCGGCGCCATCTTCAACGACCAGAGCAATGGGCTCGTTGACACGCAGCTGGCCGGCTTGCACAACGTGCCGAGCGGTCAGGTGACGGCCGGTTGCTTCTGCTGCCGTTTCTCCGATTTAACGACGCAGCTCGAAGCAATACTGACCTATGCACCGGATGTGGTCTTCGCCGAACCCGTCGGCAGCTGCACGGACATCGCCGCGACTATCCTGCATCCACTGCTGCACGAAGGCGCCTATCGGC
>DASUWP010000007.1:0-3954 GCA_036378335.1 Acidobacteriaceae bacterium | reverse complement strand
CTGCTCAGCAGATTGCGAAGCTTCGCAATCATTCGTCGCCAGTGTTTCATCATGACTCCTCCGTCAAGAGTCTCTCGACAAGCGCCGCCATCGTGCGCCAACGGTTGATCTCGGCGCTGAGTGCTTTCTGCCCTGCTCTTGTAATGGCGTAATACTTCGCGTCCCGATTACTCTCGGTTTTGCCCCAGGAGGCTTTGGTCCATCCATACTGCTCCAGTCGCACGAGAGCCGGATACAACGTGCCCTGGTTAAGGTTCAGCATGTGTTCCGACACCTGCTCGAGCCTTGCGGCGATCCCATAGGCGTGCTGGGGCCCCATGGTGGCGAGGGCACGGAGCACCATCAGATCAAGCGTGCCTTGAAGAAGCTGGATGCGTGTTTTCTCTTCACTTGTCATTCAAGTGGTACTTCACAAGAACAGAGTGGACGCACTCTCACTTGAATGTCAAGTGGAGGTGAGCGAATTTTCTGGCACGAGTTACCCTCCTCTCCTTGGTGGATGTCGGCTTTCGCACCGATCATCTGCTGCTGCTGATGGATGTGAATGCGCCGCACCCTCGGTATCGGGCACACAAAGATATCCGCCTTTCACCAAAGGCTGGGAGCCGCCTTTGCGGCGGTCCTGGCAGTGCGGTCCATTGCGCCGGTATTCCGAGGGAAACCAAAGGTCCGGAGGCACGGCGGCGTGCATATTCCCGTCGCGCCAAGAAAAACGCTTGACGCGTGTGTGCTGTACTGTTATAGTTATGTATAACACCAGTTGTATTCAGGCCCCTCACACGCGAGTATGCCCGGAGGAATCCTGGCGCGAAGCAAAAGAGCTTAAGGAGAACGCAATATGAAACCGCTCCGTTTTCTGCTGTCCGTTGTTCTGATCTCGCTCTCCACCGCCGCGTTTGCGCGGCCGGAGGCGCAAACCCGGTCCGAGGCGCAAACTCAGCCCGATGGTCAAAAGTCGTTCACGCTGCTGAAAAGCCTGGCGGGTACCTGGCAAGGCCCGGCGACCACCAACCCGCCGATGCACGATATGACGCAGGGCACACCCATGCAGGTCTCGCTGCGTGTGACCTCAAGGGGCAACGCTCTGGTGCATGAGATGAAAGCAGCCGGAACGCCGGATGACCCGGCGAAGTACGACCATCCCGTGACCATGCTCTATTTGGATAACGAGCGCCTGCTGCTGACGCACTATTGCGACGCCGGAAACCGGCCGCGCATGGCCGCCAGGACTTCGGCGGACGGCAAGACGGTAGAATTCGATTTTCTCGACGTCGCCGGCGGTACGCAGTACGGACACATGCACCACGCCGTCTTCACCGTCATCGACGCCAATCACCATATCGAGGACTGGACTTACATGATGCCAGGCGACAAGCCAGTCCATGCGCACATGGACCTGCAGCGGACAAAGTGACGGATGGATCGTGATTGGAACGACAGTCAGCCGATTTATCGCCAGCTTCGCGATCGCGTGGTCGCGATGATCCTCGATGGCGTGCTCAAAGAAGGCGACCCCCTGCCATCCGTACGCAATGTCGCCGCGGAGTATCGGGTAAATCCGCTCACGGTTCTGAAGGGCTATCAGCAATTGGTAGACGAGGGCTTGGTCGAGACCAGACGAGGCCGCGGTATGTTCATCAATGACGGCGCGCGGAGTTTGCTGTTGCAGGGCGAACGGCAGAAGTTTCTGGATGAAGAGTGGCCCAGGATTTACGCAACCATGGAACGACTTGGACTCTCAGCGAAAGATCTTTTGAATGGTGGCCCTGTGGCGCGGCCGCCGAAGGCCGCAAAGGAGAAGCGCTGACTATGGCGTGCATAGAAGCGCGTAGGCTGCGCAAGAGCTTCGGCAAAACTATCGCCTTGGACGGCATCGATTTACGCGTCGAAGAGGGGCGCATCCTCGGACTCATCGGTCCCAATGGCGCAGGCAAAACCACCGCGCTGCACGCGATCCTCGGCCTCATCCCCTACCAGGGGGAACTGCAGGTATGCGGACGCAATCCCTGGAACCAGCGCAATCAGCTCATGCGCGATGTTTGCTTCATCGCCGATGTCGCCGTGCTGCCGCGCTGGATGGGCGTTGCGCAGGCGCTTGATTACGTTGCCGGTGTCCATCCACGCTTCGATCGCGCAAAGGCGGAAAGCTTTCTCTTGAAGACCTCGATCACCCGCGATCGCAAGGTCAAAGACCTTTCGAAGGGCATGGTCACCCAACTGCATCTGGCTTTGGTCATGGCTATCGACGCGAAATTGCTGGTGCTAGACGAGCCGACCCTCGGTCTCGACCTCCTCTACCGCAAGCAGTTCTACGATTCCCTGCTAACCGATTACCTCGATCGCAACCGCACCATCGTCATCGCGACACATCAGGTAGACGAGATTCAGAACGTTCTCACCGACGTCGTGTTCCTCGATCGCGGCCGCATCGCCTTCGGCAGCAGCATGGACGAATTCGAGTCGCGTTATGTCGAACTGATGGTGACTCCCGAAACCGCCGCCGCTGCTCGGGCTCTGAACCCGATGCACGAACGCGAGGCTCTCGGCCGCAGCATCCTCCTATTCGACCGTGTGGACCGTCAGCAGCTCGCCACCTTTGGCGACGTGCGCACGCCCACCATCGCGGACGTATTCGTCGCGGTGATGGGCAATCAGACAGAGGCGGGACCCGCAGTCCTGTCAGGAGCGGCTCAATGAATATGCAAACCAACGCCATGCCCCAATCTTTCGACGGGCCGACCGCTATCCCTGCCGTGGCGTCCAGAACGCGACCCCTGTACTGGTCAGTGCGGCGCGAAATCTGGGAGAACCGTTCGGTCTATATCGCTCCTCTGGCCACTGCCGCCGTGTTTTTGATCGGCTTTCTCATCAGCCTGATCTATCTGCCAGCCAGAATGCGTGCCATCTCGGCGCTCGACCCCGCGCACCAGCGCGCAGCCATCGCGACGCACTACGACATAGCCGCGGGGCTGATGATGCTGACAGCCATGCTCGTGGGAGCGTTCTATAGTCTGGGCGCATTCCAGAGCGAACGGCGCGATCGCAGCATCCTGTTCTGGAAGTCGCTGCCGGTGTCCGATCTCACCGCGGTGCTCGCGAAGGCGATTGTTCCCATCGTGATTCTGCAGCTGCTCGCCTTTGCAATCACATTTGTTACGCAGTTAGTCATGCTGCTGCTCAGCAGCGCAGTGCTGTGGGCCAACGGCCTCAGTGTCACCACACTGTGGACGCAATTGTCGTTTTTTCGAATGTCGCTCCTACTGCTTTACCACCTCGTGACCGTGCACGCGCTTTGGTACGCGCCGTTTTACGGCTACCTGCTGTTGGTATCCGCCTGGGCACGGCGCGCGGCATTTCTGTGGGCTACTTTACCCCTGATCGCCATTGGCTTCGTCGAGAAGATCGCGTTCCACACCTCGCATCTTGGTTCCCTGCTCATATCCCGATTGGGTGGTGGTTCAGAGGCCTTGGTCATGCCGAATACCATGCCGATGAATCCGACGACCCACCTCACGCCCGTCACATACCTCGCCAGCCCGGGTCTCTGGTTGGGACTGCTCTTCACCGCCCTGTGCCTTGCCGCTGCAGTCTGGCTGCGCCGCTATCGAGGTCCGAACTGAGTCGCGTTGGTTACATTCACCCACGCAAAGCAACGAGGAGGCCTACATTGACACGACAGCGAGCGCTGAAAGTTTTATTAGCGCTGATAGGACTGTTCTTTGTGGCGGGTATCTATCCACTGATCACGTCTCTACCGCAGCGGCATCAGTCCGATTACCCGGACCAAATGATGCTTGCCATCTACTTCACGCTGGGGATTTTCCTGCTCCTGGCGATCCGCAATCCATCCGCGAATCGAAGCCTGATTGCCTTCACTGGATGGTCGAGCCTCGCTCATGCCGCGGTTATGACGGTGCAGTCTATTCAAATAGGGAGTGAGCGCACAGAACTGCC
>DASUWP010000006.1:0-11262 GCA_036378335.1 Acidobacteriaceae bacterium | reverse complement strand
GGTGAGGCCGATGCGCGGCGGAATGACGATGTTGAAGAGGATGATGGCGGCGCCCACGCAGAAGATGGTGATGGTGTGGCCGACTCCCCAGAGGGCGCCGATGACTCCGGCCTGGCGCATGCTGCGTTGGCGGCTGACGATGGTGGACACGGCGATGACGTGGTCGGGATCGGTGGCATGGCGCATGCCCAGGACAAATCCGAGACCGATCACCGCCAATAGATTGACCATGCCGCTCGACTCCACTCGTCAGCCCGGCATGCTCATCCGGGCGTTGTTCAGCAGCGTTCCCGCAATCCAATCATACGCACGAGCCAGTTAAGATTGACGGGCATACGGTAACAGAGATCTGTGGGCAGGAGTCAGCGGCGCAATGTACGGAACAATGCAGGAGCATCTTCAGGAAAGACTGGCCGAGATTCAGAAGGCCGGGCTTTACAAGCGTGAGCGCGTGATTGCCGGTCCGCAGCAGCCGGAGGTTTCGGTTGCGGACGGCGTGGTGCTGAATCTTTGCGCGAACAACTATCTTGGGCTGGCGAACCATCCGGCGGTGGTGGAGGCGGCGCAGCAGGCGCTCGGGGAGTGGGGATACGGACTGGCGAGCGTGCGCTTCATCTGCGGCACGCAGGCGATCCATAAGCAGCTTGAGAACCGCTTGAGCGGCTTTCTCGGGATGGATGACACGATCCTTTACAGCTCCTGCTTCGATGCCAACGGCGGCCTGTTCGAGACATTGATGGAGGCGGAAGACGCGATCATCTCCGACGAGCTGAATCACGCCAGCATCATCGATGGCGTCCGGCTCTCGAAGGCGGCGCGGCTTCGCTATCGCAACGGCGATATGCAGGATCTTGAGGAGAAGCTGAAGGAGGCCGGCGGCGCGCGGCACCGGCTGATCGCGACCGACGGCATCTTCTCCATGGATGGCTACCTGGCGCGGCTGGACAAGATCTGCGATCTGGCGGAGAAGTACAACGCGCTGGTGATGGTGGATGACTCGCACGCTGTCGGATTTATCGGCGAGCATGGGCGGGGAACGCCGGAAGCATGCGGTGTCGAAGGCCGGATCGACATTCTGACCGGGACGCTGGGTAAGGCGCTGGGTGGCGCCAGCGGGGGCTATACCAGCGGCCGCAAGGAGATCATCGATCTCCTTCGCCAGCGCTCGCGGCCGTATCTGTTCTCGAATTCGGTGGCGCCGCCCATTGTTGCAGCGTCGCTGAAGGTGCTGGAGCTGGTTGGCCAGTCATCCGAGCTTCGGGAGCGGCTGCGGGAGAATACACGGTATTTCCGCACGGAGATGACGAAGGCCGGATTCAACGTGCTGGCTGGCGAGCACCCGATTGTTCCGGTGATGTTCGGCGATGCGGTGGTGGCGTCCCGCATGGCGGAGCTGCTGCTCGGCAAAGGGATCTACGTGGTGGCGTTTTCCTATCCGGTGGTTCCGCACGGCAAGGCGCGCATCCGCACGCAGGTTTCCGCCGCCCATACGCGCGAGGAACTCGAGGGTGCGATCGAGAAGTTTGCCGAGGCGAAGCGGGAGTTGAATTTGTAAGACCGCGTGTCAGTTGGCGAGCACGGCGCGATAGCGCACGGCGCCTTTGCGGACCTTGGCTACCGCCTCGTTGACTTTGGCCATGGGGAAGCGTTCGGTCTGGGTTTTCACCTTGTGGCGTGCGGCTACGTCCAGCATTTCCGCGAGCGCAAGGGGACTGCCGGTGTTGCTGCCGCTGACCGCCCTGGCTGCCTGGATCAGCAGAGAGCCGGGAATCTGGAGTGGGCGTGTCGGCGCGCCGACCAGGCAGAGCACTCCCTCGGGACGCAGCGTGCCCAGAAAGGCAGCCCAATCCTGGTCCGCATTCACCGTGGACACGATCAGGTCGAGCGAGCCGGCGCGCGCCTTCATGACTTTGCTCTCGCGGGAATTCGAGAAGTGATGCGCGCCCATGGCTCGCGCCTCGTCTTCCTTTGCGGGCGAGGTGGAAAAGGCGGTGACCTCCGCTCCGAAGGCGCGCGCGAACTGCAATGCCAGATGACCCAGGCCGCCGATACCCACGACGCCGACGCGGGAGGCCGGTGAGACGCCGTAGGTGCGAAGCGGGGTGTAGACAGTGATGCCGGCGCAAAGCAGCGGAGCGGCATTCTCGCTGTCGAGCGCTTCAGGAATGGGAACAACGAAACGCGCGGGCACACGTACAGTGCCGGCGAAGCCGCCATTGCGATGCACGCAGGTAGGCTGCGACTGGGGACATAGATTTTCTTTGCCGGAGCGGCACCATTTGCAGTTGCCGCAACTGCCGGCCTGCCAGCCCACGCCGACGCGCTGGTCCGGCTGCAGGTTCTGCACGGCGCTGCCCACTGCCTCGACGGTGCCGACGATCTCGTGCCCGGGGACGAAAGGATATTTGCTGACCTGCCAATCGTTATCGATCAGGTGCAGGTCGCTGCGGCACACGCCGCAGTGGCTGATACGAATCTCAACCTCATCGGCGCCCAGTTCCCCAACTTCATACCGGTATGAAAGCAATTCGGCCCCGGCAGCATGTGTTGCATAGCCTCGGATCTCTGGCATCGTTCCTCGTCTGTTTTGGTCCGTTTGGTTCCGGCTCTTGAGAGCGCCGTTTATTCCACTTGGATCGTGACCACCTGGTTGCCGGTTACAACTGCGTCCATGGGCACTGATGTTACAGCAACCGCGGACTCGCCATTGAGGGTGAGCGCGCGATTGACGCGCAGCGGATCGAGGACATTGGCCATGGAGATGGGAACTTCCGCGAGAGTGCGTCCATCGAGACGCGCCTGCGGCTGCGGAGTGAGCAGGGTAACGTAGACGCGGTCGTTCGCGTGGGTCGCATTCAATGCTGCAACGGTTTCGTTCATATCGAGATGGTTGGGCGATGATTCGAGCATGTGATCTACGGTTGCTGCGTCGCTCACGACCAGGCGAATGGGGCCGTCCGGCAGCGTATCCGGCAGCTTGACCGGTATGTCGACGGTGCGGGTGGCACCGTGCCAGGGGCGCAGGGTTGCGCGCAGCGAGACGGTGCTACCGGCATGCACGGCGCCCCCCTCGCGCTCCGCACTCTCGATGTCCACGGTCTGCCGGCCGGGTAGCGCGTCCACATCCAGCGAGACGCTACGCAGCACGCCGCGCCGCGCCGGATTGGCATAGAGCTGCACCAGCGGCTCGCCGATCAGGAGGGTCGCTCCAAGCGCCGCGGGTATCCCGCTGGTGGGTGCGGCAAAGCGGGTCAGGTCCACGTCAGGCGCGCCGTCAAGCTGGACGCGCTCGCGCATGCGGTAGGTGGTCTCGGCGGAGTAGCTGTTGCTCTGCATCAACGACTGATAGATCGAGGTAAGCATGAGCAGCGGAGTCAGGTCGGGGCTGTCGATGACCTCGAAGTGCACGGCTCGGGCAGTGGCGGCGGCGGTGACGCCGGTATGAAAGGTAACTGTAACGGGAACCATATGGGCTTTGGCACCGAACTCGCCGCGGATCGCAGTCTGCCGGTCCTGGGTGAAGGCTCCAACTTCCTCCGTGGTGTTGACGATCTTGAAGGCGTTGAGCGGGGAGGGCAGGGTGGCGACCACCTCCGCCTTGGTCATGGGCACGGAGACGGAGCCGGTCTGGGTGATGGGGTGGCCGCACGCGAGCAATTGGTTCTTATCGACGTAGGTCGCGGTGCAGGTGGCGGCGATCTCCATGTCTCCGCGGACCAGCAGCGCGCTGACGGAGGAGCCGGGCTGGATGGGCTCGGGCTGCTTCTCGGTGCTCGACCCGCCGCCCAGCCCAACTACGGGAGTCAATCCCTGGGCGGTGAAGCGATCTTTGAAGGCATCGACCGCCGGTTGGCTGAAGCCGCTGAAGAGCAGCGGAGTCTCGATAGGACGAATCTCGGCATTGCCGGCGCCGACCGGGGTGGGGCTGCCCTGGCTGATGTCCTGGGGCATGTCTTTCACCTCCATCATTTGCTGGATGGGGGTGATGCCGGCGATGGGCTCCTTGCTGAACTGGCCGATGCGGAAGGCGAGCGCGCCGGCGAGTTTGCCATCGATGTAGACGGGGCTGCCGCTCATGCCGGCGACCACGCCGGTGTAGATGGCGTCTTTGCCGCCAAGCCGGGCGAGGATCATGTCCTGCTTCGGCCCCAGGGCATTGTGCAGGACGCCGAGGATTTCTACCTCGACAGCGGAGGGCATCACGCCCTCAAAGACGGTATAGGCGACGCCGTGCTGGCCGCGGTGCACCTGGTCCAGGGGAAAGATGCCGGCGGTGGCTGAATCCGGCGCGGTGGCGGGCGGGGGCGGGGTTCGGACCTCTGTAGGGATGGGCTCCTGACCCGGCTTGGGCGCCTGAGCCGGGGGGGTGGTTTGAGCGTTCAGGAAAAGCGGCGCGAGAAGCGTGAGCAGCAGGGCTGGTGTTCGATGGCCGCGCGCCGGCGTTGGATGGTTTCTGCGGGTGTTCCCCGGGAAAAAGGCGCGAATTTGAGCGCGGTCATAGGAAAATGACGTTACAGGGGCGACAGACACATCGAAACGGTGGGCAGGCACGTCTTTAACAGTAGACGGTTGCACGCGAGCCGCCAACTTTCTGCGTGGACAACCGTCCTTAAAGGTGTGGTACCCGAGGTTGGTTCCTTGCTCGTCGATCGATTCGCTCGTCTTCTCTTTGCTGCGTGTCTGGCCACAGGCCTGACAGCGGCGCCCCTAGCTGGCTTTGCCCAGAGCACTTCCACTGATAGCCAGACTCCGGCCGATCAGCAGCAGGCGCCTTCGGACAAGAAGCAGGAGCCCCAGCATAACGGGCAGTACCAGATGCCGGGGGAACCGCCTCCGGCACAAAATCAGGCGCCCAATCAGGACCAGTCAGCACCGGAAGCCGGAGGTCCGGGCGGAGACAGCGGCGGGATCGTGCTGCCGAAGAAGAACCCGGCCGAGAGCGCGCCACCGCCACCGCCGCCGCCGCCGGTGGTGAAGAATCCCAAGGGGCTGGAGAATTTCTCCCTGCGGGTGAACGTGCCGGTGGTGACCGTGGACGTGGGTGTGCTGCTGCAGAAGACGCACCAGTTTGTGCCCAACCTAAGCAAGGAAAACTTCCGCATCTATGAAGACGGCAAGCCGCAGGAGATCGTTTCCTTTGGCCGCACCCAGGCGCCGATCACGGCGGTACTGCTGTGCGAGTTCGCCGCAAATAATTACTGGTTCATTTATGACATGCGCAATGCAGCGTATGCGTTTGCGCAGCAGTTGCATCCGGATGACTACGTGGCGGTCGCGACGTTCGACATGCACACGCATATTTTGACCGACTTTACCGAGGACAAGCGGCTGGTCTACGAGTCATTGAACTCGCTGCAGATCCCGGGGTTCAACGAAACCAACACCTTTGACGCGCTTTACGAGACGCTGGACCGGCTGAGCCGGGTAGATGGGCGCAAGTACATCATCTTTGTCGGGTCCGGGATCGACACCTTCTCGAAGATCAACCTGGACAAGATCATGCAGAAGATCAAGGCGACGCCGAACGTGACGATTTATGCGGTGAGCACCGGCCAGATGGCACGGTTGACCGGCAACGCACGCGGCGGCATGTTTGGCGCGCATGAGATCGACTATCTGCAGGCGGATAACGAACTGCGGACCTTTGCCGGCATGACCGGGGGCAAGGCGTACTTCCCGCGCTTCGAAGGCGAGATGCCGGAGATTTTCCGCGATATCAATTCGGCGATCCGCAATCAATACGTGGTCAGCTACCGGCCGACCAACGCGAAGGAGGACGGGACCTACCGCAAGATTCGGGTAGAGCTGGTGGACAACGAGGGCAAGCCGCTGCAGATGCAGGATGAAAAGCACCACGCGCTGAAGTACGACGTGATTGCCCGCGATGGCTACAAGGCCCGGCAAGAAGTGGAGTGAGAGTACGCGTTTTTGCCCGGTCCGGAATCGCGGCGGGAGGTTACGTCAGGAGGAGAGAAAAGCCGGGATATTGTCCCGGCTTTTTCGCGCGTTTGTTTGCTGCGGCTTACTTCGATGACTGCTGCTGAGCAAAGTCGCCAATGACCGGCACCTTGAACCACTTTCCCTGTGCCGCGCTGACGATGCAGATGAGCCAGAGCACAAAGAAGCCCAGGCTTACCAGGCTGGAGAGCATGAATGTGAACCCATGCAGCACAACCACCAGCAGAGCGATGGCGAAGTGAATAAGGACCGAAGCGAGTGTCAGCATGATGCACTGCATGGCGTGGAAGCGGACGAAGGGCCTTTTTGAATAGGGCTCGATGACCAGAAAGAGAATGGCCGGGATGAAGGTAAGGTAGGCGATGGCGCCGGCGGCACTGTCGGAAAGGCCGCCGCTTTGCGCGGGCGCGTAGGCCGCACCGGCAGGTCCGGTGGCTGGTTGCGGCACCTGGGTGTAGCCGCCGGCTGGAGGTGGTGGGGCCGCGGTCAAGGACGTGCCGCAATGCTGGCAGAACGTGGCACCGGCTGGATTTTCTGTGGAGCAGGCTGGACACTGCATGGCAATTCCTCCTCGGATGTCTACTGCGGTCGCGCAGTCCCGACGCCGGGGGCCCATTCGGTCCACACCGGTCAATACCAGACTGGGGGACGGCACCACGATACAACGGGTTCGCTGTCGCGGAACACGAAAATTAACGCGGCGCGGTGTAACGGGCTGGCCAACCGGAGATCTGATGAGTGGAAAGGAGTTAATCAATGGTAAAGCTTGCAATTTGGGCGACAGTCCAGGCGAAACCCGGAAAAGAGGCCGAGGTGGAGGCATTTCTCAAGTCAGCGCAGCCGCTGGCGGAGGCGGAGCCGGAGACTGTCAGCTGGTACGCAATCAAGATGGGCGGAGGGAAATTCGGCATCTTTGATACGTTCCACGACGAAGCGGGACGCGACGCGCATTTGAATGGAGAGATTGCCAAGGCGCTGATGGCCAATGCGAAGGAGCTTTTAGCCGGTGATCCGCAGATTCACAAGATTGAGCTCCTGGCTGCGAAGAACAGCTAACGAGAAAGCAGGCGCCGGCGGATTGCGGCGCCTTGCTTCTTAGAGCTTTTCACTGCTACTGGATATAGCTAAGTTCCCTGAAGTGTGGCTTTTCTTGACGGAAAAGCCACGCGGGCAGTAGCGCTCTGGCATATGTCTGCGGTGAAAATGCTCTAGCCGAAGAGAAACTCTTTGGTCTTGAGTTCTTTCACGCGATCGCGCAGCTTGGCGGCCTTCTCGAACTCGAACTTCTTTGCCGCTTCGCGCATTTCGTTTTCCAATTTGGCGACGAAGGCATTCAGCTCCTGCTGGCTGCTGAACTCCGGGGTGGTTTCGTCCTGCTCGGTCATGTCGGCGTATTCGGCTTTTAGTATCTGTGCCAGCGACATATCGATGGGGCGCAGGATGGACTCAGGGGTGATGCCGTTCTCGATGTTATAGGCCTCCTGGATGACACGGCGGCGCTCTGTCTCATCGATGGCGCGGCGCATGGAATCGGTCATCTTATCCGCGTAGAGAATGGCGCAGCCGTTGAGGTTGCGGGCAGCGCGGCCGATGGTCTGAATCAGCGAGCCCTGCGAACGGAGAAAGCCTTCCTTGTCCGCATCGAGAATGGCGACGAGCGAGACCTCGGGCAGATCGAGGCCTTCTCGCAGCAGGTTGATGCCAATGAGCACGTCGTATTCGCCCTTGCGCAGATCGCGCAGCAGGCGCACGCGCTCGAGTGTCTCGATTTCCGAGTGCATGTAACGGCACTTCACGCCGACTTCGGTGTAGTAGCCGGCCAGGTCCTCGGCCATCCGCTTGGTCAGAGTGGTCACCAGCACGCGCTCGTTGATGGTGGCGCGCGCACGAATTTCGGCGAGCAGGTCGTCGATCTGGCCCTTGATCGGCCTGATCTCGACCGGCGGATCGAGCAATCCGGTGGGGCGGATGATCTGCTCAATGACGACGCCGGAGGACTTGGTCAGCTCGTAGGGACCGGGCGTGGCCGAGACATAGAGAATCTGATTGGTGCGGGTTTCGAACTCGTCGAATTTTAGAGGACGGTTGTCCATGGCCGAGGGCAGGCGGAAGCCGTAGTCGACGAGGTTCTGTTTGCGCGAGCGATCGCCGTGCCACATGCCGTGGAGCTGCGGCACGGTGACGTGGCTCTCGTCGATGAAGAGCAGGTAGTCGCGTGGGAAGTAGTCGAGCAGGGTGGGCGGCGCTTCGCCGGGCATGCGACCGCTGAAGTGGCGTGAGTAGTTCTCGATACCGTGGCAGTAGCCGACGGACTTGATCATCTCCAAATCGAAGCGGGTGCGCTGATGAACGCGCTGCGCTTCGACCAGACGGCCTTGGCCTTCGAGCTCCTTTTCCCACCACTCGAGCTCGGCGAGTATCGAATCCATGGCGGAGCGCTTGCGCTCGGGCTGGACTACATAGTGGCTCTTCGGGTAAATCGGGAGGCGCGCGTACTTCTGCCGCACGGTGCCGAAGAGGGGATCGATCTGCGAGAGCGCTTCGATCTCATCGCCGAAGAGTTCGATGCGGTAGGCCATTTCATCGTAGGTGGGGAAGACCTCGATGACATCGCCGCGGACGCGGAAGGTACCGCGGCGGAAGTCGCCGTCGTTGCGCTCGTAGAGGATTTCGACCAGACGCCTGGTGATGTCTTCGCGCTTGATCTTCTGCCCGCGCTCGAGCAGCAGCAGCATGCCGTAGTAGGCTTCCGGCGAACCGAGGCCGTAGATGCAGCTTACGGAGGCGACGATGATGGCGTCGCGACGCTCGAAGAGAGAACGGGTCGCGGAGAGCCGCAGCTTATCCAACTCCTCGTTGATGGTCGCTTCCTTCTCGATGTACAGATCGCCGGAGGGAATGTAGGCCTCAGGCTGGTAGTAGTCGTAGTAGGAGACGAAGTATTCGACTGCGTTCGACGGGAAGAATTGCTTGAATTCATGGAAGAGCTGCGCAGCGAGAGTCTTATTGTGCGCGAGAATGAGCGCGGGCCGGTTCATCTCCTCGATGACCTTGGCCATGGTAAAGGTCTTGCCGGAACCGGTGACGCCGAGCAGCGTCTGGTGCTGTTCGCCGGCGGCGAGGCCGGCGAGGATCTCTTCAATGGCGCGGCCCTGGTCACCGCGGGGCTTGTAATCGCTGACGAGCTGAAAGTCCATGGGTTATGCTATTGCGCGTTCTGTGGCAATGTACGCGGGTGGATCGCGATAATCTCCGTGAACCGGGCGAAATGAGCGATGTTCAGAGTGAGGATGTGGCGAAAGCTATTCGCGAGCATCGTTGCGACTAGGCGTGCATCGTGAACCTGTACTCCGCGAACCTTGTATTGAACCAGCAACTGACGCCAATATTGATAAGCCAGATCCCCTTCCGGCAGAAAACCCATAAATCGTTCGATTGCTCGAACTTCAGCATCCGCCTGCTCAGGTCCCAGCCCTAGACCATTTGCGTTTACGGGACGGGTCATCACGTTCCACAGCTCTGCTACGTTCTGATGCGTGTAGAAAAGCCTCACACCGCTGGACAACAACTCGTTCACAGCGCCTGCGACTTCAGGATAGGCACTGCTCTGCGATTTTGTAATACGAACAAGGATGTTTGTATCGAGGAGACACGAAGAAAGCTGCATCAGTCATGGTCCTGATAAATGCTCTCGCGCGAAAGAGCTTCATCAGGGAGTTCAGGAATCTGGTCCGAAAACTGAGCCATCTCCTGCAGCCATGCGCGGATCTCCTCCGGAGTGCGAGGGGACGCATGGAGCTTCAGCCCCGGTTCTGATTCGCGCAAGACGAGTTCTCGAACATAGCTCTCCACGGATATGCCAAGCGCTGCAGCTTTCGCCGCCACCTGGTCCGGAATGTCTAGCGTGATCTGCATAAGCTCACCTATTATCGCCGATCAGCAGAGCTCGCGCAGCGGGCGCATCTGATCGGCGGACCAGTTCTCCGGCATCAGCAGCAGATAGCGGCGGGGCGGCAGATACCACAGCAGCATGCGGGCTGCCTGGGTGGCGGTCTCCTGATCGGGGAACTCGGAGAATTTGCGCCCGATGACCAAATTGCGCGTCGGCGTCATCTGCGGATCGACGACCAGCGCGATGCGCGGGTCTTCCATCTTCCAGCCCTCGGTGAGGTGGCGGTAGAGCAGACGCGCGGTGTGCCTGGGCAGATAGGTTTCCGACGGCGAACCGACCATGACCTGCCGCTCGGCCTCGACGTCGGTCTTCTCGATACCGCTCTCTGGGCCGTGTTGCTGCGGACGCGCGGAGAGTTCGGCGACGTCTTCGGGGTCGCCATCCCAGGTACCGTAGGCGCGCAGCGATTCGAGTATGCCGGTGGGCATCACGTATTCGGCGGCTTCCGGTGAATCCGTGTTGTTTTTGAAGAAAGCGGCGCCCAATCCCTGTTCAGCCATGGAGACGAAAAGGTTGGAGAGGCAATTGGTCTCCACTGCCTCGCCGACCGGGGGCAGTTCGAGGCGGACGTAGGGCATGCCATCCGGACCGAGGAAGACGGGCTCGGTGGGAAGCACGATGGAGGCATTCCAAGCGGCGCCCTGAAATTCGTCCAGCCAGCGGCTGTCGCGCTGCTCGCGTGGGACTTCCATGGCTTGCGCGAGGCGATTGGTGTCGTCCAGATTGAAGCGCTCTTCGGGTAGGGAGACGAAGCGGCGCCCCGGCGTGCCGGCGGGCAACGCGGGAGCCGGCTCATCCTGCACCACTTCATGCCGCTCGGGTAGCTCAGGCTCAGGAATCACGGACTGTGGGACAACCGGTTCTGCCGGAACGTTGGCCGGCGCGTCCGGATTGTATGGCGGCTTTCTCAGCCGATCGAAAAGACCCATAGCTCAATTGTATGGGTCTTGTATGGGCTTGGGGGTGTTATGCGTTTTGTGGAATGCCGATCGCTTCCGGCCACTCGGAGGGAGAGTCGACAAGGCAGTCGGGAGGGGCATCTGCGAGTGAGTGCGGCGCCAGGCCGAAGCGGCAGCCGATGACGCTTGCGCCAACATTGCGTGCGGTCAGGACGTCGACGTCAGAGTCGCCGATCATCAGCGTTTGTTCGGCTGTCGCGCCGGCTTCGCCCATCAGGGTTTCCAGGCCGAGCGGGTCCGGCTTCTTGGTCTCAAAGGAATTGCCGCCGTAGATGCGGAAGCAATGCGGGGACAGTCCGAGGGCGGCGCAGATCTCTTCGGAGGGACGAATCGGTTTGTTGGTGAGGACCGCGATCCGGGCGTTGGGCAAGGCAGCGGTGATGGCTGCGAGCG
>DASUWP010000005.1:0-6488 GCA_036378335.1 Acidobacteriaceae bacterium | reverse complement strand
GTCCGGTTATGGACAGGACTGGCGCTCCCGGCGATTGGAGCGCCTGTCTTGGTGGCGCCGCGAGATTCTATGCGCTATGCCCGGTGCATTCGAGGACGCCGAGAAATTTGCTCCATGGGCCTACTGCGTCGCGGTATTGGTGGGCCATCACCCTGGATATCTGATGGAGATGCGTAAGGTCGTGGGCGGCCCAGGTTGCGAGCAGCTGTGACAAAGTGACGACGCCGAGAGCTGGGTGGCGTCCGCGCCGCTCGAGATCGTTTGGCTGGAGGTTCAGGCTGCGCAACTCGTCGAGGCTTTGGGAGCGCGCTTGAGTGAACTCATCCAATAACTGCGCGAGCGATTTGTTTTGGCTCTCGCGTTTGAAGGCTTCGCGGTTGAAGGGCTCGAAGGCTTTGGTCTCGCCGAATTCGAGGATGGTTTTCGCGCGCGGCATCCAGTCGGTGTGTTCGCCATGGATGAGGTGGCCGACGATGTCGAAGGGGCTCCAGGTAGTTTCGCCTTCGTTCGAGTGCGTCCAGGATGCAGGGAGGTCACGGAGGAGTGCGTTGAGTGCGGCTGGCGTGCGGGTTAGGAGCGCGATGGTGTTTTGCAGATTTTGTTCCATGGGATCGATTTATAAGCCATGCGATGGGGAAAGCAGATCCGTTCACTGCGCGCCTGCGGCGCTTCGGTCGGGATGACCGGTGGTATTCACGGTCCGATGTTTCGCGGAGTGCTTCGCGATTGAATTGTCAGGCCCACACCTCAGAAGCGAGAGGTGGGCCACCCGCTTTGGGGCGCTCAAAAAAGACCCCATCCTGGGTTCGCCAGGATGGGGCCGTAATGCTTCGATTGCTTCGCTGGTTAGCTCTTCTGGGCCTTTGCGAAGCGCTCGTTGACCTTGTCCCAGTTCACGGTGTTCCACCAGGCTTTCAGGTAATCGGGCCGGCGGTTGTTGTATTTCAGGTAGTAGGCGTGCTCCCATACGTCGTTGCCGAGGACAGGGTATTTGCCTTCGGTGATGGGATTGTCCTGGTTGGGGGTGGTGACGATGGAGAGCTTGCCGCCGCTCCACACCAGCCAGCCCCAGCCGGAGCCGAACTGGGCAGCGGTTTTTTCTTCGAACTGTTTCTTGAATTCTTCGAAGCTGCCGAAGTCTTTCTTGATCGCATCGGCGATGGGGCCGGTGGGGTCGCCACCGCCCTTGGGCTTCATGATCTCCCAGAACATGGAGTGGTTGAGATGGCCGCCGCCGTTGTTGCGGACGACGCCGCGGACGTCTTCGGGGACCTTGGATAGATTCTTGATGAGTTCTTCGGGGGTTTGATTGCCGAGCTCAGGATGCTTTTCGACGGCGCCGTTCAGTTTCTGCACGTAGGCGGCGTGGTGCTTGTCGTGATGCAGCTTCATGGTGGCTTCGTCGATGTGCGGCTCGAGTGCGGCGTAGTCGTAGGGCAGTGGTGGAACTTCGTATGCCAAAGCTTTCTCCTCAGTTAGGTGTGCCACAACTTCCTCCTCAGGTCAGGGGCGGTTGGGCCGCGATATGCGGCCGGGAATAAGACTCGTCATTGCCATGTCCGGCTCCGCGTTATAGGAACAAGCGGGGAGGGGAGACGGGCAGACAGGCAAATTCTGTATACACGAGTATGGATGCAGCGCGGGGCCGGGAGGTTCCACGAGGGAAAGTCGAAGGACAGGCGAAGCTGCAAGGATGTGACCTTCCGTGCGAGTCTAAAGAGGAGTTCATACCGCTTCCATTTGGCAAGACGACGCATAACCCGACGCGATTTGCTGCGCGAGGCTGGCGCAGCCGGCATGCTTGCCCTGAGCGCTCCCGCGACCATCGCGGACGCTTTGCAGAACCAGCCGCAGGCGCCGGCCGGCAATGCGGCGCCGAAGCCGCAGGAGCAGGCAGCGGAACAGTACCGGCACCCGCCGGGCGTATTCATCAACCGCCCACTGACCCAGGTGCCGAAGGCGGCCGAAGACCTGCTGGATGACATGGAGGGTCGCAACTGCGACTTCTTCTACAACGAAGTGCATCCGAAGACCGGGTTGGTGCGGGACCGTGCGCCGTCGAATGGGCGCTCGCTGAGCCGCGCGGCATCGATTGCGTCGACCGGCTTTGGGCTAAGCGCGATGTGTATTGCGCACAAGCGGCACTATCTGCGGCCGATGGACTGCGAGCAGCGGGTAGAGAAGACGCTGGCCTATCTGCTGAATGAGTGTCCGCACGAGCACGGGTTCCTGTACCACTTCATCGACATCGAGAGCGGAAAGCGGATGTTCAATTCCGAGCTTTCGTCGATCGACACTTCGCTGCTGCTGTGCGGCATCCTGCACTGCCGCACGTATTTCGAGGGCAACAAGCGGATCGAAAACCTGGCGACGACGCTCTACCGGCGAGTGGACTGGCAGTGGATGCTGAATAGCGGCAACACGCTGTCGATGGGCTGGCTGCCGGAGCAGGGGTTCCTGAAGCATCGCTGGGATATTTACGCCGAGCTGACGACGATGTACCTGTTGGCGATTGCGTCGCCGACGCACCCGATTACGGCGGCGAGCTGGGAGGCGCTGCAGCGGCCGATTGTGCCCTATGGTGGGATCGATTACATCACGGGTGTGGCGCCGCTGTTCATCCATCAATATCCGCAGGCCTGGGTGGACTATCGCGATATTCGCGACAAGCACGCGAACTACTTCACTAACTCGATTGCGGCGACGCGGGCGCATCAACTGTGGTGCCTGGTGCAGGGGCAGAAGTTTCCCTGGATCGACGAGAACATGTGGGGGATCACCGCGTCGGATTCGCGGATGGGCTATCGGGTGTGGGGTGGGCCGCCGAGCATGGGCGAGCCGGACGGAACGGTGGTGCCCTGCGCGTGCGCGGGCTCGGTGGTGTTTCTGCCAGCGGAGTGCTCGCACGTATTGCTGACCATGCGCGACCGCTACAAGGAACGCGTGTACCAGCGCTACGGCTTTGTGGATGCGTTCCAGCCGACGGCGGGGTGGTTTGCCGAGGACGTGATCGGGATCAATGTGGGGATTGGGCTGCTGATGGCAGAGAATCTGCGGACGGGATCGGTATGGGAGCAGTTCATGAAGAACCGGGAGGTGCAGCACGCGATGCGCGAGTGCAGCTTCCGGCCGGATCCGGATGCGAACACGCAGGTGCTCTGAAGCAGGAAATACGGGGCAGGCTGTTCGCTTCGCTCAGGATGACGATGATTCAGAGCTCCGGAATCCTGGATTTGTACCCGGAGCCCGGTAAGGTGCGTCTTTCAACGGGCTGTGAATTTTTGCGCTTATTGTTGTGAGGATTGGCCGCAAGGCTTGAGGATGTTCAGGCTTGGGGGGACTGGTGGCTGAAGAGCATGGGATGTACCGGTGGATCGATGGGCACGGGGAGGCGCCGGGCGCACCGGGGCTCGAGCCGCGGTGGACGTCGAGCCAGAAGTCGGTCGTAGGGACGGCGTATTCGACCTCGAGCAAGATCTGGTGGACGACCTCGCACGGGACGATCAACGAGATCTATAACCCGACCATCGACAAGCCGCAGGTACGCGACCTGGAGTTTCTGGTCACCGACGGCGAGAGCTTCGTTCACGAAGAAAAGCGCGACCTGAGGCACCGGTTCAGTTATCTGTCGAATGCCGCGCCGGCCGTGGGCATCGTGAACAGCGATCCGGAGGGGCGCTACAGCATTTCGAAAGAGATCATCAGCGATCCGCATGCGCCGGTGTTGCTGATGCGGGTGAAGTTCTCTGGGGACGACGCCCTGTTGCGCAAGCTGAAGGCATATGCGCTGCTGGCGCCGCATCTGGACGGGGGCGGCGCGAACAACAACGGGCACGTGCTGGATGTGGCGGGGCGCCGGGTGCTGCTGGGATGGAAGAACGGGTCGGCGCTGGCCATGTCAGCGGATTGCGGCTTTGCAAATGCGAGCTGCGGCTTCGTCGGCACGAGCGACGGCTACCAGGACGTGACGCGGCACTACGGGATGGAGTGGCACTACGGGTCGGCGACGGACGGCAACATCGCGCTGATGGGCGAGATCGATATCGCGGAGAATCCGGAGTTTGTTTTGGCGGTGGGGTTCGGTTCGGGGGCGCACTCGGCGCTGACGCGGACGGCGGGCGCGCTGAATACGCCGTTCGAACTGCAGATGGAGCGCTTCATCGAGCAGTGGGAGCGGGTGAAGGCGCGGGTGGATCTGGCGAGCGCGTCCCAGGATGGCGGCAAGCTGCTGAAGGCGAGCTACGGCGTCCTGCTGACGCACGAGGACAAGACCTTCGCGGGAGCGTTCATCGCGTCGGCATCGATTCCGTGGGGGCAATCGAAGGGCGACAGCGACCTGGGCGGCTATCACCTGGTGTGGACCCGGGATATGTGCCAGACGACCACCGCTCTGCTGGCCGCGGGCCGCACGAACAGCGCGATGCGCGCGCTGATCTACCTGGCGTGCACGCAGAAGACGGATGGCGGATTCCCGCAGAACTTCTGGGTGAATGGCGCGCCGTACTGGTCCGGCGTGCAACTGGACGAGACGGCCTTTCCTATCCTGCTGGCCTACCGGCTGTGGAAGCTGGATGCATTGGGCGAATTCGATGCGTTGCCGTTTGTGGAGCGGGCGGCGGGATTCCTGGTGCGCCATGCGCCGATAACCCAGCAGGAGCGCTGGGAGGAGTGCGCGGGGTATTCGCCCTCGACCTTGACGGTGGTGATTGCGGCGCTGATCGGTGCCGCGGAGATGGTGCGGTCGCGGCACGAGCCGGAGCTGGCGACGTTTTTGGAAGAGCAGGCGGACTGGCTGGAGTCGCACCTGGAGGACTGGACGGCGACCAATGACGGCGTGCTGGTGCCCGGAGTGAAGCAGCACTATATGCGCATTCGGCCGACCGAGGTTGCGGGCGCGGAGCCGTGCATGCACATGGGTCCAGGCACGGAGATGGTGACGCTGGCCAACCGCGCGCCGGGAGAGCAGTACGCGTTTGAGGCGCGCGCGGTTGTGGATGGCGGCTTCCTGGAGCTGGTGCGCTATGGGCTGCGCCGGCCGGACGACCCGATGGTGGTGGCGACGGTGAAGGTGGCGGACGCGATTCTGCGGCGTGAGCTGCCGCAAGGGCCGGGCTTCCGGCGCTACAACCATGACGGCTATGGGAATCACAAGGATGGCTCGCCCTTTGACCACTGGGGACAGGGCTCCTGTTGGCCGCTGCTGACCGGGGAACGGGCGCACTATGAACTGGCGGCAGGCCGGGATATCTCTCCGCTGATCAAGACGATCGAGGGCTTCTGCTCACCGGGCGGCATGCTGCCGGAGCAGGTGTGGGACAGAGATGATCTGCCGGAGTGCCGGATGCGCAAGGGGCAGCCGACGGGTTCGGCGATGCCGCTGGTGTGGGCGCATGCGGAGTACATCAAGCTGCTGCGCTCGGCGACGGACAAACGGGTGTTCGACCGGCTGGAGGCAGTGGCCGAGCGCTATGCCACGCCACGCGCGCGGGGCACGATCGAGGTGTGGCGGCGTGACCGGCAGGTGGCGCGAATGGAGGCGAAGAGGCGGCTCCGCGTAGAGGCGGACGAGATGTTTGAGCTGCGCTGGAGCGCAGATGGCTGGAAGACGTTCGAGACGATACGGGCTACTGCGGTGGACTCCTGCGGCTTCTACGCGGATGCCGCGGCGGGGACGGGGGAGCGGCTGGACTTCACGCTGTACTGGCCGGAGCGCGGCGCATGGGAGGGGAGGAATTACACGGTTCTGGTGGAGCGATAGCGAATGTAGAGCGATAAAGTGAGCTCTGCTGCATGAACGGTGCAGACGAACGGTATCCTCCCGGTGACGGCTGCATCCTCAGTAGGATAGGGAAAATCTGCGCTGCCCGGCTGTTCATAGCGGGATTGCGCGAAGCATGTACAGTGAAAGAGATGCGTCGCGAGCGGCGCGACAGCTATAGACCGGAGCAGGATAGCGAGCAGCACACTGCAAACCGAAGAAACCCGGATGAATCCAGCACGCGCGGGAGAGTGATCCCACAGCGCGACCTATCGCGAAAGAGAGGCGAGCCCACACATGAGTGATATTCAGCAAACAGCGATCAACGCACTGCGCTTTCTGGCAGTCGATGCCGTGGAGAAGGCCAACAGCGGCCATCCTGGCGCCCCGCTGGGCGATGCTCCCATTGCCTACCTGCTCTTCCACAAATACATGCGGCACAACCCGAAGAACTCGAAGTGGGCGAACCGAGACCGCTTCGTGCTGTCGAACGGGCATGCGTCGGCGCTGCTGTATGGCGTGCTGCACCTGACCGGCTACGACGTGACGATCGATGACCTGAAGAGTTTCCGCCAGTGGCACTCGCGGACGCCGGGTCATCCGGAGTATGGCGACACGGATGGCGTCGAAGTGACGACGGGCCCGCTGGGCCAGGGCTTTGCCATGGCCATCGGGATGGCTGCGGCGGAGCGGCATCTGGCAGCGGTTTACAACAAGCCGGACTTCGACA
>DASUWP010000004.1:0-3410 GCA_036378335.1 Acidobacteriaceae bacterium | reverse complement strand
ACCCGCACAAATACATGCGCGAGACCGTGCAGGAGTTCGCCTCCAGCAAACCCGCCAGCAACGGAACGAACGCCGGGATGATGTAGGGCTCAGTAACAATCTGATGTTTCCTGCAGACGTGAAGACTTCAGCGACAGGCCGGCTCACTTTGCCGCGGATGCATCCGATGCGGTCAAACGGATCCAGCCGAGCATCTAGTGCTTTGGCTGGTGCGGCGAAAGAACCGCGACTCGCACCACCTTACATTTAACTTTCTTATTATCCGGTGTCTGGATATTGACGTTTTTCCCGTCCATTTCATAGGAAACGTTGCTGCCGACAACGAAATTAGTCGGGTTCACCGACTTGTCCGAATCGGTGCGGCAGACGTATTCGTTCCCCCCTGCATCGTAGGTGAGATCGAATACCTGGTGCTTCTGATGTTTGTCGTGCTTGTTCGCTACACCAGCCGGCTGGAAGTCCTTCAAGATCGTGGTGCCTACCACCTTGGCCGCAACTGCCGGCAACGTCATCGCCACAGTTAAGAGTGCAATTATGCTCAGCTTATGCATCGGTCTCTCTCCGTGCCCGATTGTAGTCCGGAGTTCTTATTCTCTAACGTTCAATGAGAGATAACGACCAAGGTTTAAGCATCCGCACAGCTCCTACGCTGCCATCTGTAGCCGCGCCGTGCTGCCAATATTGCCCGAACACTTGCACCAGCATTTCCGCGAATCTCCCGCGACCCGTTACCATCTGACTGACATGCCGTTGACCAGAGCCCAGCGCCAGGGCAAACGCTACATGAACCCTGTCCCGACCGCGGTCGGCGGCTTCTCCACGATTTTCAAAGTGGGCCCGCGTTTCTTCTTCGGTGGAGCAGCACGCGCCCCGCATCATCCGCTTGGTCCGTTTCACACCGACCCCCGCATCTACGAGACCAGCCCGGCCTCCGGCCTGCGCGTCACCTGGTTCGGCCATTCTTCCAGCTTGATCGAAATCGATGGAGTGAACGTCCTCATCGATCCTGTGTGGGAGGAGCGTGCTGCGCCGACACAGCGCTTCGGCCCCAAACGCTTCTTCCCGCCCACGTTATCGCTGGAAGACCTGCCGCGCATCGACGCCATCCTGATCTCGCACGATCACTACGACCATCTCGGCGCGGACACCGTGGCACGCCTCGCACGCATGGAGCGCCTGAAGCAGGCACGCTGGATTACCTCTCTTGGAGTGCGGTCTATTCTTTTGAGCTGGGGCGTTCCACCTGCACTCTGCACGGAACTGGACTGGACGGAGCAAGTGCAAGTCGGATCGCTGACCATCACGGCCTTGCCGGCGCGCCACTTCTCTGGGCGCAGCCTCTTCAATCGGTTCGAGACGCTGTGGTCTTCGTTCGCGCTCATCGGTCCGAAACATCGCGTCTACTACGGCGCGGACTCCGGCGAATGGCCCGGCTTTCGCGAAATCGGAGAACGCTTTGGACCCTTCAACCTCGCCATGCTCGAGATCGGCGCCTCCGATCGTCTCTGGGCTGACATTCACATGGGACCCGAAGGCGCCGTTCGCAGCTTTCGCGCTCTTGGCGGTCGTGGTCTCTTCATGCCCATTCACTGGGGTCTCTTCGATCTCGCGCTCCATCCATGGCAGCAACCAATCGAGCATGTCAGCGCGGTCGAAGATCTCAAAGTGTGGTCTCCCACGCCGGGAATGGCGACGGAAATAGTCCGCGACCAGGAGCTACGCTCTGACTGGTGGCGGTGACAGATATTCGTCAGCGAACGATGCCGGAGACCGTCTGTGGCTAAGTGCATCTCAATGAGAGATGCCCACGTTCTTCAGCTAATTCTGAAGTTGCGGCTACTAGCGTGGAGAGGTCAGCAACCTGATGCGACATGAAGCCCGTTCCGATTGGAGCCGATAATTTCCACGGTGATCCTCCGCCGCGCACCGCGACATGGCTTCACTTCGCGACAACATCTGCGCGCCGCCTTCACATTGCTCGTTTCGATCTGCCTCGGTCTTTGCGTGAGCACGATGACGCTGCGCTCGCAGAAACTCCATTATCCGAAGCCGCCCGACCCCAGAAATGGCGAGCGCATTTATAAGACCGGCTGCAATGCCTGCCACGGCGATCTCGGCAAGGGCGCTCCTCAGACCAGCACGGAGTTCCAACGCCCCAGCACCTTCCCTGATTTCACGCAGTGCTCGGGGACCACAGCCGAACCAAACGCGACCTGGAAGGCCATCATCGTTCATGGCGGCCCGTCGCGCGGTTTCTCCACCATCATGCCGGCGTTTGGCGATCTGCTCTCCTCCGAGCAGATCGACGATGTCATCGCCTATCTTCGCGGGTTCTGCACCAATCCACACTGGCCGCGCGGAGAGCTCAATCTGCCCCGCGCCCTGGTCACTGAAAAAGCCTATCCCGAAGATGAATTCGTCATCTCCACTGCGGCAAATGCTAGCGGCGCGCCCGGCTTCGTGACCGATTACATTCATGAGCAGCGCTTCGGGGTGAAGAACCAGCTCGAAGTCGATTTTCCGCAGAATGATCAGGACCAGAATCATTCATGGCAGCACGGCCCCGGCGATATCACCTTCGGGGTCAAACGCGTGATGTATTCCAATCTGCGCACGGGATCGATTTTCAGCCTGCAGGGAAGCATTCTGCCGCCCACCGGCGACAGCAAGCGCGGCTTCGGAAGCGGCACCACCACTTTCGAGACATTCGCTGCCTTCGACCAGCTCTTCCCCTCCAACACCTTCGTCCAATTTCAGATGGGCGCCGATCTGCCGCGGCATCCCGATATCTCGCCTCAATCCATCTTCTATCGCACCGCGCTGGGCCAGACATTTGCGCAGGACCATCTCTTCGGACGCATGTGGACCCCCATGGTAGAGTTCCTCGCCACGCGGAACCTGGCCGACAACGCAAAGACCGACTGGGATGTGCTTCCTGAAATGCAGGCCACCATCAGCCGCCGTCAACACGTTCGCGTTGCTGTCGGCGTGCGAGCTCCATTCACCGACACACGCGGCCGCACACCGCAAGTCGTCGTCTATGTCCTGTGGGACTGGGCAGACGGAAAATTATGGAAGGGCTGGAGATGAGACACCTGCGTTGGAGCGTGGCGCTCTTGATCCTGTCCATGGCGGGGCCGGCCTTCTCGCAGGTCAAAAAGTCTGACAAGGACTTCCAGATCGAGTTTCGCACTTCCGATCGCTGCGTGGCCTGCCACAACGGTCTCAAAACCAAAGCCGGAGAGGACATCTCCATCGGCTTCGCATGGCGGGCCAGCGTCATGGCCAACTCTTCGCGTGATCCTTACTGGCAGAGCAGTGTGCGACGCGAATCCATCGATCACCCCGGCTCTCAGGCGGCTATCGAAGATGACTGCTCCACCTGCCACATGCCCCTCACGCATTTCACC
>DASUWP010000003.1:0-2683 GCA_036378335.1 Acidobacteriaceae bacterium | reverse complement strand
GCGAACGTAGGCGATGCCCATCTGACCGGTGAGGTAGGGGTCTTCACTGAAGACCTCCTGGATGCGGCCCCAGCGCGGATCGCGGCTGATGTTGATGACGGGTGAGCGGAAGACGAGGCCATGCTGCGAGCGCGGCCCTTGCGCGTGGGCGTTGTAGAGGGCGCGGGCCTCATCGCTCATGGCGTCGGCGACAGAGTGGACAAGGTCCGGATCCCACGTGGCTCCCATGGCGATGGGCGCGGGGAATAGGGTGGTGGGTTCCTTCGACCAGACACCGTGAAGGGTCTGGTTCCATCCGCCCCACATGGGTATGTTGAGACGAGGAATGCCGTTGTTCAGGTGATTCAACTGCTGGGCCTTCTCCTCAAGCGAGAGGCGGCCTATGAGATCCGTGATGCGGTCCTCAATAGGGCGCTTAGGGTCCCGGAACGGCTCGTTTTGCGCAGCGGCGGTATGAATGCAAGAAGTGCTGAAGCAGAGGATCGACGCCAAGGTAAGGAGTGTTTTGCACATGATTGCTCCTGGAAGACTCTGTGACTGATCTATTGCAACGTTTTTACGGAAACGGCGGACGCAAGTGGCTGCTGCGCGGCGATGGTGTTTCGCAGCGCGCGGCCGTAGCCTTCGAACTGCACTTCGGTGACGTCACCTGCCTGAAGGCGGACCTGTTCGCCGAAGGAGAGCGTGTCCGCGCCCATGAAGTGCACATGCACCTCTCCGGGCAGCCGATGGTCTTCAAACTTGAAGTGATGATGCTCGAGATTCGCGAGCGAGTGGCACATGTTGGCCTCACCTGTGCGGATGTTCTTCTGCCACAGCACAGAGCCGTTACGCAGAATCCGCACCGTACCGGGAATGTCCGTGAATTCGGCATCCAGCACGAGTTCCGGACCAATGCTGCAGGTGCGCAGCTTGGAACCGGCAAGGTTGAGGTAATTGCGACGCTCGAAGATGTGGTCGGAGAACTCGTTGCCGTTGCACATGCCGACGCGGTAGGGCGTGCCGTCGGGACCGTTCACATAGATCGCTGCGATCTCGGCTTCTTCGCCGCCGTCTTCGGCGTAGCCCGGAATTTCGAGCGACTGATTGTGAGCGCGAAGTACAGAACCCGATCCCTTGTAGAACCATTCCGGCGCAATACCGATCACGCCCTGAGCCGGACGTCCACTTTGCCGGCCCCACTCGAACATGCGCATGCTATCGGTCATCTGCGCTTCCTGCTCCGCCGTGATGGTGCTGAGGTGCATGTTCTGTCGGTCGCGGGCGCTGCCATAGTGAGTGAGGCCAGTTCCGGCGACGAGGACGCGATGCCGATCGCCGGGGATGTCGATCGGTGGGAGCAGTCGCCATTCGGAGTTGCCGCTGTACACGGCGTCATACGGCACGCTTTCGGCTGAGAGGCTTTGCTTTACAAGGCCAACTACCGGGCTCTGCTGCGCGATGGCCTGCTGCACGAATGCATAGATTGAACTCTGGCCTTCAAGAAGGCGCAGGTTGGGTTCTTCAACAAGTGCGACGCGACGACCGGCAGGGCCGGAAAGTTGGACAAGACGCATGCTTGCTTACTCCAGAATGCGGAAGCGCTTGAGTGATTCCTCGTTGACCGTGAGGCCGAGGCCTGGGACGTCATCGCTGAGGTCGATATAACCGTTCGTCGGCGTGGGTTCACCGTCGAAGATGTACCAGAAGAGTTCATTGCCGACTTCAACATCGACCTTTGGGAAGAACTCGGCGACGGGCGAGTTCAGGCTGGCCATCACGACGTGGAAGTTGTGCATCTGCCCAGCGTGCGGTACAACCGGGATCTGGAAGGACTCAGCCAGCGCAGAAACTTTGCGCGCCTGGCTGATGCCACCGACTCGATTCGTGTCGAACTGGATATAGTCGAGAGCATTGTTCTCAAGCAGCTCCCGGAAGCCGAAGATTGTGAATTCGTGTTCGCCGCCGGCGATGGGGATGCGGCCGTGGCTCTTGAGTTCGCGGTAGCCGCGGGTGTCGTCCGGGATGACCGGCTCTTCGAGCCAGCGAAGATTGAACGGCTCCAGGAGAGGCAGCATGCGCTTCGCGTAGTCGAGTGTCCAGCCCATGTAGGCATCGGTCATCAGGTCGATGTCGTAGCCAATAACCTCGCGAACCGCTCGGACGAGCTCGAGATTTTTCTGCATCCCTGCTGCGCCGTCCATGGGTCCCCAGCCGAAACGGAGCTTCATCGCGGTATAGCCTTCGTTCTTGTACTTCTGCGCCTCAGCGCGAAGCTCAGGAATGGGCATCGCATAGAGGCGGCTGGCGTAGACGGGGATTTTGTCCTTGGTGCGCCCACCGAGCAGGCGGAAGACGGGCTGCTTCGCGTCCTTGCCGAGAAGGTCCCACACCGCAATATCGACCGCCGAGATAGCAGTAAGCGCCACGCCTTTGCGACCGAACGCGAGCGTCCGGCGATACATCTGCTGCCATAGGAACTCGGTATCCCACGGATCCGCTCCGATGAGCAGTGGGGTCAAATAGTTGTCGATGAGTTCCTTCGTCACGACTGGTGAGAGCGCGGCATTCCCGAGACCGACGAGGCCCGAGTCGGTGAATATCTCGACGAGCAGCCAGTTGTGGAAGGCGAAGTTGCCCATCGATGCCTTGCGAAAGGCGACCAAGTCCATGGGATTGGTGCAGAAGTGCGGCGGAAGCGGCA
>DASUWP010000002.1:0-25629 GCA_036378335.1 Acidobacteriaceae bacterium | reverse complement strand
ACCAACTGGAACCATCCGCCCAGGCACCGTGAACCAGAAGGACAGTTGTCGCCTTGGCGGCAGCCTCCGTTTGTGCCGTCGCCGTAGCGGCGGGAACCATGGTTGCGAGTAGTGCAGCAGACACTACCATTGCTTTTCGAATGATGTTGAATTGTTGTATTGTTCTTCTCCTTAGAAATCGGCGGACATTTCGTCAAGCGTTTGTCTGCCTTCCTGATCCGATTTGATGGAGTTCGTGCGAGTGTGATGCAATAAATCCGACCAGTCGGAAGATTTATGTTCATTGAATTCCATTATCGCGATTGCATTTGGGCTTGCTGCTGGCACTTTGCGAAAGAGTTGACCAATAATCTACCGACTGGTCGAATTTCCTGAATCCGTTTCTCAGTCTGAGCTTCTAATATGGAAGGGACTGCAGATTCATCGGTGCTAATTGACCAATATGGGCGACGCAAAGAGATCAGGGCTAAGCAAGGGCGAGAAAACACGCCAGAACATCGTGGCTAAGGCAGCTGTCCTTTTCAACCGGCGTGGGTTTGAGGGCTGCTCGATGCAGGACATTGTCGACGCAGTAGGCCTCGAAAAGGGGTCTATCTACGGCCATTTCTCGAGCAAAGAGGAGCTGGCGCTCGAAGCGTTCAATTTCGCCTGGGCCGACACTGTGCAAAAGCGCTTGGGAAACCTGCATACGGTCGACGATGCAGTAGACAAGCTCAAATTGCATGTGAAGAACTATGTTGATACGCCTAGCTTTTCAGGTGGATGCCCGTGGCTGAATATCGCCGTCGATGCCGACGACGGCAACGTGGCTCTTCGTGAGAGAGCTCGCAGAGCCGTACGGGAATGGGAGGCCGCGCTCGTGAACATTGTCGTAGAAGGGAAGCATCGCGGGGAGGTTCGGCCGGAAGTTGAACCGCATGGCATTGCCACTCTTCTGATCTCAACCTTGGAGGGTTCGACTGCGATCTCTCGGATTGATAAACGTTCTCAAGCACTTGCCCATGCGAGAGAAAACCTGGATCGCTTTCTCGAGATGACGGTTAGGTCATCCAAGGACGCGTCGCCGCGGCACTCCAGCTAGAGCCATCGTGCTCTCAAGAAAGTGATGAGGAGCTTACACATGACTACACCGAAGGTTGAGGCCGCTCGCATAGCAGCCTCGGTCGCGAGTTATAGCAGGTAACGATTCAGCGCGTACGAGTACCAATGGCCGTCCTTGATTTCGGCATGGGGGATTACGCCATCGTGGACGAGCTTCGACAGCTCAGGGCCGATGCGCTCCGGTGAATCCGGGAAACGCATCGCAACGTAGCTAGTCCCAATACTGGCGAAGGATTGTCCCGTCGGATCGAGCAGAACAGGGCCGTAATAGAGCGTCCCAACAGCCGAGTCATAGCTACCGCAGTTCATCAGACGAATCTCAGACGGATTCCCGCTCGCGTCGCTGGGGATGCAGATTGTCTTTCCATCCGCGCAAGCATTGCTCGTCGTTGCAATCTGCGTACCAGTGGTATCGTACACGGCCACCTGATGCGTGCCGCCGCTGACGTTCAGGATGGCGACTGCGTACCATGTGTTCTGACTGAACGGGACCGCCCCGGATACGCTCGTTGTGTGGCCCGATCGCTCGACAGCGAAACAAGGAATGGACGGAGCAGGACAGCTCGCGTTCTTAATGATCTGCAGCGTGATGGTGTTGCCGCCGTCGATTTCACCGATGTCGGTGTTCGATCCGCTGCTCGTTGTATTGCCACTGTCATTTATCCAGAAGACCATGTCGCTCTGGGTGCTGCCGCCGCCGTACGAATAGGTCCAGGAGTCTGCTAGGGAGCGCTTGATGCTTACAGTCCCGCTTGATTCAGCCGTTGCGTTACAAAGGGGAGAACTGGCGAAACCTTGCACGCCTGAGGTGCTGTAAGTCGTGGATCTAGTCAGGGAGCCGCCGATCGTGCCGGCTGTGCAATACGCACCCGTCAGCAGGTTCGTTGTCGTGACCGCTGCACCGTTTGTGTTGCCGGCATAAGAGAACATCGTCCAGGGAGTCGGAGCAGTGCCGCACGAAGCGACGCATGTAAAGGTGGCACTGAGCTGCGGGCAGTTGTCAGCAGAGGGTTCGGTCTGGCCGCTGCCCATCGTCGATGGCATCGCCATACTACTTAGCCCGGTTTTACTCAGCGCGAAGTATCCGGTGCCTGGACAGAATGAGCCTGACTCGCCGCTCAGTTGAACGCCGCCGCCGCTTGTCTCAATCGCGAGGAAGTAAATTGAGTTCATGGTGAAGGTGGGGCAGGTGGTGAAGCTGGTCGCTGCGATGACGTTATTTCCAATAACGTCCGTGATCTGTGATGGCGTGGAGCAGAGAAGAGAGCCCGCGCAGTAGCTGAAGCCGATTGGACAATTTGTGCCCGTTGTAGCGCCATAGACGCCTAGGAGGACGGTGCCGCTTACGGTATGCACGTTGAAGGATATGTTGCTCAGCCGGTAGCCGCTCGCGTTACCGTACATATAAATCGGCACCATGCAAACACCTTGGTAGCCACAATTGATCTGCGTCGAGCCCCCATCGTTGGCAGCTTGGCCGAGGGTGATCTTGCCGCCAGCAACAGCGACCAGTGTCGTTGAAGCGGATAGCCCTCCATAAGTCGCACCGATCGTGGTGTTCCCCTGGGCAACCGTTGAAGCCAATCCTGTGGTGCTGATCGTAGCGACTGCGGCGTTCGACGACGACCATATCGCAGAGCTGGTTACATCGGTCATGGTCGAATCGCTATAGAGGGCAGTGGCAGCGAATTGCTGCGTTGCTCCTGCCACGATGGAAGGATTGAGAGGACTGATGCTGAGTGACACTAAAGTAGGCGTTGTCGAGAGAGTTGTCGCGCTGGCCTCCACGGAGACATTGCTTTGCGTGACCGAGTTTGCAGCACTGACAACGTAGTAATAGGTGGAATTGCCAGCCAGACCGGTATCGGTATAACTGTTCGTGCTGGCGACAGCCAGAACAGCGTAAGGACCGCCGGAGGTTATACCGCGAGATATCTGGTAGTTAGTTGCTCCATTAACAGAGTTCCAATTGAGTGCTATCTGGCCCATGCCTGCTGTTGCCGTCAAACCGGTCGGCGCGGCCAGCGCCGTGACGGTAAGAGTGGTCGCGGCAGCAACAGAACCCATCGTAGCCTCGATCGTGGCTGTTCCTTGACCGGCACTGGTGGCAAGCCCGTTCGAACCGATGGTATTGCTGATGATGGCCACCGGGGCGTTCGATGTGCTCCAGGTGACGTTCGTCGTAATGTCCTTCGTGCTCTGGTCTGAGTAAGTGCCGGTTGCTATGAATCCTTGCGATTGGCCAAGGGCGATCGATGGAGCAACAGGTGTTATTGCGATCGAGATCAGAACCGCAGGCGTGACCGTGAGGTCGGCTGTACCCGATACGGAGCCTGATGTGGCGGTGATGGTTGCTGACCCGGTGGCGGTGGAGGTGGCGAGTCCGGCGGTGCTCTGAGTCATACTGATCGTCGCTACCGTGGCATCGGATGATGTCCATTGCACCGCAGTGGTGAGATCTTGAGTGCTCGCGTCACTGTAGGATCCGATTGCAGTAAATCGTTGCGTTGTCCCCAGCGGAATTGAGGCTGATCCGGGAGATACCGCGATCGAGACCAGCACTGCGGGACTGACCTGCACATTCGTCGATCCCGTGATCCCGCCACTTGCCGCCGAGACTGTCGACGATCCCGATGCAACGGCGGTCACAATACCATTCGCGCTCACGGTAGCGATCGCCCCATCGGAGGAGGTCCAGGTTGCAGCGCTCGAGATATCTTTTGTGGTCTCATCGGAGTATGTCGCGATGGCTGAAAGCTGCCGAGTCGAGCCTATGGCTAGCGATAACGGCGAGGGCGTAACCTCAATCGCGATCATCACAGCAGGGATCACCGTGAGGACGGTAGTACCACTCACTCCTGCTGAACTTGCCGAGATTGTGGTTGTCCCCGTTGCCAGCGTCTGAGCCACGCCGCGTGTTGGGCTTGTCATGCCGATGGTCGCCACCGTCGAGTCCGAAGAACTCCAATTCACCGTGTTCGTCAGATCCTGGATGGTGCCATCAGCAAATGTGCCCGTTGCGGTGAACTGTTGTGTCTCACCAAGTGGTACCGAGGGTATGGCAGGTGTTATGGCAATGGAGACGAGCGCAGCCGCGTTTACCATCAGGGTCGTCGAGCCAGCAATCGTCCCGGATGTGGCTGTAATAGTGGTTGAGCCAGCCGCGTGGCCCATAGCCTGGCCAGTACTGCTTATCGTGGCGATTCCCGTGTCGGAAGTACTCCAGAGGATAGAACCAGTCAGATCCTGAGTGCTCCCATCGGTATACGTTCCTACCGCGGCGAACTGCTGTATGGTTCCAAGAGCAATCGCTGCATTCGTTGGCGCAACAGCAATACTTACTAACGCCGCCGGACCCACGGTCACTGTGCTCTGGCCGGAAATACCGGTGCCCGAGGCGCTGGCGATAATCTGCGCTGCCCCAGTGGCGATGCCTTCGGCACTCCCGTTGCTGCTTATGCTTACCACGCTGGGGTCGCTGGATGTCCACTGTACCGAAGAAGTAATGTTTTGCGTGCTACCGTCTGTGTAGATTCCTGCTGCGGTGAACTGCTGGCTCACTCCCTTCGGCAAGGAGAGGCTCAGCGGCGTGACCGAGATGCTGACGAGGGCTGCGGGGCTTACAAAAAGCGTAGCCGACCCTGAGATCGAGCCGGAACTTGACGTAATCGTCGTCGTTCCGACGGTACGACTCACTGCCGTGCCGCTGACGCCAATGGTGGCAACTGTAGGAGTAGAGGATACCCACGATACTGAGGTTGTGATGGCCTTGGTGCTGCCGTCTGTATATGTGCCCGTTGCGATGAACTGTTGGGAGGTGCCAAGAGCAATCGAAGCTGACAATGGCGAGACTGCTATGGACACCAACGCTGCGCTGTTCACAGTTAGCGTAGCCGGGACGCTCGTATGGCCTTGGTAAGAGGCTGCGATAGAGGTCGTTCCGGTCGCAAGGGATGTTGCCAGGCCCTGGACGCCTGCATTGTTGCTGACGGTTGCAACCGCAACAACCGAGGACGTCCAGCTCGCCAGAGTTGTGACGTCGCTGGTTGTTCCATCCGAATAGTGCGCGGTGGCTTTGAATTGCTGTGCCAAGCCCAGGGCTAGCGATGCACTGGATGGCGAGATCGAAATGGAAGATAGAGACGCAGTGACCGTTAGGCTTGTGCTCCCGGAGACGCCCGAGCTGGTTGCTTTGATCGTGGCTATACCCTGTCCGACGGCGCTCGCAAGTCCTGATGACCTGATGGTTGCCACCGTGGTCTGACTGGAACTCCACGTTACGGAGGTTGTGATATTTGCGGTGCTGCCGTCACTGTATGAGCCAATCGCTGTGTACTGGACTGTGGTGCCGGTAAGTGCGCTGCTGTTCAAGGGAGTGACCGCGATCGACTGCAGCGTAATCGGAATAACAGTGAGCGAAGTGGACACGGTCGGAGCGCCTGCAAAGGCAGCACTTATCGTCGTGGTGCCTGCCTTCGCAGTTGTAGCGAAGCCACTGCCATTGATGGTGGCAATGGATTTCGAAGAGGAAGACCAGGTGACTAGGCTCGTAAGGTCGCTTGAACTCCCGTCGCTATAGAGTCCGGTTGCTGTGAATTGGATAGCATTTTTCACCACCACGCTTGGGGCGGTCGGTGACAGTATTATCGAGGTCAGTCTGGCGTTCCTGATGGTCAGCGAAGCGCTACCCTTGATACCGCTCGTCGTGGCGCTTATGGTCGCGATTCCAGCAGATTTGCCAGTTGCCACTCCACTCCTGCTGATGGTCGCGATGGTCCCGTCACTAGTGGACCAGGTCACGGTGGTCGTGAGATCACGCGTTGAGCCGTCGCTATAGACTCCTGTCGCGGCGAACTGCTGGTTGAATGCGATTGGGATTTGTGCAGAACTGGGCGATACCCCTATAGATCGCAAGGTTTGTGCGGAGGAGCGACCAACTGCCACGATACATATTGCAATAAAGATGCTGCCGAATACTTGTGCGGAAGAGATTCTTAACGCCTTGAAGTGACTCATCGGTTGAATCACCGACAAGGTTGGGTGGACTCCAGACTGAAGCAACGCCAGCTTCTCGGGCTGCCCAGGAGTAGCAAACCAATTCAATCGACACCACCACTTCAATCCGGTGAACTCACGGACGATTTGGCCGCTGTACTGCGAGGGGGGAATGCTAGGACAGGAAAATACGAATTGAGGTGTATCGTATATAGCACTCGTCAAAAGCTAAGTCAACAGATGACTGCGACATAGTAAGTGAAGACGAAATTGCTCTGAAGTACCCCAGCTGGAATATCCCAAACGTCCCAATAAAGACCCGCCACCTGGCAGACGGTTCACGGTTGCTTCGACCGGGCAGCGTTCGGCTGGGCCGATTTGGCGGCAACTCAGGGCTTGACTGGTATCGAGGTAGTCGGCGGATATCGTATAGGCCGCTTTTTGTCCACTCGCCGGAACATAAAGCGATCTCCATCTCAATGAGTAGCTCGACCTGCTGGCCGCAGTTGAGGGAATACTCGAATTGTCGAATAGAAGGACGTCTGGTGAGCTAGACCAGCAGCCTCAGATTCACTGAACCAATCGAGCACTCCCCGTCATGAGCTCCGAAGATTGCAGGTTGCATCATGCTGCTTATAAGTCCCATTGAAGCGGATAAATCCCGGCTATGCGCCGGTTAGGCCAGTCTGATGAGAACTTTCGCTCTCTGGCTCATCGCGTTGCCGATTTCTCTGCGGATTCCCTCGAGTTGCTGGCTAGCCTGCCGAGGTATGGTGGAACATAGGGAAAGACAACTCGCCTACGCCTAATCGATCACATCTCTGATTTTTGAAATTTCTAAATTAAAGAAGACCGCAGTCTAGAAAGCTGGGTCTTTTTACTTTTGAGTTGGCATGTTTTTACTCAATTGACAATTGCTATATCCAATTTCACTGTCTTGTCTTCAACACCATCCACTCGGGTGTTGAAGGTAGCATACCTCGGAACCCTACCGGTCTTCTTTCGAGCTAATACAAAGAACGGGGGTCTCGTAAGCCAATGTACACAATACGCTTATATTTGGCCCGAGGGGCGCTTATGATGCATAAATGCCGCAAGTCGGAGATCGTCTGGAACTCCGCATAGTTGCGTAACCCGGTGATGTCCGGAACAGTAGGGCAAGTCCGTAAGCGGCTGAGCAACCCGTGATGCTCGGGACTATCAGGTGACAATTGAACGTTCTGCCTGTCGAGACGTGGCCTTAGCCGAGCCGGTCAGGGAGCGAAAGTCCGCAACCTTTGAGGCGTTCGCAAAGATATGGGAGAGGGATTATCTCTCGCTATCGAAGCCCTCAACTCAATCTGGCGCTCTGAGTACCTTGAAACGGCTAAAGGCAGCTTTCGGACAAAAGGACATGCGGGCGATTGATGCCGGGGATAACCAGCGTTTCATCGCAGCAGGGGTGTCCGAAGGATTGGACCCGAAGACGATTCGCAATCATTGGGGAGTGGTGAGCCTGATTTGGAATGCCGCTCTCGCCCAACGATACGTGGACGCTCTTCTCCCGAAACCGAAACTGCCCCCCAGACCAAAAAAGAAGCACGTTTCTTCACCCTCGGAAGTGGTCGCATCATTGCCGCTTCAGAAGGTGAAGGACGCGTGTTCTATTGGCTTGCGGCTGAAACTGGATTGCGTGGCGGCGAACTTGCCGGACTCAAACTGATCGATATCGACGGCGAACGTCTGACCGTCAACCGGTCGGTTTGGCTCGGCAAGGAACAGAGTCCGGAAACGAATAATGCAATACGGACCCTTGCTCTATCGCCGCAACTCGTAACGCTGTTGTGGGAGCAGATCATCCGTCAGAAAGCCAACGGACACATTCACCTGTTTACTTCCAGTTCCGGAAGCCCTCGGGACATGAATGTGTATCGAAAGCGCAAGATGGCACCTCTGCTCACGTCTGTGAAGATTCCACAGGCAGGGTTCCAGCCTTCCGGCACTTCAACGTGGCGATTCAGGATGCCCTCCGTGTTCCACACTGAAGACGATCCAGGAGCGGCTAGGACACGCGCTAAAGGCTCGTTCACGTTGGACGTATACGGGGACGGCCTGAGTGGGAACGGCACCTAGAGGCCGCAAGGTTGATCGGTGCGGAGCTTGAGAAAGCCGTTTGGGACACGTCAGAGAAGATGGCGAGCGAGACGAATGCGGAGCTTGTTGACGGCTTCACTCCTATCAACGTAAAAGGCTCAGGAGCTGCGATCTCCTAAGCCTTTGAAATTGAATGGATTCTTTGGTTGCGGGGGCAGGATTTGAACCTGCGACCTTTGGGTTATGAGCCCAACGAGCTACCGGGCTGCTCCACCCCGCAACATGATAGTAACAACCGGGGTGAGCCCTCGTCAAGCTTCCGGAACCTCTTTATAAATCGCTAAGTCACTCTATCCAAGCAGCTTAAGTACTTCCGACGGTTCGGGGCGAACGCGAAAATCTGCATGTCCCTGTGACCAGCGCACCACCCCATTCTGGTCGATGATGAAGGTCGCCGGAACCGGCAGCCGCCACGACTGTTCGCCATTGATGAACGGAATATTTACCAAGATCGATCGGTAATATCCCTGCATGGCGGCGGCCACAGGATAGGCTGCGCCGAACTCCGCCGCCGTCGCAGCCCCTTCGTCCCGCAGCAGCGGGAAGGGCAGCATATGCTGGGTCACAGTGAAGTCATTCTGCCGTACCGTCTGCGGCGAAATCGCAACCAGCAGCGCGCCACGCTTGCGGAGGGAAGGGAACAGGTCGCGCCAGGTCTCCAGTTCCGTGACACAGTAGGGACACCACCGCCCACGGAAGAAGCAGACCACTAACGGTCCCAGCGCCAGCAGGTCTCCGGACCGCACCAGCTTTCCGTTCGCATCCGGCAGCGCGAAGGCAGGTGCAGCGTCACCCGGCTTCAGCAGCTTCTCTTCAATGCCGGACGCGAAGAGATCCGCGATGGAACGCTCGCTCAGTTCCAGCCGTTCCGGCTGCACTAGATTGCGTGTCTGGGCGGTGATGTCATCGAGCTTGTCCTGCAGCGTCATAAGTCTCAGAGGCTCTTGCACCGGACAGATCAGCGGCCCATGCCGCGCATCGCGTTGAGCGATCCCATCAGCTTGCGCTGCATGCCTGGCTTGCCCGCGCTCTTGAACATCTTGCGCATCTGCGCGTATTGCCGCAGCAACTGGTTCACTTCTTGCACGCTGGTCCCGGAGCCGATGGCGATCCGCTTCCGGCGCGAGCCGGAAATGATCTCGTGGTTGTTACGTTCCTTCTTAGTCATGGAGTTGATGATCGCTTCCACGCGCGAGAACTGCTTTTCGTCCACCTGCCCTGCCGCCTGCTGCAAACCCTGGAACGGGCCCACGGATGGAAGCATCTTCATGATGCTCTGCATCGAACCAAGCTTCTTGATCTGCCGCAGTTGATCGCGAAAATCCTCGAGCGAAAAGCCATCGCCCGACAGCGCCTTGCGCGCAAATTCCTCAGATTTCTTCCGGTCCAGTGTGGACTCTGCCTTTTCGATGAGCGTCATGATGTCGCCCATGCCCAGAATGCGGCTCACAATGCGATCCGGATGGAACGGCTCGAAGGCATCCGACTTCTCGCCTGTGCCGATAAACTTTACCGGCTGCCCCGTGATGTGACGGATCGATAGCGCCGCGCCGCCGCGCGCGTCGCCATCCATCTTCGTCAGCACGGTGCCCGTCAGCGCGAGCTGCTGGTGGAACGACTCTGCCGAGCGCACTGCATCCTGTCCGGTCATGGCATCGGCGACGAACAGAATCTCCTGCGGCGAAAGCAGCGCCTTCAAGGAGCGCATCTCCTGCATCAGGTTTTCGTCAATGTGCAGACGTCCTGCCGTGTCTACGATCAAAACGTCACAGCCGTAGTTCACGGCCTCACGACGCGCCTCTTTCGCCAGCCGCTCCACGAGTGCCGTGCCCGCCGGTTCTCCTTTCAGATCGCCTTCGTAGATGTTTGCCTTGGTCGTGTTCGCGATAATCTTCAGTTGTTCGCGCGCCGCGGGCCGGTATACGTCGACCGAGACCAGCATTGGCCGGTGGCCACCCTTCTGCAGCCACGCTGCCAGCTTGCCGGAGGTCGTCGTTTTGCCTGAACCTTGCAGGCCGGCCATCAAAATCACTGTTGGCGGACGCGATGCAAAGTTGAAGCGGGCGGTGTCCTTGCCCAGGATCGTGATCAGCTCGTCGCGCACGATCTTGATCACCTGCTCGGTCGGGGAGAGCGCGGTCATTACCTCGGAGCCCATCGCCCTCTCGCGCACATGCTCGATCATCTCCTTCACCACGGAGAGGTTCACGTCCGCTTCGAGCAGCGCCACGCGGATCTCGCGCAGCGCATCGTTGATATTTTCTTCCGTGACCGTGCCTTCGCCGCGAAGGTTTTTGAAGGCACGCTGTAGCTTGTCGGACAGGTTCTCAAACATAGGGGTCAGTTCCAAGTTTATCAGTCCGCTATTGAGCCTCGAAGGTGCGCATCTGGCCGCCCCGGTGTAAGGTGGCGTGTATGCTTGGAGCCTTACTGAGCAGGTCCAGAAGCGTTTTGCGGATCGCGGCAGCCACCCTGGCCACAACGCTCGCCATTTCTTTCACCGCGACGGGCCAGCAAACGGCGCCGCAGTTGCAGGAGCGCGGCGGGGCCGCCGCTCCGCATGTCGAAGCAGAACAGCCTCTGAACGAGTACCAGCGCTCGCAGATGGAGGACTGGGCCCGCGACTTCGCAGACCTGCATCGCTACCGCGCCGCCAACCAGGAGCTCGGCAGTTCCGTTTCCGGTGAGCATCGCGTTGTCTTCTATGGCGATTCCATCACTGACAAGTGGACCCTCAACCAGTACTTTCCCGACAAGCACTATGTCAACCGCGGTATCAGCGGCCAGACCACCTCGCAGATGTTGCTTCGCTTCCGGCAGGACGTCATCAATCTCCATCCTGACATTGTCGTGATCCTCGCCGGAACCAATGACATCGCGGGGAACACCGGCCCCATCTCCATCGAAGACATCGAGGGAAACATCACCTCAATGGCCGAGCTGGCCCGCACGCACGACATCGCGCTCGTCCTCTCATCCGTGACGCCGGTCAACAATTACACGCCTGCCTCGCAGCGCTTCTTCGGGGATCGTCCACCCGCGGAGATCCTGCGCCTCAACGAATGGCTGAAGGCATACTGCGCCTCCACCAACTGCTATTACCTGGATTACTTCGACGCCATGGTCGACGGCAGCGGTCTTCTGAAGCGCGGCCTGAGCGAAGACGGCCTGCATCCGAACGACGCCGGTTACAAAATCATGGCGCCGCTCGCGCAGTCCGCGATCGATAAGACGATGGCTCCGCGCTAGCCGCAAGCCCTGACCCGGTAGCCAGAACGGCGCCAACGCTAAGCGCAGTAAAGGACAGCAGTTTTACGACTGCTGAGCCGTTATCAGCAACTCGTAGCCCCATGAAAGCTGAATACCTCCGCGGCAGCCAGCACTGTGTTCGTGTGAATGGTCACCGTGTCCTCCACGCGCATCGCATAGCCGCCCGCGTATACGGAGAAGACCGGCGCACCCACGGATTGCGCGGCGCGAAACACCCTCCGGTCCCGCTGCTTCAGGCCGTCGATGGTCAGCGCCAGGCCGCCCAGCTTGTCTTCCACATAAGGATCAGCGCCCGCGATATACGCAATCAGCTGCGGCTGGAAATGCGTAAACGCCGCTTCCAGCGCGGCTTCCAGTGCGTCCAGATATTCCGCATTGTCCGTGCCATCCGCCAGCGGCACATCGAGCGAGGATGGCGGTTTGTACGCCGGATAATTGTTCTGCTGATGCATGGAGAGCGTGAACACGCCCTCTGCACTCGGCGTGATCGATCCCGAGGCCACTCCATAGCGCACCGGCCCGCGATGCTTTTCACCCTTTGGCGGAAAGATCGCCGCTGTCCCATTGCCATCGTGCACATCCAGATCGATCACAAGGGCTCGCTCAATCTCACGATCGTGCAGCAGCCGCGCCAGCGCAATCGCGACATCGTGCAAGATGCAGAAGCCCTCGCCGTGGTCCGTGTGCGCATGATGAAATCCACCGCCGATTGAGCAAGCCGCGCCATTCCGCAGAGCCAATTGCGCCGCCTGGAGGGTGCCGCCGCAGCCCAGCAAAGTCGCATCGATCAGTGCCTTCGAATAGGGCAGCTCCATCTGCAGGATCTCATCCTCAGAGAGCGTGCCCTCGATGAGCCGCTCCACATAATCTCGTTTATGCACGCGAAGCACATCTTCCAGAGCGATCGTCTGCGGTCGCACAAAATCAGATTCTGCGGCGGCGCCCGTCTCCAGCAGCCGCTTATGAACCAGCCGGTACTTCTCTCCGGGAAATACGTGGGCACCGAGCGGAAGGTAATATCCATCGTGATACACAAGCGAGAAGGGAAGCATACATTCCCCATTCAACGCGCCCGCGCCGTTGGGGAGCAAGCGGCCGTCGACCGCGAGAGCATTTAGCCCGCTTTGCACCCGCAGGAAACGCTCGAAAGCCGTCCCTCCTCTCACCGCATCAAATTAGCTGACCGCGCATGAGCACACAAGATACCAGCGTCGAAGACACCGGCCAGCCCGAGTTGCCCGCATTGGAAGATCCCGTACCTGCCGCTGCGCCGCAGGGAACGCAGCTCTCCGCGTCGGAGACCGTTCCTACACACGACCACACCGGCGGTATCTCGCACGCATGGCGCGCCCTTCGGGCACCCAACTTCCGGCTCTTCTTCAGCGGCCAGAGCATCTCGCTCATCGGCACGTGGATGACACGCATCGCCACCAGTTGGCTGGTCTATCGCCTCACTGGTTCGGCGTGGCTATTGGGGACCGTCAGCTTCATGGGCCAGATACCCACTTTCCTGCTCGCGCCTTTCGCCGGCGTGTGGGTCGATCGTTGGAACAAGCGCACGGTTCTCGTGTGGACGCAGGTCCTGGCCGCCGGGCAGTCGCTCGCGCTGGCGGCGCTCTCCCTTACGCATCGCATCACCATTCGCGACATCCTCGCGCTCAGCGTATTGCAGGGGCTCATCAATGCATTCGATATGCCCGGGCGGCAGGCGTTTCTGGTCGAGATGGTCAACGACAAACGCGACCTCGGCAACGCGATCGCGCTCAATTCCTCAATCGTTAACCTCGCCCGGCTCATCGGTCCATCGCTCGCCGGTGTGGTCATTTCGCTCAAGGGCGAAGGCTGGTGCTTTCTCATTGATGGCTTCAGCTACTTCGCCGTGATCGCCTCGCTGCTCATGATGCACCTCCGCCCGCTTGCTGTGCTTGAGCGCAGCGACTCGGTGTTCCAGCAGCTTCGGGAGGGATGGCAGTACGTCACCGGATTCCTGCCGATTCGAAATCTGCTCCTGCTATTCGCCATCGTCAGCCTGATGGGCATGCCGTACACCGTGTTGATGCCGCTCTTCGCGTCTCAGGTGCTCCATGGTGGCCCGCACACCTTCGGCTTTCTGATGGGAGGGGCCGGCGTCGGCGCACTGGTCTCCGCTATGTTGCTCGCATTGCGCAAGACGGTAAAAGGCCTGCTCAAGATGGTCCCCATCTCCGCTGCGCTTTTCGGCGCCGGGCTGGTGGCCTTTGGCCTTTCGCGCATTCTCTGGCTCTCGCTTGCGCTCATGCTGGTGGTCGGCTTCGGCATGATGCAGGGGATGGCCGCCAGCAACACCATCATCCAGACGCTTGCTCCGACTGACAAGCGCGGCCGCGTCATGAGCTACTACACCATGGCCTTCGTCGGCATGGCGCCCTTTGGTAGCCTGCTCGCCGGTGGCCTCGCTCACATCATGACCGCGTCATGGGCAGTTGTTGTGACTGGAAGCTGCTGCATCCTTGGCGCGATATGGTTCTGGCGCCAGATGGGCGCAGTGCGCGCGGCCATGCGGCCGGTCTATCGGGAGCTCGGTATCATCCGCCCAGCCCCGGAAGCAAATTAGATCGTGCGGCTTACTGTTGCGGATTATTCGGTGTGCTCGAGCCCAAGCCGCCATTCGAACCAGAACCGGAGTTGCCGAAATTTCCGAAGCCGGAACCGTTGCTGTTGCCGTTGGAATTCCCGCTGTTGAAGCCAAAGCTGCCGCTATTCGAGCTGCTACCCGAACTGCCACTCGAACCCGAGAATCCCGTTCCTGCTTGATTGCTGGTTCCGGTGCCGTTCACGTTGCCGCCGTTCGAAATCCCGCCGCCGTTCATCATCATCTCGACCTGCGGATCGTAGACGAACTCCCAGTCCGAATACTTCTTCTGCTTGTGATATTCCAGAATCGAATTTTTCTTCAGCGGAATGCCGACTCCCACAATCGGGCCCGCGCTCCCGAAGGTCGTGCCACTGCTGTTGCTGCTCGCGCCCGGTCCATTCGTGCCGTTGGGAGGCGCACCAACGCCGCCGCTCGAAGCTGTCGAGCCGCTGTTTGAAAATCCAAAGCCGCTGCCTCCGGTAGACCCGATACCGCTGCTCGAGCCGCTGCCGAAGCCGGTCGATCCCGTGGTCGTTCCATTGTTTCCATTGTTCGAAAAGCCGAAGCTGGAGCTGCCGCTGCCGTTGCCGTTCGATCCATTGGCTGCCCCGTTCGCCGTTCCGTTAGCTGCTCCATTTGTGCCGGAACTGTCCGGGATCGCTCCCGGAGCATAGAGGCCCGTAGTTCCCGAACCGCCGCCGATTCCTCCCGGACCTGTCGAGACGCTGCTCAAGCCGGTCTGCAGCGGTTGCCCAAAGAATCCCATCGGCGGCACCTTGGCCTCACCCATATGAATCAGCCGCCAATCGTCCTTGCCGCTGATGGGGTCTTTGTAGCGTTTGCGTAGGAAGCGAATCTGGTTCGTGTTCTCCAGTTGTTTGACGTCCGTGGGATAGGCGCCGAATTTCTTGTCGTAGAGCTGGATCGCGCGCCGGTACTGCAGTCCGCGCTGCACCGCCTCCCGCTCCTTATCCCGTTGGATCTCCTTCGCCACCCTGGGCGCGGCCACGGACAACGCCAGCAGCAGCAGGAAGATCATCACCAGCACAGTTAGCAGCAGATAGCCATCCTCGGCGGCTCCGCTCTCGATCTCCGGCCTGGCGTTTCGTAACAGCATAAGGCACTAATTCTGCGAGAGCGGCACGCTCTGCGTATTGTGGTACGGAATGTCTTCAATCTCTACCGAGAACGGCCGAATGGATACCACGCGATAGCGGCGGTCTACCACGTCGCCCTCGTGCGCCAGGAAGATGTCATCCCCATGCAGCAGGAAGATCTGCCGGGTCCCGCCTTGCGCCGACGAATAGCCATAGAACTTCAGGTCAATCGCGGGAGGTGGCGGCGGACCGGGTGGGGGCAGGGGAACCGATGGGCGTATCGGAACTTTTGGTTGTGGAATTTCCACTGGAGCCGCCGAGTTAGGCGAGAAGATATTCCGGCCATTGCCGCTGTAGGTCGTGTCCTCCGCCTGCGCCATCACCTCAGGATGCAGTGTCGGGTCGAGCGCCGAAGAACTCGGCAACTGGATCGCCTGATGCGGATACGCCGCCGCAGCAACTCCGGTACCTGATGAGGCTGCCGGAGCCGATATCGGGGCTGCGGTTGACACAACCGGCGGTGGTGGCGCGACCGGCGCAGGCGACGACGTTCCGAAGAACTTGGGAATCTGGATGACCGCGAGGATCAGCAGCACCGCTCCCAACCCTATGGCGGCATACAGCTTCGGCTTGCTTTCCGCACCAACAGGAAGGGCCATCGCTATTCGCCCCCGTTCGGGCCGGGTGCCGCCGCACCTTCGTCGCCGCTGTTCATCGGCTGCAGGTTCTCCAGATCGGCGCCCCGCAAATATGTTGTCACCTTCAGCCGCAGGTTCACCAGGCCACCCTGCTGCCCAGTCAGGGTAAGTCCGTCGATCACGAAAAACATCTTGTCCCGCTCAACGCTGTTGATGAATTTCATCACTGATGTGTAGTCGCCGCTCACGCTGGCATCCATGCGTACTTCGGTGACGTCCCGCAATGCCGGCGCAAAGGATGTTTGGACCCGGCTCAGCCGCACATTCGCCTTCTGCTCCAGCGTGCCGAGTTCGGCCAGGATTGCCGAATCCGCCCCTGGAACGCGCCCGTCGTAAAAGTGCTCCGCTCCCTGGGTGGATGCGGACACTCGCTGGGGCAGGTTGCGCAACGGCTTCGTCTGTAGCTCCGCGGTTCGCAGTTCTACCTGCTTCAATTCAAGCTGTTCCGGACGGTCGGTGCGCAGCGTATTCCATGCCAGCGCCAGTTGCACCAGCAGTACAAGATTCACGATCGCCAGCAGAGCCACCGCGGCGATATGCACATTGAGAAAGTTGAAGGTGCCGGAGCGGGTCAGTTTCATGGCGTTTTCGGCTCCGGTATCGCCTTGTGCGCGTGGGCCGTGCGATGGATTCCACCCGCGGCAGCAACTTGGGTTTCTTTCTTCGCGGCAGGAGCACCGTGCTTCGTCTCCCGCGGCTGCAGCGGGTTGTACTCCGCCAGGACATCGAAGTTCACAGCATTCGTATCGGTCACCGGTTCAAGGTTCGGGCGGCCATTCTGGTTCTGCTGCGCGGTCTCACCGACGATACGGGGCGTCAGAAAGCGGCGCGAGTGTTCCAGATTCCGCACCAGTGCCACTGCTTTGTCGCGCGGTCCTGCCACCCGCATGTGAATCGTCACGCTGCCGTCCTTCGCCGGAACCGGATCGATGTTTAGCACCTGCACGCCTGCGGGAAGCACCTGCTCCAGATCCATCATCACCGCGGTCCATGAGAACGATTTGTGCAGAAACAGATTGTTCAGGAACTGAGCCTGCGCCAGCACCGCGGCGTTCTGCGGCTGCCGCATGGAAGCTTCCGCCTGCTGCCGCTCGTTATGGGCCTGGGTGATAGCCGAGTCGATGCTGCCGGCGCGCGCCTGCGCTGCCGCGGCTTTCTGCTGCTCCGATCGAAGCACCCACCAGAACACCGCCGCAGTTACCAGCAGCAGCAGCGCGACAACGCGCAGCCGCTGGTACAGCGGACGAAGCTCCACATACGGATGCGAGGCGAGATTCAGTGTGACGCGCATAATGGCTAGCTTGCCAGTGCTCCTACAACCGGAGCGAGTATCCCGGTGGTCGCGCTGCCCGGCGCCGCGCCATAGCCGTCACGCGACGGAACCAGGTCGCGCACACGAACACCAGGCAATGCCAGCAGCCGGTCCAGTTCTCCCGCCCCGCCTGGCCCAACCGAGTAAATCGTGTGTGCCGTAGACGCGAGCGTGTCCTCGTAATACGCCATTGCCACAGAGACCGTCTGCTGCAGCTCCGCCACCGCCTGCGCGTCGCCGCCCTCGGCATTGGCTCCGTTTTCGCCCAGATCGATCGTACGGAACAGCAGCAATTGCGGCCCACGCACGATCGCCGTGGTGATGCAATTGGCATTGCGGTTCACCAGCAGCGCCGGCTCGTCCCCGGACACTGCAGCCAGTGCCGCCAGCGAGCTCGAAAGCACCGCGCCCGGCTCGTAGCCTGCTTCGCGCACCGCATCTTCGTATTCCGCGCGCACTGCCGCCGGCATGACAGCCACTGCCGTGCGCACGACTGTTTCATCCTGCGCCTTGGGCAGAACCTGCCAGGAGATCGCCGCGTCATCCACTTCGAAGTGCACCAGCTTGCGCAGCCGGAAGCGCAGGATCGGCAGCACGTCTACCGTCTTTGCGGGCAGTGTGTCGAAGTCCAGCAGCAGCACCCGAACCGCAGCATCTGGCACAATCACGGTGACTTTCTTCGCGCGCTCGGCGATTGGCTCCAGCGCCTGCTCGATCGCGGACGAAACAGCCGCACGGTCGGTCATGGCCGGCACCTTCAAGCCGGGCACCAGCACCCCCATCCGGAGCGGCGCAAAATGCGTGAGCACGTCCTGTGCCTCACCTGCCTCGGCTACCGAGCCGGGACGTGCGGCCAGCACACCCGCAGGCGTAATTTCGCAGGCCAGCCGCGGCCGCAGCGCGTCAATGTCCGATGGAAATATGCGACGTACGATACTCATTCGTGCTCGTTACCGTCCCGTCTCGATGAAAGTGACTTTGTTGATCTCGCCCAGTGTTGTCAGCCCCGCGCGCACCCGGTCCAGCGCCGACTCGCGCAAAAACTTCATCCCCATGCCTTGTGCCGACCGGCGAATCTCCGATGTCGGCCGCTTTTCAAGAATCAGCTCGCGGATCGTGTCGTTCAGATCCAGCAGCTCATGAATCGCCGTCCGTCCCCGGAAGCCCGTGCCGCCGCACTCGATGCAGCCACCGCCCTCGCGGAAGGGAAAGTCCCGCCACTCTGCCGGATCGAGTGCGCTCTCCTCCAGCATCTCCTCGCTGATCTGCACCGGCCGGCTGCAGAACTCGCAAATGGTGCGCACCAGCCGCTGTGCCAGGATGCAATTCAGGGAGGAGACGAAGTTATACGCCTCCACGCCCATGTTGAGGAAGCGCCCCAGAACATCCAGCACATTGTTGGCGTGGACAGTCGTAAACACCAGGTGGCCGGTCAGCGCTGAGTTGATCGCGATCTGCGCGGTCTCCTGGTCGCGGATTTCGCCCACCAAAATCTTGTCCGGATCGTGGCGCAGAATCGAGCGCAATCCGCGCGCAAACGTCAATCCCTTTTTCTCGTTCACCGGGATTTGGGTGATGCCGCGAATCTGGTACTCCACCGGGTCTTCAATGGTAATGATCTTGTCTTCGTCGCTCTTGATCTCGTTCAGTGCGGCATAAAGGGTCGTCGTCTTGCCTGAGCCGGTGGGCCCGGTCACCAGCACCATGCCGTAGGGCTCGCGGATGTAGCGCCGGAAGCGCGTCAGGTCCTCTGGCGCAAAGCCCACCACATCGAGGGTGAGCTTCTTGAACTTCTCACTCATCGACTCCTTGTCCAGCACGCGCAGCACGGCATTTTCGCCATGCACCGTCGGCATGATGGAAACGCGGAAGTCGATCAGCCTGCTCTTGTAGCGCACGCGGAAGCGCCCGTCCTGCGGCACGCGCCGCTCCGCGATGTCCAACTCGCTCATTACCTTGATGCGCGACAGAATCGTCGTGTGGTGCTCACGCGCAATAGGCGCCATCGCCGGCTGCAGTACGCCATCGATGCGGTACTTCACCAGCAGGGAATCGTCGTAGGTCTCGATGTGGATGTCCGACGCGCGCCGCTCAAGCGCGGTGAAGATCGTCGTGTCCACCAGCCGGATAATCGGCGAGATGTCCTCTTCCGATGTCAGCTTCTCGATCGAGATATTCTCGTCCTGGTTCTCCTCCGACGAGATCACATCGAAGGTCAGCCCTTCGGACGCCTCATCCAGCACGCGCTGCGACTGCTCGGTCTTCTTCAGCAGATCGGTGATCTGCGACAGGGTCGCTACCCGCGTCACCACGCGCTGGCCCAGCAGGCCGGCGATCTCATCGAGCATCATCAGCCGGCTCGGGTCACTTACTGCAATCACCAGCCGGTCCTCCAACTGCTCCAGCGGGACGAAGTTGTAGCGGAACATCATATCCACCGGCACGGAGCGGAACAGCTCATGCTGGATGCGGAAGTTCTTCAGGTCCACAAACTCGCAGCGATACCGCGTCGCCAGCGCCTGCGCACGCGCTATTTCATCGGCCGGTATCGGGACAGGCATCACAACTACAGGACTTTCAGCCATACAGGGGAACTCCTTCTCTGTTTAGACGCTCGGGCTGGGTGGTCATCATCGCCATCATCTGCCCCCCATCTGGCCAGCCTGCCCCAGCGAAAAGATAGGCAGGTACAACGCAATCATGATCGTCACCACGACTATGCCCATCACGATGAGAATGATCGGCTCAATCAGCGACAGTGCAGCCGTCAGCGCCGTCTGCACATCCTCTTCAAAAAACTCCGCCACCGAGTTCAGCATCTGCGGCAGCGCACCGGTCGACTCGCCTACCTCGATCATGGAGGTCGCCAGCTCCGGAAAGACTTTCGTATTCGTCAGGGATAGCGACAGCGGCTTGCCCTCCCGGACACTTACTACGGAAGTCTTCACCGCCTTCGCGATGATCCGGCTGGAAATTGATCGCGCCGCCGTTTCCAGCGAGGGCACCGGTGGCATACCGCCTTCGAGCAACGTGGAAAGCGTTCGCGAAAACTGCGCCACCTGGTACTTGAGCCAGATATTCCCGAAAACCGGCATCTTCAACCGAATCCGGTCAATGCGGTTCGCCCCGCGCTCCGTCCGGCTCCAGCGCCACAAACCATACGCAATCAGCGCGATCACCGGAATCGCATACAAGATGTACGCCTGAAAGTTCCTCCCCAGCGCCAGCAGGAACATGGTCAGCGCCGGTAGCTTTCCACCTATCTGGTCGTACAACTGCCCGAAGCGCGGCACGACAAAAGTGATCAGGAAGATGAACATCGAAAGAACCATGATCACCAGCAGCGCCGGATAGAACATGGACGCCGTGAGCTTCTTGCGAAAGGTCAGCGAAATCCGCTGAAAATTCAAGTAGCGCGACAGCACATCTTCCAGGTGCCCGCTGCGCTCGCCCGCCAGCAGCGTTGTCGTGTAGATCGGGGGAAAGCCACCCTGTGCTTCGAATGCCTCCGAAGGGGATTGTCCGGTGCGAATGCGCTGCGTAACGCCCTCCAGTTGCGACTGAAAGGCGGGGTTCTTCTGACTCTTCGCCAGCATTTCCAGCGCCGGCAGAATCGGCACTCCGGCGCGAATCAGCGTCAGGAACTGCTGATTGAAGATCAGGAAGCCTTCGAGCTTGATTCTCTTAGCGCGGGCGCGCAGCCCTCGGGCCTTTACCGAGTAAACGTAGTATCCCGCCTGCGTGAAGCGCGAGCGCAACTCCTCCGCAGTCGCCGCCGTCTGCACCTGTTCCTGCAGGCGGCCGCGCTCATCGGCCAGTCGAATCACAAACTCTGCCATGCGCGTGCCCTGCGGCTACTTTCCTTTCAAGCTGGTTAACTTGGCGATATGGCCGCTAGGCCCCACCACCCAGGGAAGGCTGATGGCGTTGTAGCCGTCATCGCCGAGCGAAGACCAGCTCTGTCCGTCATCATACGAGAGGTCCGTTCCATTCACACCAACGGCGATCCAGGCGTTATCCGCTGCATCCCAGGCCACGCTCGACCGGTAGCCATGCGGCATCTTCGTGGCCGCTGTCCATTTCCCGGTCTTCGGGTCACGCCGTGCCGCGGTACCCTCCGCCTTGAAGGGCTGGGAGTAGTCGCCGCCTACCGCCACCGCGTGCCATGTCCCACTTTGGTCCTTCGTGAGCCCCAGGGCAAAGATCCCCTGCGACTCGCTCGCCCCCGCCATTGGTACCTCATCCTTCGCAAAGGTCCAGGATCGCGCCAGGCATCGCGCCGGATTCCTGTGCGCCATCTCCATCCCGCAGTCCAGTCCCCCCGAATAGACGTACGGGTGCTGTCCCCCGCTCATCCCACTGGTGCCGAACCAGGGCACCGTCACATTTCCCAGTACCGGATCGGTCAAAACCAGCGACTGGTTGCTCGCCGCAAACGCTCCCAGCTTCTGCCCGTTCAGGTCCAAGTCTTTGCTGGTCACGGACTTCCAATGTATCCCGCCATCATCCGTCCGGAGCAGCGTAATGTGCCCGTCCACCGGGTCGCCCAGCAGATAGCCATTGTCGCGGTCGGAAAACGCCAGCCCGTCCCAGAAGCCGCTCGCGTCCTTGTTCGTCGCCAGCGCCATCCAGTGCGCGCAGCCGTCGGAAGTCTTATAGAGCCGGCTCTGGTCACCCGGCCCGGACGACATCACGATCGCCGTCTGCGCGTCCCAGGCCCAGATGGCGCGAAAATCAAGCTTCTCCGCGCCCTCCGGCATCGCACATCGCTGCCACACATAGCCGGAGTCCTCGGTCCGCAGCACCGTCCCCCGCGCGCCGCTCGCCCATGCCACGCCGTTGCCTACGGCATGAATGCCTCGCAATGGCTGATCGGTGCCGCTATGCTCGGCCTCCCACGGATTCCAAGCCGTGCTCCCGAAGCCAGTGGAAGCGCCCTTCGACTGCGGAACGATCTGTGCGGAGGCGATGCAGGACAGGGAAGCAGCCACCAGCCCAATCCCTAAAAAAATGATGAAACGATGCATGCTCCTTCAGGATAAACGGCGCGACTGCCTCAGTGCCCGAAGGCCCGGCAACTCGCGTTTCATCTCGCAAATTGAGCATTCCGGCCAACTATACTGGCCCGCATGGGGAGACTCGGCTCCTTCGGTGTGCTGGCTCTTTCCACACTTGTTCTCGCGCTCCGGGCGCAAAACCAGAATCCCTACAGCTTCTCCACGCAATCGAATCTGGTAAGCGTGCCCACGCAGGTCACAACCGCGCAGGGCGACATCATCTACGGCCTCCACCGCAGCCAGTTCGTCGTCACCGACAATGGCATACCGCAGCAGGTCCGCCTGGAAGAAGCTCCCGAGCAAACCGGTCTCTCGCTCGTGGTCGTCGTCCAGTGCAGCCGCGCCGCTGGTCTGGAATCGGCAAAATTGAGCGGCCTTAACACCATGATCGATGCCATCACCGGCGCCGCCCCGCGCGAGGTGGCGGTTATGAGCTATGGCTCAAAGTCATCGGTGCTCCGCCATTTCACCTCCGATCCGGAGAAGATCAGCGCGGGCATCTCCGCCATCAAGCCGTGCAACGAGGCAGGTGCCGCGACCCTCGACGCAGTCGAACAGGCAGCGGAAATGCTGGGAGAGCGCGAGAACCACTACCGCCCCGTCATCCTGCTCATCAGCGAAACGCGTGATCACGGCAGCCACGCGACCGCTCAGGAAGTGATCGAAGAACTGGGCCGGACCAACACCGTAGTCAACGCCGTGAGCTACTCGCCCGCGCGCGATGAGTTCATGAGCCAGCTCAAATCCGATGCGGGTGGAGGAAGCACCGGCACCATGGATCTCCTGCCTTTGCTCTTCATGGCTATCAACGGCATGCGGGACAACGCGGCTTCAGAACTCGCAACCCTCTCTGGCGGCGAATATCTCAACTTCAGTACGCGAAAAGGCTTCGACCAGGCACTCGGCCATGTGGCAAACCAGGTCCACAACTTCTACCTGCTGAGTTTTCGGCCCCAGGGCAAACCAGCCGCCGGCTATCACGCGCTTCACGTGTCTGTTCGCGGAATGCCCGATGCTTTGGTCAGAAGCCGATCGACCTACTGGTTCGAACCCAGCCAACCGGCAGCCGCAATTCACTAGCGCACGAGCTTTGGCGCTCAGTTGTTATTCAGCCCGCAACATCGCCACCGGATCGATGCGCAATGCGCGAAGGACGGCTGGCACCGCCGTGAGCAGCGCAGTCGCAAGAATGATCAGCGCCGGGAACGCCAGTGGGCCCAGGTCTGTCGCTTTCACCTGATACAGCAGAGACGCGATGTACCGCGTCGAGGCCATCCCCAGCCCAAGCCCGATAGCGGTTCCAATGCAGACAGCAGAGAAGATACCCGCCGTCACCTCACGCGCGATATGACCAATTTTCGCTCCCAGCGCAAGCCGGATGCCGAACTCCCGCTCGCGCTGCAGCAGGGAATAATTGAGTACTCCATAAAGGCCGACACCGGCAAGCAGCAACGCGACTGAGCCGAAGAAGAACGCCAGCATCGCCAGCAGCCGCTCGCGAATCGTCTGCGCCTCATCGATCTCCCGCTGCGTCCGAATATTGGAGACATGGAACTGCGCGCTCACACTCGGCACTGCCTGGCGCAGCGTTGAGGTGAGCGCTAATGGGTTCTTCGCCGAGGTGCGCACGATGAAAGTCTCCTCACCCAACGGTCGTAGGCCACCCCCTGTGCCGATCGAGTGAAGCGGAACATAAACCACAGGCAATATGGGCGTGTGAACATCCTGGTAAAACGCATCCCGGACGAGACCCACGACCTGCATGCGATCGAGCTTTCCTTCGTCGGATGCCTTCTCGAAGAACCTCCCAACCGGATGTTCGCTATTCAGAAACTTCCTCGCGAAGGTCTCGTTGACGAGCGCAACGTTCGGATACGCATCGCTGTTTCGGAAGTCCCGCCCGTCGAGAAGCGGTATCTTCATGGTCTCCAGCCAGCCCGGCGAGACATTCAGGAAGTAGGCGAGATCGACGCTCGGCGCTCCTCCGTTGATCGAGATGGAGCTATTCCAGCTATCTCCTTCCAGCAACGGCATACTCGCCTCGGCCACCCGCTCCACACCGGGCATCTTGCGCAGATGATCGGCCACCTGGTCCCAGGCAACGGATGGATGCTCGGGCCGGCTTGTCGTTTCCATCACCAGCAGGCGTTCCGCAGAGAAGCCCATTGGCTCCGAAGAGAGCCGCTGAAAGGTCGCGACAAATAGGCCGGCAAGGAACAGGACAACAAAGCAAAACGCCACCTGCACGGCAACCATACCTTGCATCAGGCGCCGCCGCGAATGTGGATCGTCGCCGCCTTTGAGCACGCTCGCGGGCTGTACCGAGGACGCGCGCAGGGCCGGCAAAAAACCGAAGAGCAGGACCACGATCACGGTTAGCGCCGTTGCGAATCCCAGAACCCGCCAATCCGCAGGCAGAGCTAAACGCGCCGGATTGTCTGCGGGGTTGATCATGCTGACGACAAATGGCGCAGACCACCACGCAAATACCGCTCCACACGCCGCCGCCAGAAGGCCGAGCATCGCACTCTCCACCAGCACCATCTGCACCAGCCGTCCTCGCCCCGCGCCAATCGAAACGCGCAGCGCCATCTCCCGCGCTCTCGCTGCAGCCTGCGCGGTCATCAGGTTGGCCACATTTGTGCATGCGATCAGCAGAACCATCAGCACCAGCGCGCCCAGCGCGGCCAGCGCACGCTGGTAGTCCTGCTGCAGCTCGGAGACGCCTATGGGCGAGGGCTCCATCAGGACTTGATTGGCGAGGACATTCTGCAACGTCTCCTTGGACAGCCCGGTTTCCCCACTCAATCGTTTCGCTTCGAAGGCGCGGCTGATGGCGGCCAGCTTCTGGCGAAGCGGCTCCGCCGCGACACTTGGATTCAAAACCACGAGCGTTCGGATCCAGGTCGAATCGGATCGCGTAACGCTCCGGTTCATCATCGCCGGCACGAAGATGTCTACGAACGTTCCCGGTTCGGTGCCGGTGAACCTTTTCTCGCAAACGCCAACTATCTCGAATGTGTTGTCGCCAATGTGGAGCGTGCGCCCGATGACGTGAGGGTCGCGCGCGAAGCGCCGGCTCCAGTAGTCATACGAGATCAGAGCGTACGGTTCTGCCCGGGGGTGCCGATCGTCGTTCGTGGTCAGCAATCGTCCGAGCGCCGGCTGCAGCCCGAAGATGTCAAACATCGACCCGGAGACATACTGCAAATTCGCCTTCTCCATTTCCTGATCGGTCTTGTACGTCACATCCGTTCGCTGGGCATACGAAATCGCGATTAGGTCTGCCTCTCCCTTTGCCGCATCGCGCATCTGCGCAAACGCGGGATACGCCCATCCGTCGAACCCCCCA
>DASUWP010000001.1:0-15009 GCA_036378335.1 Acidobacteriaceae bacterium | reverse complement strand
GAATTGAGATGGCGAAGGAGAAGTTTGACCGTTCCAAGCCGCATGTGAATGTGGGGACGATTGGGCATATTGATCACGGGAAGACGACGTTGACGGCGGCGATCACGAAGGTGTTGTCGAAGCACAATCCGAACAACAAGTTTCGCAGCTTTGACACGATCGACAATGCGCCGGAAGAGCGGGAGCGCGGCATCACGATTGCGACTGCGCACGTGGAGTACGAGACGGCGAACCGTCACTACGCGCACGTGGACTGCCCGGGTCACGCCGACTACATCAAGAACATGATCACCGGCGCGGCGCAGATGGATGGCGCGATCCTGGTGGTTGCCGCGACCGATGGTCCGATGCCGCAGACCAAGGAGCACGTGCTGTTGGCGCGCCAGGTGGGCGTGCCCTACATCGTGGTGTTTCTGAACAAGTGCGATGCGGTGGAAGATCCGGAGCTGACGGACCTGGTGGAGATGGAAGTACGCGAGCTGCTCTCGAAGTACAACTTCCCGGGCGACGATGTGCCGGTGATCCGCGGCAGTGCATTGGGCGGGTTGAACGGCGAGGCGCAGTGGGAGGCGAAGATCGACGAGCTGATGGAGGCGGTGGACAAGAATGTGCCGCTGCCGGAGCGCGCGATCGATCAGCCGTTCCTGATGCCGATCGAAGACATCTTCTCCATCTCGGGTCGCGGCACGGTGGTGACCGGCCGTATCGAGCGTGGTCAGGTGAAGGTGGGCGAAGAGGCGGAGATCGTGGGCTTCCGGGAGACGCGCAAGACGGTGGTCACCGGCGTCGAGATGTTCAAGAAGCAGCTGGACGAAGGCCGCGCGGGCGATAATGCGGGACTTCTCTTGCGCGGCATCGCGAAGGAAGATGTGGAGCGCGGGATGGTTCTGGCGAAGCCGGGCTCGATCACGCCGCACACCAAGTTCAAGGGCGAGATCTACGTGCTGTCGAAGGAAGAGGGTGGCCGTCATACACCGTTCTTCAACGGCTATCGTCCGCAGTTCTACTTCCGCACGACCGACGTGACGGGCACGGCGAAGCTGCCGGAGGGCACCGAGATGGTGATGCCGGGCGACAACATTGCGTTGGAGATCGAGCTGCACACACCGGTGGCGATGGAGAAGGGTCTCCGGTTCGCCATCCGCGAAGGCGGCCGCACCGTCGGCGCAGGCACCATTACCGACATCATCAAGTGACCCTTGCCGGGTCGGGCAACGGCGCGCTGACGCGCGCGTAGACAGAACAGCAAGCGGGGCCGGTGGCGCAAGCTGCCGGTTCGCGGAAGAGAAAAAGCAAAATGGTTGGACAAAGAATCCGAATCCGGCTGAAGGCATATGACTACCGCGTACTCGACACCTCGACGGGCGAGATTGTGGAGACGGCGAAGCGCACCGGCGCGCAGGTAGCGGGTCCGATTCCGTTGCCGACAGTGAAGAACAAGTATTGCGTGCTGCGTTCGCCGCACGTGGACAAGAAGTCGCGTGAGGCCTTCGAGATCCGCACGCACAAGCGGCTGATCGACATTCTTGAGCCGACGCAGCAGACGGTGGACGCGCTGATGAAGCTCGACCTGCCGGCCGGCGTCGACGTCGAGATCAAGGTGCGCGAAGAGAAAGCCACAGCGGCGAAGTAAGAGCGGTGCCTACAGTGCCGGCTGATATCAGGTTGGGCATGATGGGGAGAGGAAAGACGAGATGGCAGTCACAGGAATTCTGGGCAAAAAGATCGGCATGACGCAGGTGTTCGATGAGAAGGGTGAGGTACACCCCATCACCGTACTGCAGGCCGGTCCGTGCGTGATCACGCAACTGAAGACGCTGGCCAAGGACGGCTACGAAGCCGCGCAGATCGGCCTGGTGGAGTTCGTGAAGAGCTCGAAGGTGAACAAGCCGATGGCGGGACACTTCGGCAAGTCGAATGTGCCGCCAGTCAAGCTGATGCGCGAGGTTGCCCTGGAAGCAGCGCCGATCAAAGGCGATGGCGGCGATGGAGCCGAGGGCGAGAGCGCGGCCACGAACGGGAATGGGCTGAAGGCTGGCGACCGCGTGCTGGTCGATATCTTCTCGGACAACAAGTATGTCGATGTCATCGGCACGAGTAAGGGTCGGGGCTTTGCGGGTGTGGTACGGCGTCACAAGTTCGGCGGCGGACCCAAGGCACACGGCCACATGTTTCAGGTGCAGGGCTCGATCGGTGCATCGTCGTTTCCCTCGCGCGTGTTTCCCGGGCAGCGTATGCCGGGGCATTACGGCGTGGATCAGGTGACCGTACGCAACCTGCGCATCCGAGGCATTGATCTGGAAGAGAACCTGCTGATGGTGGAAGGTGCCGTGCCGGGTCCGCGTGATGGATATGTGCTGATATCGAAGGCGAAGGCTCCGCCGCGCGAACGCCGCGGCTTTGCCGGTGCGACCACGGTCGATCCGCTGAAGGCGTCGAAGAAGGCGTCGGCGGGCAAGAAGAAGTAGGTGCCGAGGTCGGAAGACGCTCGAAGAAGAAGAGAAGACGATGGCAAACATTGACGTACTGGATCTTGGCGGAAAGAAGGTCGGCTCGCTGGAGCTGGCTGAGGAGATCTTCGCTCCGGCCGAGGTGAACGAGGCCCTGTTGTGGGAAGCGGTGAAGCACTACCGCGCCGCACTGCGCCAGGGCACGCACGCGACGAAGAACCGCAAGCTGGTCTCCGGTTCGGGCAAGAAGCTTTGGAAGCAGAAGGGCACAGGCCGCGCCCGCGTGGGCTCGGTGCGCTCGCCGCTTTGGCGGCATGGCGGCACAGTGCATGGACCGCAGCCCCGCTCCTACGATTACGCTTTCCCGAAGAAGAAGCTGCTGGGCGCGCTGCGCGCAGCGCTGGCGGCAAAGCTCTCGGACGGCAAGCTGACGGTGATTGAGAATCTTTCGCTGGGCGAGTCGAAGACCAAGGCCTACCGCGCGGCACTGAATGCTCTCGATGCGAAGCGCACGGCGCTGATTGTCGAGAACTCGCAGTCGCTGAGCCCGTCCCTGATCCTCGGTGTGCGCAACCTCGAAGGTGTGGAGCTCTTGCTCAACAACGAGGTCCACCCCTACGACCTGCTGCGCTACGACCGCGCAATCTTTTCGCGCGCGGCCATCGAGCAGATGCAGGAGACGCTGATGAAGACGATTTCCAAGCGCAAACAGCGCGCTCGCGCGCAGGCGGAGGTGGCCTAAATGCCGACGACCTATACCGTAATTCGCCGCGCCCTGATTACCGAGAAGGGCATGGGCGTGAAGGAAACCGAAGGCACGCTGGTCTTTGAAGTGGCTGAGGCCGCGACCAAGACCGAGGTGAAGCAGGCGGTCGAGTCGCTGTTCAAGGTGAAGGTGAACAGCGTGCGGACAGCGAACTTTGCCGGAAAGGAGCGCCGCCGGGGCAAGTTCACCGGCTTCCGGCCGGACTGGAAGAAGGCGTATGTGCGCCTGAAGGCTGGCGAGAAGATGCCGGACTACGTGAACAATCTGTAACCGATGTAGTGATGCATTCTTCCCTTGGGGGAAGTTGAGTAGCGAGAGCGACAGCAAGCGGCGATCGACATGCCGCTGGAAGCAAAGAGCTAAAACGATGCCGATTAAGACATTTCGACCGATCACCCCGACGTTGCGGTTCCAGACGACGCTGGTGAACGACGACATCACGACCGACAAGCCGCACAAGCCGCTGCTGGTATCCAAGCAGCGCACCGGCGGACGCCGCAACTCCGGCGACATGACCATGCGGCACCACGGCGGCGGCCACAAGCAGAAGCTGCGCCTGATCGATTTCAAGCGCGAGAAGTTCGGCGTGCCGGGCAAGGTGGCGACGATCGAATACGATCCTAACCGCTCCTCGCGCATCGCGCTGATCCACTACGCGGACGGCGAGAAGCGCTACATCATCCAGCCGGTTGGCTTGAAGGTCGGCCAGACGGTGATGAGCGGTCCGGATGCGGACATCCTGGTGGGCAATGCGCTGCCGCTCAAGAGCATTCCTGCCGGCACGACCGTACACAACGTCGAGCTGCGGCCGGGCAAAGGCGCCCAGATGGTGCGCTCGGCGGGCGGACAGGCACAGTTGGTGGCGAAGGAAGGCGACTACGCGCTGCTCAAGCTGCCTTCGGGCGAGACCCGGCGCGTGCTGGTCGAGTGCATGGCGACGGTCGGCCAGGTCGGCAATACCGATCATGAGAACGTGGCCATCGGCAAAGCGGGCCGCAACCGTTGGAAGGGCATCCGCCCGACCAACCGCGGCGTCTCGATGAACCCGGTCGATCACCCGCACGGCGGCGGCGAGGGCAAGACGTCGGGCGGCCGTCATCCGGTGACGCCGTGGGGCCAGCCGACGCGTGGCTACAAGACACGGAACAACAAGCGTACCGACGCATTCATCGTCGGCCGCAGAAGCAAGTAGCAGGAGATAACGATGGCACGTTCCACCAAGAAGGGCCCGTTCATCGACACCCACCTGATGGTGAAGATCGACACGATGAACCAGGCGAATGACAAGAAGCTGGTGCGCACCTGGTCGCGCCGCTCGACGATTCACCCGGACATGGTGGGACACACCATCGGGGTGCACAACGGGCGCAAGTTCATCCCAGTCTATGTGACGGAAAACATGGTGGGCCACAAGCTGGGCGAGTTCGCGGCAACGCGGACCTTCAAAGGCCACTCGGCGAAGGCTGCCGAAAGCACGGCGAAACCGCGGTAAGCGCACGGACCGAAGATCGAAGGCAGGGAAGGCGAAGGTATGCAAGAGACACAGGAATTTCGAGCTGAGGCGCGCTACCAGCGCGTGTCGCCGCAGAAGGCGCGGCTGGTGCTCGATCTGATCAAGGGCCGCCGCGTGGGCGAAGCGCTGCAGACCGTGGCCTTCACCAAGAAGGGTGTCGCGCCGCTGGTGGAGAAGGTGCTGCGTTCGGCGGTTCAGAACGCGAACTATCTAAGCCAGGAACAGGGTTTGGACGTGGATGTGGATAACCTCTACGTCAAGCAGGCGCTGGCGAATGACGGGCCGCGCATGAAGCGCATCCGGCCAGCTCCGCAAGGCCGAGCCTTCCGCTATCAGCGGCGCATGTCGCACATCGTGATCGCGGTGGCCGAGCGCAAGGCGGCGGGTCTGGTGACCACGGCTGAGCCCGCGGTCGAGAGTGCGGCCAAGGGTAAGAAGTCGCAGAAGAAGTCCGCCAAGCCGGTTGCGAAGAAGACGGCTCCGAAAAAATCGCCGGCGAAGAGAGTCGCCGCCAAAGGAACCAAGTCCGCGAAGGCGGGCAAGTAAAGGAAGCGTATGGGACAGAAAGTCCATCCTTATGGATTCCGGCTGGGTGTGAACAAGCCGTGGCGGTCGCGCTGGTTTGTAGTGCGCGACTACGACAAGCTCCTGATTGAAGACGTTCAGCTGAAGCGTGAGCTGAAGGAGAAGCTGAAGCTGGCCGGCGTGAGCTCGGTGGAAGTCGAACGGCCAGGCAAGAAGCTGCGGCTCATCATCCGCACTGCGCGTCCCGGCATCGTGATCGGGCGCAAGGGTGCGGAGATCGACAAGCTGAAGGCTGAGATCCAGGACCGCACCAAGCGCGATGTCACCATCGACATCGTCGAGGTGAACAAGCCGGAGCTCGACGCCCAGTTGGTGGCCGAGAGTATTGCGCTGAAGCTCGAGAAGCGCTCTGGATTCCGGCGGGTCATGCGCATGGCGGTCGATTCGGCACTGCGTTTCGGCTGCAAGGGCATCAAAGTTCGTGTTTCGGGTCGGTTGAACGGCAATGAGATCGCGCGCTCCGAGTGGTATCTGCAGGGGCGCCTTCCGCTGCATACACTGCGCGCGGATATTGACTACGGTTTTGCCGAAGCGCGCACGACCTATGGCGTGATCGGTGTAAAGGTGTGGATCTATCGCGGCGATGTGTATGAGCAGCGGCGCCGCCAGCCGAAGGAGATCGGCAGCTCGGTATTTTAGGACGAGCCTCCAGCTACTAGCTGGATGAGGTACCGGTGGGTGGGAAGTTTACGAGCTAGCAGCTAGAGGCTGGCGGCTGAGGTTTTTCTTATGTTGATGCCGAAGAAAGTGAAGTACCGGAAGCAGCAGCGCGGACGCATGAAGGGCAAGGCATGGCGCGGCTCTGAGCTTTCGTTTGGGGTTTACGGATTGAAGGTGATGGAGTGCGGCTACATCACGGACCGCCAGATTGAGGCGAGCCGTGTCGCGATGACCCGCTTCATCAAGCGCGGCGGCAAGATCTGGCTGCGTCTGTTCCCCGATAAGCCGGTGACCAAGAAGCCGGCCGAAACCCGTATGGGCAAGGGCAAAGGCGCGCCGGACCACTGGGTTGCTGTGGTGCGGCCGGGCAAGGTGCTGTTTGAGATGGAAGGTGTTTCCCCGGACGTCGCGCAGGAAGCGATGCGGCTGGCGGCACACAAGCTCCCGCTGAAGACCCGCTTCGTGATGCGTCACGACGTGGTGGTGACGGCGGCGGTAAAGAAGTAAATCGAAATGAACTTCGCGGCACCGGAAGGGTTGGCTGCGGAAGAGATGAAGAAGGGCCCGCCCGCTGAGAGCGGCCCGGAAGAGAAGACGAGATGGAACTGGACAAGATTCGTAACCTCGCCCCGCAGGAGCTGAAGCACGAGGAGCAGCAAGCCTCCGAGCAGCTGTTCCGGCTGCGCTTTCAGATGCGCCTGGGGCAGACCGAAGGCGTGAAGAAGCTGCGCGGCCTGAGGAAAGATGTCGCGCGCATCAAGACCATCACACGTGAGCGCGAACTGGGGCTGAATGCGGCGCTGCATGGTCAATCCGAGGCTGCCCCCGCGGCGAAGAAGACGGCGGCGAAGCGGACCAAGAAGGCTGCGGCCAAGAAGGTTGTGAAGAAGGCAGTCGCGAAGAAGAAAGTCGCGGCGAACAAGACTTCTAAGAAGAAGGAGGCTCGGTAAGCGATGAGCGAACAGGTAATGACGAACGAGCAGCTGGCCGCGACCGAGCGCCGCAACGAGAAGGTAGGTCACGTGGTCTCGACCAAGATGCAGAAGACCATCGTGGTCGAAGTCGAAATGCGTAAGGCCCACCCAAAGTACAAGCGGAGGGTGCGATCGACAAAGAAGTTCTACGCGCACGATGAGCAAAATACGGCGCGCGTGGGCGATATGGTGCGCATTCGCGAAACGCGTCCGCTGAGCAAGCTGAAGCGCTGGCAGTTGCAGGAAATTCTGCGGCGCTCTGCGCTGGCGCAGGTGCAGGCCGCGGAAGCGGCAGCCGCGCCGGAGTTGACGGTTTAACTTTCTGCAGCAGATTTGGCTTTAGGGTTTAGGGCAGGAAACGGAGACAAGAACGATGGCAGTGCAGATGAGATCCATGCTCGAGGTCGCCGACAACTCCGGCGCGCGCAAGCTGCAGATGATCCTGCCGCTCGGCGGAGCCAGCGGCAAGAAGGCTGGCCTGGGCGACGTGATCACGGCCGCGGTGAAGGAAGCCTCGCCTGACGGTCAGGTGAAGAAGGGCAAAGTGGTCAGGGCAGTTGTGGTGCGGTTGCGCAAGGAAGCACGGCGTCGCGACGGCACCTATATCCGCTTCGACCAGAACGCCGCGGTGCTGATCAACGAAGCAGGCGAGCCGGTGGGCACGCGCGTCTTCGGTCCGGTGGCCCGTGAACTGCGCGAGAAGAAGTTTCTGAAGATTGTGTCGCTGGCCCCCGAGGTCCTTTAAGGCGCGGGGTAGGCAGCGAGGTGGGAGAGATGAGATGGCAGGATTGAAGATTCAGCGCAATGACACGGTGATGGTGATCACCGGCACGGACAAGGGCAAGAAGGGCCGCGTGCTGCACGTAATGCCGGAGAAGGGCAAGCTGCTGGTCGAGCATGTGCGCGTGGTGAAGAAGAATGTGCGGCCGAATCCGCAGCGCAACATCAAGGGCGGCATCGCCGAGCAGGAGTCACCGATCCAGATCTCGAATGTGATGCTGGTCTGCTCAAGCTGCGGGCCGACGCGCGTGGGATACAAGTTCGAAGGCGATACCAAGGTCCGGGTCTGCAAGAAGTGCGGGCAGGCCATTGCGCCCAAGGGCAAGAAGTAAGGACGAAATTGTAACAGGCTACGTAACGGTATACGGATCCTTCCACTCCGGGACCGTGGCAGAGAGCAGAGAGACGAGACGATGGCAACACGACTGCGTGAGAAGTATCAGAAAGAGATCCGGCCGGCGCTCCAGAAGGAGCTGGGCTTGAAGAACTCGATGGCGGTGCCGCGGCTGGAAAAGATTGTGCTCAACATGGGGCTGGGCGAAGCAACGCAGAACCCCAAGATGCTCGATCCGCTGGTGGCTGACCTGACGTCGATTGCCGGTCAGAAGCCGGTGGCCACCAAGGCGAAGAAGTCGATTGCCGCCTTCAAGGTGCGCGAGGGCATGCCGATCGGCGCCATGGTCACGCTGCGCGGTGACAAAATGTACGAGTTCTTGGACCGCCTGATCGCGATCGCGCTGCCGCGCGTGCGCGACTTTCGGGGTGTCTCGACCAAGAGCTTTGACGGACGCGGCAATTACACGCTGGGCATCCGCGATCAGCTCATCTTCCCGGAGATCGATTACGCCCGGGTGGAGAAGCTGAAGGGCATGAACATCACCATCGTCACGACGGCGAAGGACGACAACCAGGCACGCGCGCTGCTGCGGCAGTTCGGTATGCCATTCCGCACGGCCGCAGCGTAAGCGCCGAAAAGCGGAAGCCAAAAAGCGGAAGAAGGATACGAGGAATTAAGACAGAATGTCGACCACTGCAAAACGTGTCAAGGACGCCAGGAAGCCGAAGTTTTCCTCGCGCAAGCACAACCGCTGCAAGCTGTGCGGCCGGCCGCGCGCATTTCTGCGCAAGTTCGGTGTCTGCCGTCTATGCTTCCGCGGTCTTGCCCTGCGCGGCGAGATTCCGGGTGTTGTGAAATCGTCCTGGTAATTGTGAAGTCCCGGTAGGACGCACGACGTACGTTAACGCGCTGGACGTGCCGAGCACGGCAGCCACACCATCTTCGCTGGTTCTCTGGATCTGATCGATACATGGCCCGGAGCGAACGGAGGATGAAGGAGAGAGCATGAGCTTTACCGACCCAGTCGCCGATTTTCTGGCACGCATCCGCAACGCGATCCGCGCTCGCCACCAGAAGCTGGACGTCCCCGCCTCGAAGCTGAAGGCGGAGATTGCCCGCATTCTGAAGGAAGAGGGCTACATCGCCAACTACAAGGCCACCGAGGAAGAAGGTCGCCAGGTCCTGCGGGTCTATCTGAAATACGGTACGAACAACGAGGCCGCGATCCGCGATCTGCAGCGCGTTTCGCGTCCCGGCTGCCGGGTGTACGTCGGCCGCGACGAGATCCGCCGTGTGCAGGGCGGGCTGGGCATCAATATCCTAACCACGCCGCGCGGCGTGATGACCGGACGCCAGGCACGCCGTGAGGGTGTCGGCGGCGAGATTCTCTGCGAAGTCTGGTAACGGCAGGAAATAGGAATCAAGGAATAGGGACAAGAAGAGTTGCTCCCGGATCAAGGCAGCTCTCGGCTGTCGTGAGTAGTAAAGGGCTGCAGTGGAACGGAAGAAGCTACTAGCTCTCCCGGGACTCGCAAGCTGATGAAGGATTAAAGAGATGTCACGCATTGGAAAACAGCCCATCGCTCTCCCCAAAGGTGTGAAGTACACCGTGCAGGGCAAAGAGGTTTTGGTCGAGGGTCCCAAGGGCAAGCTGAAGGCGCCGCTGCCGGAGGGCATCACGCTCGAAGACAAAGACGGGCACATGATTGCTGCGCGCCGGGACGACACACTCGCCCCGCTGCATGGGCTCACGCGCGCTCTGCTGTACAACGCGGTCGAGGGCGTTACCAAGGGCTGGACGAAGGAACTGGATATCGTCGGCATCGGCTACCGCGCCGAGATGAAGGGCAAGGGCATGGTAGTGTTCACGCTCGGCTATTCGCATCCGATCGAGTTCCCGCTGCCTACCGGCATCGAGGCCTCCGTCGATCCGAAGCAGACCAAGGTCACCATCACCGGCATCGACCGGCAGAAGGTGGGCCAGGTGGCGGCAGACATGCGTTCACTACGCAAGCCGGATCCATACAAGAACAAGGGCGTGCGCTACACCGACGAGAAGCTGAAGAAGAAGGTCGGCAAGACGGGCGCCAAGTAATCGCAGCTAAACAACCGAACGGGGCCGCAGGGCGGTCCCGCTACTAGGAAGAAGACGAGACGATGATTCCGCAGAGACAGAGAAACACGATCCGGCAACGCGTGCATGCGCGCATCCGGCAGAAGATGCAGGGTACGGCAGAGCGGCCACGGCTGAATGTCTATCGCTCGCTGAACCACATCTACGCGCAGGTGATCGACGACGCATCGGGCGTGACGCTGGTATCGGCGTCGACCAAGGCGGCCAAGCTGAAGACCGGCGGCAATGTGGCGGCCGCGAAGGAAGTCGGCAAGCTGGTGGCGGAGCGCGCCAGGGAGAAGGGCGTCAAGAAGGTGGTCTTCGACCGCGGAGGCTATCTCTACCACGGACGCATCAAGGCGCTGGCCGATGCCGCGCGCGAAGCGGGTCTCGAGTTCTAGCACGAGGGTTATGGGCGCCTGGCGCTCGGAAGGAAACAGACGGATGGCAATGCTGAAGAAGAAGATCGATGCCGGGCACTACAACCTGAAGGACCAGGTCGTCGCGATCAACCGCGTCACCAAGGTGGTCAAGGGCGGCAAGAACATGTCGTTCGCGGCACTGGTGGTGGTGGGCGACCCGGGTGCCGGTGTCGTTGGCTACGGTTCCGGCAAGGCGAAGGAGGTGCCCCAGGCGATTCGCAAAGGCATCGAAAGCGCCAAGAAGAATCTGGTGCATGTGCACCTGACCGACACCTCGATTCCGCACCAGGTGCTGGGCCGCTACGGCTCCGGCCAGGTGCTGCTGAAGCCGGCGCCGGAAGGTACGGGCGTGATCGCAGGCGGCGCAGTGCGCGCGGTGATGACTTCGGCCGGAGTGCAGAATGTGCTGACCAAGAGCCTGGGCACGGCCAACCCGCACAACGTGATCAAGGCAACGTTCGATGCGCTGACCCAGTTGCGGGACAAGGCCGATGTAGCAGCGCTGCGCGGTAAGCAGGTAGAGGAGCTATAGTCATGGCAGAGGCAAAGAAGACACTGCTGATCGAATACTACCGCTCGAAGATTGCGACGCCGGAGAAGCACAAGAAGGTCGTCAAGGGCCTGGGCTTCACCCGGTTGAACCAGATCGTCGAGCGCGAGGACAGCCCGTCGATCCGCGGCATGGTCAAGGCCATTCCGCATCTGGTGCGTATCGTCGAATAAGCGAGTAAGCAAGACCAAATACAATGACACATGCGAGTCGGCTGCAGTGGCCGGCGTTGAGCGAGGAATACATGGCAACGAATCTCTCCAATCTGCGTGCGCCGAAGAAGGCGAACACCAATCGCAAGCGCGTGGGCCGCGGTATGGGCTCGGGCATGGGCAAAACATCGACCCGTGGTCACAAGGGACAGGGCTCTCGCTCCGGTTCAAGCCTGATGCGCGGCTTTGAAGGCGGCCAGATGCCGCTGCACCGCCGTCTGCCCAAGCGCGGCTTCACCAACATCTTTCGTACCGAGTACAACGTACTCAACCTGGGCAGCCTCGCCGATGTCAACGAAACCGAGTTGACGCTCGAAAAACTGGCCGCGCTTGGGCTGACCAAGAAGAAGGGTCTGCTGAAGATCCTCGGCAATGGCGAACTCAAGACCGCCATTACCGTGCACGCACACAAGTTTTCCAAGTCGGCGCAGGAAAAGATCGAGCGCGCCGGCGGCAAGATTGTCGTACTGGGCGGCGCTTCCTCCCAGTCGTAAGTATCCCCGGCGTAAGCAACGTAGAAGAGCGCAGCCCTTTATGTTGGAAAAGTTTTCGAATATCTTCCGTATCCCGGACCTCCGCAATCGCCTGCTGTTCACGCTGGGCATGCTGGCGGTCTACCGTCTTGGCGCACACATCCCGACGCCGGGCGTCGACACCAAGGCGCTGGAGTCGTTCTTTGACTCCCAAAGCGGCTCCGCCCTGGGGCTGGTCGACCTGTTCAGTGGCGGCAATCTGCGCCGGCTTACGGTCTTCGCTCTGGGCATCATGCCCTACATCACCGCATCGATCATCTTCCAGCTGTTGACCGTGGTTTACGAGCCGCTCGCCAAGCTGCAGAAGGAAGGCGAGATCGGCCGCCGCAAGATCACGCAGTGGACGCGGTACATGACGGTGGTGCTCGGCATCGTGCAATCGTTCGCCATTGCGCTCACGCTTTCGCACAGCAGTGGCGGCGGGCAGTCGTATGTGCTCAATCCTGGGCCGGGCTTCATCGCCATGACGGTGCTCACTCTTACCGCCGGCACGACCTTCGTCATGTGGCTGGGCGAGCAGATCACTGACAGGGGCGTCGGCAACGGTATGAGCCTGCTGATCTTCGCGGGCATCGTCGATGGGCTGCCGCGCGGTATCGTGGACCTGATCGAGAAAGCCAAGACCCAGGCCTTCGGCGCCTTCACGGTTCCTGCGCTGGCAATACTCATCGGCGGCATGATCGCGGTAGTTGCGTTCATCGTCTATGTCGAGCGTTCCGAACGCCGCATCCCGGTGCAATATGCCAAGCGCATCGTCGGACGGCGCCTGATGGGGGGCCAGTCCACGCACCTGCCGCTCAAGGTGAACTCCGGCGGAGTCATGCCTATCATCTTCGCCAGCTCTATCCTCTCCGCGCCGATGTTGTTTGCGAGTTCAAATTTCGTGCGTAGCCATCCCGCACTGAATCGCATTTTCGATGCGCTGCGTGCCGGCGAGCCCTGGTATGAGCTGCTGTCGATGGTGGCGATTGTCTTCTTCGCCTACTTCTACATCTCGATCGTTTTTCGGCCGGACGATATTGCCGACAACATGCGCAAGTATGGCGGCTTCATCCCCGGCATCCGGCCAGGCCGCCGCACCTCGGATTACATCAACGACATCCTGACCCGCATCACGCTGGTGGGCGCGATCTATCTGATCGTGGTCTGGCTGATTCCGCAGATCATGATCAACGGTATCCATCTCGAAAATTTATGGTTGGTGGGTTCGTTCTTCGAGAAGATGCCGACCTGGATGACCCATGGTCTGGGGCTGAACTTCTACTTCGGCGGCACCTCCTTGCTGATCGTGGTCGGCGTTGCCATGGACACGGTGAACCAGGTCGAATCGCAGCTCATCATGCGGCACTATGAGGGCTTCTCTCCACGGAGCGGCCGGGTGCGCGGACGCCGCGCGTGGTAGCGGGACACGCGGCGTTGGCCTCGGCGGGAGTGCAGCTGCGCACGGAGTTTTTGCCCGGTCCAGTCCTCCTTCTGGGAGCGCCCGGCGTCGGCAAGGGCACGCAGGCGAAGGCCATCATGGCGGCCTGGAGCATCCCTCAGATCTCGACCGGCGACCTGCTGCGCGAGATCCGCAACCGCGACGTGCAGCCCAGTGCCATCGCCGATCGCCTGCTGCGCGAAGGCAAGCTGCACGAGGATGATCTGGCGCGCATGGCAGCCGGCAAATTGGTTTCAGACGCGCTGGTAAACGACATGGTCGCCGCGCGGCTGGAAGAGCGGGACACGGTGCACGGCTATATCCTGGACGGCTTTCCACGCACGTTAGTGCAGGCCGACTGGCTTGACGGATACCTGGCCTCCACTCGCAACAGTCTGCCCGTGATCGCCGTCAGTTTGCGGGTAAATGAGCAGCAACTGCTGCTGCGCATCACCGGCCGGCGAAGCTGCCCGGTCTGCAAGCGCATCTATAACGTGTACCTGAAGCCGCCGGTCGCCGATACGGTTTGCGACTTCGATCAGACGGTGCTGGAGCAGCGGGTCGACGATACGGAAGCAGTCTTCGCCGAGCGCATGCGCGCCTATGCCGAACAGACAGCGCCGGTGCTCGAGCACTACCGCGCGTTAGGCCGCTATGCCGAAGTGGATGGCGACTCCTCGGTCGACATGGTAACGGAGAGCATTCTGGCGGCGGTCGAACGGCTGAGAGTTCGGTAGAAGAAAGAATCACCATGGCGATCGTGATCAAGACCGCGAAGGAAGTCGAAAAGATGCGCCGCGCCGGAGCGATTGTGCGCGAGGTGCTTCATGCGGTGCGGGCCATGGTGAAGCCCGGTGTGACCACGCTGGAATTGGAGAACGTGGCGGCGAAGATGATCGAGGACGCAGGCGCCACACCGGCCTTCAAGGGCTATCACGGTTTTCCCTGCGTGCTCTGCACGTCATTGAATGAGCAGGTGGTGCACGGCATTCCGTCGGCGAAAACGGTACTGCGCGAGGGCGACATTCTCTCGGTCGATTGCGGCGCGGTCATCGATGGCTACTATGGCGACTCAGCTATCACCATCCCGGTGGGCAAGGTAGCGGCAACGACGCAGCGGCTGCTCGATGTCACGCAGAACTCGCTGGCGCGCGCTATCGAAACCGTTCGCCCCGGCGCCATGTTGGGCGATGTTGGCGCAGCGGTGCAGGAGATCGTCGAAGCTGAGGGTTTCAGCGTGGTGAAGGAGTTTGTCGGCCATGGCATTGGCACCCACATGCACGAAGACCCGCAGATCCCAAACTTTGGCCAGCGGGGACGCGGGGTCCGGCTGCGCGAGGGCATGGTGCTGGCCATCGAGCCCATGGTCAACGCCGGCGGGGATGCGGTGAGGGTTTTGAAGGACGGTTGGACAGCGGTGACTGAGGACGGCAGCCTGAGCGCGCATTTCGAGCACACGGTGGCGGTGACCAAGGACGGCGCAGCGATTTTGACCCTCTAAAGAGAGAATTTCCTCGGCGCTGTTCTGGGAAGTTTCTGGAAGTGCGGCTTTTCTTAACGGAAAAGCCGCGGGAGCGACGGTTCACTAGCGAGCACTGGAGGAAATTCCCTCCAAGTCCCGCAAATCAGGTATCATAGGGTTGGCACATAAAAGCATTTTCGGTAATACTATTAGCTTGCGGTGATTCTCTCAG